>JAJDXO010000006.1 GCA_022823235.1 Rhodospirillales bacterium
CCTCACCCATTTTAAGATTCACCCCCACCCCAACCCTCCCCCTTCGAGGGGGAGGGAGAAATTATTCCCTCTCCCCCGGAGGGAGAGGGATGCGAAGGCTTGGCGAGCCTGCGAGCCGTAGCCGAAGCTGGGTGAGGGGGAGCGCAAAAACGGGAATTCCCCAATCGAGTACAGGCCCTAGCGAAGCGCCTCTTTATTGACGGCATTTGCCGGCACGCTGCCCGAAAGGCACTCGGCGATCGATGCGGCCGCCGATTTGACGATTTCCCGCCGCACCCCGGTGACGGCGGAGCCGATATGGGGGCTCAGGACGGTGCGTTCCGAGGCGAGAAGTGCCGGCTCGACGGCGTCCGGACGGTCGGCCCGCGACCAATCCTCGGTCTCGAATACATCCGCCGCATAGCCCGCGAGATGTCCATTTTCGAGCGCGTCGGCGACATCCGCTTCGACGACGAGCGAGCCCCGCGCCGGATTGATCAGGTAGCTGCCCGGCTTCATGCGCTCAAGGAAGGCCGCGTCCGCCATCCCGATGGTGTCGCCGGTCAGGTGGAGGCCCAGAACCAGAAAATCGGACTGCGCGACGAGATCGTCCAGCGCCGCGTACTCGGCGTCCAGTTCGCGTTCGCGCGTCCCGCTCATGGGCGATTTGTCGAAGTAGAGCCGGCGGCACCGAAAGCCCCGCAAAAGGGTCAGAAGGGCCTGACCGACCTTGCCCGCGCCCACGATGCCGATCGTCGCGCCGTTTATCGAGCCGCCGAAAAATCTCGGCCGCCAGCCGGCAAATTTGCCGGAGCGGACATGCCGGTCGCCGGGCAGCATATTCCGGCAAACGGCGATCATCAGTCCGAGGGCCAGTTCGGCGGTCGGTTCGGTGAGAAGGTCGGGGACGATCGAGACCGCAACCCCCCGTTCCGAACAGGCGGCGACGTCCAAATTGTCATGGCCCTTCAACGCGCCGGCGATAATCCTGAGATCGGGGCAGCACTCGAGAAATTCCGCATCGATATGTTCGGTCATGAAAGCCATCAGCGCCTTCGCGGGCCGGCACCGCTCGGCAAGTTCGGGCGCGGTCAGGGGGTCCGGACCCGGATTCATCCAGACGCGGCCAAAAGGCTTGAGCGTATCGGCTATATCCGCATCAACCGGTTGAGCGATGACGATGTCGTCCATGATCCAGTGCCGGCCTTGCCGCGCGGGTCCAACGGGTTCCAACTGCCCAAGTTACACTAGAGCAGTATCCGGCCAGATTGAACCATTTGACCGGGATTAATTCGCGTCGTGGCCAGGCGCGCCGCGAACGGCGATGCCGGACCATCGGCGGCCATCGACGAGGTGACGCAACGCCGCCACGGCGCGAAGGAACCCGGCCTTCGGTGGCGCTCCCCGGTCCCCCGGGTGCGTTGCGGGCCTCGTCCGATGCACACACATCGCACTTCGGCCCGCGCCTGCCCGGCCAACCGATGAGCGCCATCAAATTGATCCAATTTGGCCGGTTACTGCTCTGGGCAATTGGTAAGTCATTGATTTTTCAAATTGCTGTGCTATGCAGTCGGCGCATGAGCGGGCTGATGCTTCAAAGCGTAGACGATGAGTGGACCGGCGAACAGGCGCGGAATGACGGCGCCGGGCCGGATGGCGGCCGGAATTCAATAATCCGGATCCGGGATGTCGAGGTGGTTTATCCCGACGGCACCCGGGCCCTTCATCCCCTTTCCCTGGATTTCATGGACGATCAGGTCACGGTTCTGCTGGGGCCTTCCGGCGCCGGCAAATCGACCCTGCTGCGCACCCTGAACCTTTTGGTTTCGCCCACGGCCGGACGGGTGATGAATGGTGAAAACCGCACCCTCGAAACCGCCGGGGACATTCGCGGACACCGCACGAAGACGGCGATGATCTTCCAGCAGCATCAGCTGATCGGGCGGCAGACCGCGCTGCAGAACGTGTTGGCCGGCCGGTTGGGAAAACATACGTTCTGGCGGACGTTGTGGCCGTTTTCCGAGCGCGAACGCCGCCTCGCGCTCGCCTGTCTCGACCGGGTGTCTCTCTTCGACCGGGCGTTCAGCCGCTGTGACAGCATGTCCGGCGGACAGCAGCAGCGGGTGGGGATCGCCCGCGCCCTGGCGCAGCACCCAAAGATCATATTGGCGGATGAGCCGGTGGCCTCATTGGACCCGTCCTCATCGCATCGTGTCTTGACCCAACTCCGCGCAATCTGCAAGGAAGACCGAATACCAGTTGTTGTGAGTTTGCATCAGTTGGAATACGCCCGTGAATTCGCCGATAGAATCATCGGATTGTCGAACGGGCATGTCGTGTTCGACGACGTTCCAGATGCTCTTACCGAGGGCGCACTATCCGCGATTTATGGAGAACCATAGCCGATAATCGAGAACTGAATTCGAACCTTCACCCGCCGGAAACTTAACAATTTCCTTTCGTCAACCATTCCCTAGGGGGAAGTAAAATAATGCTTAGACGTACCTTTTTCCGCGTGTTTGCCGCGGCTCTTCTGACCATCGGTGTATCAGCGACAGCGGGCGCCGAAGACTACAATCCCAAGAAACTGAAAGTAGCGCTTTTGCCGGATGAGAACGCTGCGACCATCATCCAGCAAAACCAGGGTCTCAAGGATTACCTTACCAAGAAACTGGGCAAGGAAATCGAACTGGTCGTGACCACCGACTATTCGTCGATGATCGAAGCCATGCGGTTCGGCCGCATCGATCTTGCGTATTTCGGTCCCGCGTCCTACACCATCGCCAAGGAAAAGATGCAGGGCGGCAAGCTCGACATCCAGCCCTTTGCGGCGCGCCTTAAGGGCGGATCGACCACCTATCAGTCGGTGATCATCGCCAACGCCGAAACGAACATCAGGACGATGGCCGATATCAAGGGCTCCGGCGTCGATGCGGCGTTCGGCGACCCGGCGTCGACCTCCAGCCACTTCGCGCCGAAGTTCACCCTGATGTCGGCCGGCGTCAACGTGGGCAGGGATTACAAGGAGAACTTCCTGGGCGCCCATGACGCCGTCGCGGTCAACGTGCAGCGCGGCAATGCCAAGGTCGGCGGGCTTAGCCGGCCGATTTTCGAGCGCCTTGTCGAGCGCGGCATCATCGATCTGAAAAAGGTACGCGTGGTCGCCTACTCGAAGCCCATCCCGCAATATCCGTGGGTCATGCGCACCGATCTGAAGCCCGACGTGCAAAAGCGGGTCCGCTCGGCCTTCTACGGCCTCAAGAAAGGCACGCCCGAGGGCGATGCCGTTCTGAAGCCGTTCAAGTCCGACGGCTTCGCGGAAATCAAGGATGAGGATTACGATATCATCCGCGATATCCGGTCCAACGTGAAGCCGAGCTCCTAGGCCCGGCGGATAATGTGAAGCCCGGCGGGCCGTCCGCCGGGTTTTCTCCCCAAAAGGACCGCGGCCATGATCGACCCGCTGGCGATCTCTCAAACCCCGGATAGGGTCAACCAGCTCCTATCCGAGGAGCGCCGCCGCCGCCGTGTCACGACCGCCAAGATCGCGGCGGTCCTGGTGCTGATCTTCATCAGTCTCTGGGTCACGGAGATGCTGAACGGCAGCCGCCTCGCGGAAGGGCTGCCGGCCATCGGCACCATCATGAGCGAGATGTGGCCCCTCGACTTTTCGAGGTGGAAACAGTGGATCGGTCCGTTGATCGATACCATCGCCATGTCCATCGCGGGCACCGCGCTGGCGGTCGCCATGTCCGTGCCCATGGCAATTCTGGCGGCCAGGAATACCTCGCCCCACCCGGCGGTCTATCAGGTCGCCCGGCTGATCCTGAATACGCTCCGCGCCATTCCCGAACTCATCATGGGGATCGTGTTCGTCGCCGCCGTGGGCTTCGGCATGCTGCCCGGTGTCCTGGCCCTCGGTCTCCATTCGGTCGGCATGGTCGGCAAGTTTTTCGCCGAAGCCATCGAGCACGCCCATCCGGAGCCGATCGAGGCCGCCCAGGCGACCGGCGCGACCCGCATGCAGGTGATTACGCACGGGGTTTTCCCCCAGGTCTTTCCCTACTACGCCGACGTCACCATGTACCGCTGGGAGTACAATTTCCGCCAGTCCACGGTAATGGGCATGGTCGGGGCGGGCGGCATCGGCACGGAGCTGATCGGCTCGCTCCGGATCCTGGACTACCCGCAGGTCGGCGCGATCCTGCTGGTGATCCTCGGTGCGGTTACCGTCGTCGATACGCTCAGCAACTACCTGCGCCGAACCTTCCAGTAATCCCCGCCAATAATCTCCTCTCAAAGCGTTCCGGGCGCCGAACGATGCATCACGATCGCATACGTGGCTTGGCCGGCTTGTTCCACCGCCCGCCGGAATGGCATTATTCTACATAGCGATATTGGATCAGGCGGCCTGTCGGGAGCCGCCGGACGGGAGGCGTCCCATGAAGTTTTCATTCGTGCTGTATGCGTTGCTCTGGGTGCTGCGGATTACCGCATGGCGCCATCCGGCCTTCCGCGAACGCCTCAAGGAACGAAACCTGACGGCGCAATTCCTCAGCCAGGCCGACGGGCGCGGCCGGTGGTTCCGCTTCCAGGACGGCCGTATTCACTCGGGCGCCGGCGTGAAGGACAACGCCGAGGTTCTGCTGATTTTCAAGAATGCCCATATCGGCGGCCGGCTGCTCATGCCGCCCATCGACCATCTGGAACAGATCGAGGCGATCAAGAACTTTCAGCTGATGATGGAAGGCGAGGACGAAGACACTTACTGGTTCTCGGCCACCGTGATGATGACCCAGCACATCGGTTGGAAATACGGCACCCCGGTGGAGAACGGCGAAACCCGCTACACCAGCCACACCAACGGCGGCCCCGTATTCGTCTATGTGAAGGACGGCAGGATCGTCCGGATCACCCCCATCGAGTTCGACGACGAGGATCCGCAGCCCTGGGAAATCGAGGCCCGCGGCAAGACCTTCCGCCCGCCCCGGCGCACCACCTTGGCGCCCCACGGCCAGACCTCGAAATCGCTGATCTATTCCAAGGAGCGCAACCTCTATCCGATGAAACGGGTGGACTTCGACCCCGACGGCGAACGCAACATCCAGAACCGGGGCGTCTCCGGCTACGAGCGGATTTCCTGGGAAGAGGCCCTGGACATCGTCGAGGCCGAGATCAAGCGGGTGAACCGTCAGTACGGCCCGGGCGCCATCATGGTCAGCCGCACCTCGCATCATACCTGGGGCAATATCGGCTACTACATCAGCGCCATGAACCGGTTCGCCAACATCCTCGGCGCGACCACCACCACCCTCAATCCGGATAGCTGGGAGGGCTGGTACTGGGGCGCGATGCATCACTACGGCCATTCCATGCGCAACGGCGCGCCGGAAATTTACGGCCTGGTCGAGGACTGTCTCAAGGAATGCGAGATGATCGTCTACTGGTCGTCGGACCCGGAAGTGACCAACGGCGTCTACGGCTCCTTCGAAGGCACGGTGCGCCGTCAATGGGCCAAGGAATTGGGCATCAAGTCCGTCCACATCGATCCGTACCTCAACGAATCCGCCGCCTGGGTGGGGGGCAAGTGGTTCGCGCCCCGGCCCGGCACCAGCCCGGCGCTGGCCCACGCCATCACCCATGTCTGGATGACCGAAGGGCTTTACGACAAGGAGTACGTCGCCGAACGCACCACCGGCTTCGACAAATGGCGGGACTACATCCTGGGCCAAGAAGACGGCGAAGCGAAGACCCCGGAATGGGCCGAGGCCGAGACCGGCGTGCCGGCCAAGGACATCCGGGCGTTGGCCCGCGAATGGGGCTCGAAGAAGACCTACCTCGCCGCCGGCGGCATGGGGGTGACCCTCGGCGGGGCGTGCAGAACCTCCACCGGCGCCCAGTGGGCGCGGGCCATGGTTTGCCTGATGGCCATGCAGGGGCTCGGCAAGCCGGGCGTCAATTTCGGCAACCTGCAGTTCGGCTCGCCCATCGACTATTCGTTCTATTTCCCGGGTTACGCCGAGGGCGGCTTCTCGGGCGATCTCACCAATTCGGGCAACGCGATCTCGCTCTACCAGCGGATGCCGCACCTGATCTCCATGAACCCGGTGCAGCAGACCATCCCGCGGCTCAAGCTGCCCGAAGCCATCATGGACGGCAAGGCCGAGGGCTATCCCATCGATCCCCGGTTCATCGAGGGGCAGTTCTTCCCCGTGCACTACCCGTCTCCCGGCCATTCGCCGGTGCGGATGATGTACAAGTACGGCGGCTCCTACATTTCGACCCAGCCGGACAGCAACCGCTACGCCCGGATGTACAACTCCGACAGCCTGGAATTCGTGGTCTCCCAGAGCATCTGGCACGAGGGCGAGGTGCGGTTCGCCGATCTGATCCTGCCCGCCTGCACCAACTTCGAGCGCTGGGACATCGGTGAATGGGCGAGCCCGCAGGGGTACGGCTATGACTGGATCGGCCAGCTCAATCACCGGGTGATCACCCTGCAGCACCCGACCATCGAGCCGCTGGGCGAAAGCAAGTCCGATTTCTCCATCTTCCTCGAAGTGCTGAAGCGCCTGGGCCACAGCGCCTACTACTCGGAAGGGATGACCGAGCGCGACTGGGTGAAGCGGATGTTCGACGCCTCCGACCTGCCCAGGCACATCTCGTGGAAGAAGTTCCTCAGGAAGGGCTATTTCGTCGTGCCGGCGGAACCCAAGTCCAATTGGCCGCGCACCGCCTACCGCTGGTTCGCCGAGGGACGCAAGAAGGACGTGCCGGAGCCGCACCCGCTGCCCGGCTCCTACGGCGAGAACTTCCGCGAAGGGCTGCAGACCCAGTCGGGCAAGATCGAGTTCGAGGCCGAGAGCCTCAAGCGCTACGGCCAGGACCCGGAGCGCCCGCCGCTGAACAGATATATCCCGTCATGGGAGGGGCTCGGCACCGCCGGACTGCTGGAGAAGTATCCGTTGCAGCTGGTCTCGCCCCACGCCCGCTATTCCTTCCACACCAACGGCGACGGCAAGGATTCGGCGACCAACGACCTCATGGATCACCGGGTCGAGATCGACGGCTATTACTATTGGATCGCGCGCCTCAACCCGGAGGACGCCGCCGCCCGGGGCATCGGGGAAAACGACCTGATCAAGCTCCATAACGACCGGGGCGCGGTGGTGTGCGCGGCGCAGATCACCAACCGGCTGCTGCCGGGCGTGGTTCACTGCCGCCAGGCGGCGGCCCGCTATGATCCCATGGGCAAGCCCGGCTATTCGGTCGACCGGGGCGGCTGCATCAACAACCTCACGCCGGCCCGGTCGCAGTCGCTGAAGACCCACTCGGCGGCCTACAACGCCTGTCTGATCGAGGTCGTGAAATGGAACGGCGAGACCGACCTCGACGGCGTGACGCCGGCCGCGCAGCCGGAGCCCGCGCCGGAATTGGTGCCGGCGAAGTAGGGGGGCGGGACGATGAGCAAATGGAACATGATCGTCGATGCCGCCAAGTGCGAGAATTGCGGCAACTGCTACCTCTCCACCGTCGATGAGTACACCGGCAACGACCATCCGGGCGTCGCCGCGGAGATGCCGCTTCACGGCCACAGGTGGATCGAGATTCTGAAGCGGGAGCGGGGCCAGCCGCCCATGGTCGACGTCACCTACGCGCCGGTCATGTGCAATCACTGCGACGATGCGCCGTGCATGGAAGCGGCGGAGAACGGCGCCATCACCAAGCGGGCCGACGGCATCGTCATCATCGATCCCGTCAAATCGAAGGGTCAAAGACAGATCGTCGACGCCTGTCCCTATGGCGCGGTCTACTGGAACGAGGAAAAGGAGATCCCGCAGGCCTGGCCCTTCGATGCGCACCTTCTGGATCGGGGCTGGCAGCATCCCCGCTGCGTTCAATCCTGCCCGACCGGCGCGCTCCGCGCGGTCAAGGTGGACGACGCGGAGATGGCCCGCATCCGGCGCGAGGAGGGACTGGAGGATTTCCGGCCCGATCTCGATACGAAACCGCGGGTTCACTACAAGAACCTCGGCAAGTACCGCTACGAGTTTATCGGGGGAACGGTGGCCGCCGCCCGGGACGGGGTCGAGGATTGCGTCGAGGGCGCCGAGGTGGTGCTCAGGTACGCCGGCGACGAACTGGCCCGCACCGCCACCGACAATTACGGGGACTTCCAGTTCGACGGGCTCAGGGCCGACAGCGGCGTCTACGCCATCGAAGTGAGCCATCCGGATTTTCCCGGCGCAACGGTTCAAGCCGAATTGGGCAGGAGCACCTACGTCGGCACCATTGCTCTCGGCGGTTAGCCCGCGGCCCGTTCGACGAATTCCCGCGCCGTCATGCCCGGCGCCGCGCCGAGGGCGGCGGCCCGGTCGTTGACCATCGAAATCACGCCGTCCCCGTAGCACGACCGCGCATCGCTGATCCGCGCCGATGCGGCGCTCACCAGGACGGCAGGAACGCCCCGTTCGTCGAACGCCGGCAGGCGGCTGGTGGAGGAACCGTCGGGGCAGATGCCGGCGTCGTGATAGATTCCGGCGCGGATGGCGATTCCGCGGGCCGGCTCGCCGATGCCGCCGACGAGGCCGCCATGGGAGCCGGTGACGACGATCTGTCCGGCGTCCGGGGCGTCCATCAAAACGCTGGAATCCAGGCCCCAGACCGTGACCCCGTCCAGTTCCGCCAGCAGATGCCGCCCGGGCTCTCCAACCGCCGGCACGCTGCCCGCAAATGCAGGCGCGTTTGCCAGCAAATGCGCGGCCTCGATGCAGGTTTGGCCCTGTCGGACGCCGAACGTCCGCGCAAGCCGGTTGGCCCGGCTGATCACGCCCCGCGCCAGCATGTCCCCGCCGTCGCTGAGCCGGGCCGACATATGCGAGATGCACGCGGCGGGGAGGCCGATTTCGTCGCCGAACGGCAGGGCGGCGATGCCCGCCTCGTCCCTGCCGATGCCGCAGTCGTTGAGGATGACGGCGCGGACGCCCGCCTTCGCCGCCCACGACGCGGGTCCCGCCGAGCCCTGGGAGCCGAGAATCGCGACCTTTCCCCGTGCCGTTTCGTCCAGCTTGGTCGCGCTGGAGAGGGTGACGAATTCGGTGATGGCGGACCTCCCTGTTTCCCGCGTTGGTTCAGGGGAAACAGCTTATCCCATGGAGGGCCGGGAGTCGCCGGCGCACCTGCGCCGCTTCCATCACCCCCACCCTCATCTTCACCCCCACCCCAACCCTCCCCCGTCAAGGGGGAGGGGGCAATAACGGCGCACCATTCCCTCTCCCCCGGAGGGAGAGGGATGCGCAGGCTTGGCGGGCGGAAGCCCGGCTTAGCCGTAGCTGGGTGAGGGGGAATTGCGGCGAACGAAGACGGGAGGCTAGTGGCCGTAGCCCGCCTTCTCGAAATAACGCTGGTGGTATTCCTCCGCCGGCCAGAAGGCGGAGAAGGGCGCGACCTCGGTGACCACCGGGTTGCGGATCCGCCCGGATTCCTCCAGCCGGGCGATGGACTTGCGGGCCCGGGCCTCCTGGTCCGGGGAATGGTAGTAGACGGCCGAGCGGTACTGGGTGCCGATATCCGGGCCCTGGCGGTTCAGGGTCGTCGGGTCGTGCACGTCCCACAGCTTGTCGAGAAGCTGGTCGAAGGACACCGTCGCCGGGTCGAAGTCGATTTGAACCACTTCGGCGTGGCCGGTCTTGCCGGTGCACACTTCTTCGTAGGTCGGGTTGTCCGTGGCGCCGCCCGAATAGCCGGAGATCACCTCCGAAACGCCGTCCACCTTGCGGAAGGCGGCTTCCACGCCCCAGAAACATCCCGCGCCGAATGTCGCTTTTTCCATGGTTCTGCCCCGAATCTGCTTTAGGTTATGGGTCCGTAAGATAGTCAGCGAGGGCCCCGTGTCGAGCCTTGAACGCCTGCTCAGTATTCTCGACCTCTATACGGAGACCGAGCCGGTCTGGACCCTGGAGGAGATCGCTTCCGAAATGGGGTTCACCCGCTCGACCACCTACCGCTACGTCAAGGAGCTTTGCGATTCGGGGCTGCTGCTGTCCATCGGCAAGGGGGCTCATGTTCTCGGGCCCAGGATCATCGAGTTCGACCGGCAGATCCGCAATTGCGATCCGCTGGTGGCGGCGGCGAACGACGTCTTGCCGGCGCGGACCGGCGGCGGGAACCCGGGCCTGTTCCTGGTCTGCAGCCTGTACGGCGAGAAGGTGCTGTGCATCCACCAGGAGCCGGTGATTTCCGATTTCAGCGTTTCCTATACCCGCGGCCGGCCGATGCCGCTGTTCTACGGGGCGACGGCCAAGGTGATCCTCGCCTATCTCCCGGAGCGGCGCCTCAGCAAGCTGTTCCTCAACCACCGTCTGGAGATCTCCAAGGCCGGGCTGGGCGGCGAATGGGATGATTTCCGGGCCGGCCTGAAAGCCATCCGGCAGGCCGGCCATGTGATCAGCCGCGGCGAGGTCGATCCCGGCTACTATGCGCTCGGGGTGCCCATCATCGCGGGGGAAAACAAGGTCATCGGAAGCCTGACGCTGGTCGAGCACGATCGCGGACAGTCGTTTCCGGACGAAACCGTTGCCGAGGTCACCGAGGCGGGGCGCCGGCTGAGCGAGCGGATCGGCCATATTCTCGACGACCACGATGCCTCGATTTCGACGCACAGGCCGGCCATACCCGCCAGGACGGCCAATACGAACCGCAAGTAGGCTGATACGGCGGCGGCCAGGGGACGGCGGCTTTTTTTCCCCTCACCCCAACCCTCTCCCAAAGGGAGAGGGAGTCACAGCGTTGCCGCATCACGTTCCCTCTCCCAGAGGGAGAGGGGGCTTGCCGTACGTTTCTTGCCCCCCAGAATCCGCTTTGCTACTGTCTGGCCCTTGCCTTCCGGCCCCGTAAACCGTCATTCGGAGGCTCGGTTGACCCAGGCATGACGTGCTGGGTACGGCCGGCGGGCGCAGTGGGACTATCGATCGATGGGGAACGACCGCACCGGCGACCGCGAGATACGGACCGCGCTTTCGGAGAGCCGCCGGCTGTTCCTGTCGGTCGGCTTCTTCAGCGTGTTCGTGAACCTGCTGATGCTGACCGGCCCGATCTTCATGCTGCAGGTCTACGACCGGGTGCTGACCTCGCGCTCGGAGGCGACGCTGGTGACGCTGGTTGTCATCACCGCGTTCCTGTTCCTGATGATGGGCATCCTGGACCACGCGCGGGGCCGGGTGCTGGCGCGCGCCGGGGCGCGGCTGCAAGCCCGGCTGGACACCCGCGTGCTGCGGGCGATCCTGGCCCGGGCGATCGCGCCGTCCGAGCGGGCGCGCCCGGCGATGGGGCTGCGCGACCTGGAGGCGATCCAGCGCTTCGCCTCGGGGACCGGCCCGTTCGCGTTCTTCGATGCGCCGTGGACGCCGGTGTTCCTTTGCGTTCTGTTCCTGTTTCACTGGATGCTGGGCGTGCTGGCGGTGTTCTCGGGCTGCCTGCTGCTCCTGCTCGCGCTGATCAACCAGACTCGGACGGGCCGCCTCCAGGGCGAATTGGGGGAGGCGACGGCGCGGTCCCAGCATTTCGTCGAGCAGATGCGGGCGGGAAGCGAGACGGTCCGGGGCCTCGGCATGGAAGAGGCGGTGGTGTCGCGTTCGTCCGAGCTGCGGGACCAGCTTCTGGAACGCGCGATGGCGGCGTCCGACCGGAGCGGCTTCTTCGGGGTGACGACGAAGACCCTGAGGCTGTTCCTGCAATCGATGATGCTCGGCCTCGGCGCGTGGCTTGCGATCCAGGGACTGGTGACGTTCGGCGTGATCATCGCGGCGTCGATCCTGCTCGGCCGTGCGCTCGCGCCGATCGACCAGGCGGTGGGGCAATGGCCGCTCCTGCAGCAGGTGCTGGCGGCAAGGCGCTCGCTGGCGCGGCTCCTGGAGGAAACGCCCCCCGAGATGCCGCGGACGGAGCTGCCCCGTCCGCGCGCGCTTCTCGAGGTGCAGGGCGTAACGGTCGCCGCGCCGGGCGCGCGGGTGCCGGCGGTGCGCGGCGCGACCTTCCGCCTCGAGCCCGGCCAGGCGGCGGGGATCGCCGGACCCTCGGCGTCCGGCAAGTCGACGCTCGCACGCGCGCTGGCCGGGGTGTGGCGCCCGGCGGCCGGCTCGGTGCGGCTCGACGGGGCGGAGCTCGATCAGTACAGCGCGGCGCTCGGACGCTATATCGGCTACCTGCCGCAGGAGGTGGTCCTGTTCGAGGGCACGGTGGCGGAGAACATCGCGCGGATGGACGCGGACGCGAAGGACGCCGAGATCGTCGCGGCGGCGAAGCGGTGCGGCGCGCACGAGATGATCCTCAACCTGCCGGGCGGCTACGATTTCGAGGTCTCGGCCGGCGGCGCGGCGCTTTCGGGCGGCCAGCGCCAGCGCATCGCGCTCGCCCGCGCGTTCTATGGCTCGCCCGTTATTCTGGTGATGGACGAGCCCGATTCGAACCTAGATTCCGAGGGAACGATGGCGCTGGCGCGCGCGGTCCAGGCGCACAAGCGGCGGGGCGGGGCGGCGGTGATCGTGGCGCACCGGCACGGCGCGTTCGCGCAATGCGACACGGTTTACGTGATGGAGGGCGGGCGTCCGGTCCCCGCCACGCCCGACCGCGGCAAGGCGCCGGTCCGTCAGCTGAAGGCCGGCGCGGCCGCGAAGCCGGACGGACCCCCGCCCGCGGCGCGTCCCGAGGCAAGGTTGCCCGGCCGTCCCGTCGCGCCGGTCGCGCCGCTTCCCGCGAACGAGCCTGGAACCGGCCGCCCCGCCCCGTCTTCGCTTGAGCAGCAGATCGTCGCCGCCATCGCGCGCGTCACCGGCTACCGTTCCGAGCCGGATACGGAAGGCGGCGGAGGCGAGGGCGCCACCGTGACGCCGATAGCCGGGGACCGGGCGCCATGACCGGCGGGGCGGACCTCGGCAGGTTCTCCGCGCGCCGGGGACTGATTCTCGGCTTCGGCGGAGCGGCCGTGCTGGTCGGGGGCGTCGCCGCCTGGAGCGTGCTGGCCTCCGTGTCGGGGGCGGTGATCGCGTCGGGCTGGATAGAGGTGGAAAACCGCAACCAGGCGGTCGAGCACGCGGACGGCGGCACGGTCAGCGAGGTTCTGGTGCGCGACGGCGACCGGGTCGCGAGGGACGAGCCGCTGCTCCGCTTCGGCGATGGGCTGCTGCGCTCGGAGGAGGCGATCCTTGCCGCCCGGCAGGCCGAGCTCGCCGCCCGGCGCAACCGGCTGGAGGCCGAGTTCGGTAGCGCCGACACCGTCGCCTGGGACGCCGATCTCGCCACCCGGGCCGCTTCCCACCCACGGGTGAAGGCGGTCCTAGACGGGCAGGAACGCCTGTTCCGGGCGCGCGCTGCGGCCCGCGCCGGCGAGGTGGCGCGGCTTCGCGAACGGATCGGGCAGGCGCGCGACGAAATTACCGGGATGGAGGCGCGGGCGGTCTCCCTGAAGCAGCAAAGCGCGCTGATCGACCGCGAGCTCAAGGTGCAGCGCACGTTGTTCGAGAAGGGCCTCTCCCAGCTTCCGCGGCTGCTCGCGATCGAGCGCGCGGCGAAGAACCTTGAAGGCCAGTCCGGCACCAACGCTGCCAGGATCGCCCGCGTCCGGGGCCGGATTTCGGAACTGGAGATCCAGATTCTCCAGATCGACTCGCGCCGCATCGAGGAAGCCGAGAAGGAAGCGCGCGACGTGAGCGCGGAAGAGAACGAGGTAAAGGAAAGACTGGCCTCGGTGCGGCAGCGCCTGGGGCGGATGGAGGTGCGCGCCCCGGTGCCGGGCGAGGTGTTCGGCATGACGGTCTTCGCGGCCGGGGAGGTGGTGCGGCCCGGCGAGCCGATCCTGCAGATCGTCCCGGCCGATGCGGGGCTCGTGGTGATGGCGCGGCTCAACCCGATCGACGTGGACCAGGTGTATCCGGGACAGCCCGCGGTGCTCCGCTTCTCCGCCTTTCCGGCGCGCGAGACGCCGGAGTTCGACGGCCGCGTGGTCCGGGTATCGGCCGATGCGGTGCGCGAGGCGGAGACCGGCCTTTCCTGGTACGAGGTGCAGCTGACGATGGACGCGCCGGCGGCGGATGCCGGAGCGGAAAACGGCGCGCGGGAGGGGAAGGACGACCGCCGCCTGTTCGGCCATCTGGAGGTGACGCCCGGCATGCCGGTCGAGGCGCATATCCGAACCGGCGAGCGTTCGGTGGTCAGCTATCTGGTGAAGCCGGTGAGCGACTTCTTCTACCGCTCGCTGCGCGAGGACTGAGCCGGGGATCGGGGGATGGCCGAAACCGTTCAGATCGCCCTGGAGAACGACCTGCGCAAGATCGCCCGCGTCGCGTCGCGCATCGAAGAGTTCTGCGCGGCGCGCGGGATCGCGGAGGAGACCGCGTTCGCGGTTAATCTGGCGATCGACGAGTTGCTGACCAACACCATCAGCTACGGCTACGACGACGACGAAGCGCACCGCATCGAGGTCATCCTCTGCCTGGAGGGGGAGACGCTCGTCGTGGCGATCGTCGACGACAGCGCGCCGTTCGACCCGACGGAGATGCGCGAGCCCGATCTCAATGCCCCGATGGACGGGGAGGAAACGGACGGGCTCGGCATGCTGCTGGTCAACCGGATGATGGACGGCGTCGAATACCGGCGGCGCGACGGATGCAACGTCGTCACACTGACCAAGGACGCGGGCGGGACGGCCGGGTGACGGCGCCGTGAACCGGACGAAAATCATCGGAAAATTTTATGAGTAACTTAAGAAGTCGGCCTTTACGTCTATAAATCCATGCCGCTAATATTCGATCCATTGCCGCCGCAGCATAGTGAGAAGAAGGAGATTTGAAATGGCTGACGATAACACCCAGGAAGAAGGCACGTTCGCATATGTCCATGTCGGCGACCAGACCGATGAGAACCGCCAGGGCGGCGATGCGATCGACATCATAGATCTCGGCAGCGGCGCAGACACCGCCGGCGGCGGCCGGAACTTCAACATCATCCTTGGCGGCAGCAACGCCGACTACCTCAAGAGCGAAGGCGTCTGGGATGACGTATTCGGCGGCAGCGGCAACGACACGATCGTCGCCACCGGGTATGGCGGCTGGCTTTTCGGCGGCAGCGGCGACGACACCATCACCGGTTCGGACAAGGACGGGCTCGGCCTCGAAGTTATTTTCGGCGGCTCCGGCGATGACATTATCGACGGGGGGGGGGCGACGACCTCATCATCGGCGGTGAAGGCGCCGACACACTTACCGGCGGGGAAGGCGCCGACATTTTCTTCTTCTGGGAAGGCCACGGCGATGACACCATCACCGACTTCGACACGACCCAGGACAAGATTCACCTGAGGAGCTTCTCGCAGACCATCTCCTGGGACGTGCTGAGCACGAAGATCACGACGGTCCTGGACGAGAACAATGTCGTCGTCGGC
>JAJDXO010000053.1 GCA_022823235.1 Rhodospirillales bacterium
GGGAGAGGGAATAATTTCTCCCTCCCCCTCGAAGGGGGAGGGTCGGGGTGGGGGTGATGGGCCCCTCTATCTTGCTGGATTCCTGGGAGCCCGTGGAATAGAAGAGAGCAGCCTGATGGCGGGACGAGCGTAGGCCCGCCACGGCGCCGCAACGCGATTTGCCCCTGGGGAAGAAGCCATGCCCAAGTCCAATGTCGTCCTGATCGACCGCCATCCCGGCCGCTCGGCCCAATCCCACGGCATGGCCGAAGTCATGGGCACGGACCCGTCCCTGATTCACGAGCCCTCGGTCGGCGTCGTCGGGACCAAGGGCGACAGCCAGTGCTACATCGGCGTCGAGCCCAAGGTCCGGGCGATCCACGACAGCCTGCTCGGCCGGATCGGCGGTGGCGAGGGCCAATTGAAGTACCGGCTGGTCCAGCCCGAATACACCATCGCCACGTCCGACGGCATCCGCAACGGCACCGCCGAGATGCGCTATTCGCTGATCGGCCGCGAGATCACCAACGATTCGCTCTGCGAGCACCTGGAGGCCACCGGGCTCGCCGGCGCCATCGCCGTGGTCGCCTGCGACAAGCCGCCGGTCGGCGCGCTGGCCGCAATCCTCGAACACAACGAGCCGGCGATCATCATGTCCGACGGCACCATCCGGCCCGGGAAGGACCCGCGAACCGGCGAGCCCCTCGACATCGTCAGCGCCTACCAGGCCGCCGGGCATCCGGACCCCGAACACCGGCACCTGATCTCCTGCCACGCCTGCCCGGGCATCGGCAGCTGCGGCGGCATGTTCACCTACAACACCATGCAGACCTTCATCGGCGTCGCCGGCATGCAGCCCCTGCACATGGTCGCGCCGGCCTCGGACGATCCGCGCCGGCTCGACGAATTTCCGGCCGAGCTGGTCGGGCATCTGGCGAACATGATGGAGGCCGGGCTCCGCCCCCGCGACATCGTCAGGCGGGATTCGATCCGCAACGCGGTCATCGTCGCCATGGCCGTCGGCGGCTCGACCAACGTGGTGCTGCATACGCCGGAGATCGCCCGCGCCGCCGGCTACGAAGACTTCTGGCGGGACGTGATGACCCCCGACGAGTTCAATACCTTGTCCCGCGACGTGGTGCCGGTCCTGACCAACGCCCGGCCCTACGGCGCCTATTCCATGCTCGACATCGACCGGGTCGGCGGGGTCCAGGTGATCGTCCGCGAACTGCTCGACGCCGGCCTGCTGAACGGCGACATGATGACCTGCACCGGACGGACGCTGGCCGAACAGATCGCCGACCTGGACCCGCCCCGGCCCGACGGCGAGGTGATCTTTCCGGTGAGCGGCCCGTTCAAGCCGACGGGCGGCCTTAGGATGCTGGGCGGCAACCTGTCGCCGGATTATTCCGCCATTCTCAAACTCGCCGGAGTCGAGGGCGGCCTCGAGGACAACCTGTTCCGCGGCCGGGCCCGGGTGTTCGAGGGCGAAGCCGGCCTGCTGACGGCGCTCGACGAGACGCCGGAAGAATTCGAGGACCACGACATGGTCATCGTGCGCTACGAGGGGCCGAGCGGCGCGCCGGGGATGCCGGAAATGCTCGACCCGACGTCGCGGATCACCGCGCTCTGCCGCGAGCGCGGCATCGTCGTCGCGCTGATGACCGACGCCCGGTTCTCCGGCGGGTCGGTGGGGCTGGTCATCGGCCATGTGGGGCCCGAGGCGGCGGCGGGCGGACCCATCGCGCTGATCGAGGACGGCGACGAGATCGTCGTCGATCTCGACGCCAACGAGATCAACTGCCCGGCGCTGGACGACGCATCGGCGCTCAAGGCGCGCAAGGCGGCCTGGGATGAGGCCGCCGCCGAAAATGGCGGCGTGCACCCCAACTGCGGCATCGCCGATACCCGGCTGCTGCACCGGGCGCGGCGCTCGGCGGTGCCGGCGACCCGGGGCGGCGGACTTCACCCCGGCCGGGAAATCTGGGTGCGGGACCCGCGCCCCGCCGACGCGTCCGGCTTCGCGGTACGAAACAGGCACCGGCCCTGACGGGCGACACAAATTCCCCTCTCCCCTTCTTCAGGGGGAGAGGGACGCGGAGGGTTGGCGAGCGAAGTGAGCCTAACCGTAGCTGGGTGAGGGGGTATGTCGTTTCACCCTCACCCCAACCCTCTCCCAGAGGGAGAGGGAGCTTGCCGTGCGTTCCCTCGGCTTCGTCCATTCACATTAGGATTTCTGACCCGTCCGGTTAGAAACAATCGCTTATCACGCTTTCCGAATTCGGATAATTTGACGGGTGATGGATTAGTAAAATTTAACTCCGAAAGGAGCCGCCATGTCCCGCCCCCGGATCGAACCCTCGGTGCATCCCGAGCTTGCAGCGCAGATGGCGCTGTACCAGCAGCCGAAAATTCTGACCACCGGCGACAATATCCACACGGCCTATTGCTACACCGGCTCCAACTGCACCATGATCGAGGGAACCGACGGCGTCATCCTGGTCGACACCCTGAGCGGCGAGCTGCCGGGCGACGACGCGGCGGCCGCCTTCAGGGAAATCACCGACAAGCCGATCAAGGCGGTGATCCTGACCCACAATCACGGCGATCACGTCAGCGGCATCTTCAGTTTCGTGGCCGAAGAGGACATCCGCGGCGGCAAGGTGGACGTCATCGCCCACGAGGAGCTCACCGAGGCCATGCTGCGGGACTGGGGCCTGCTCGCCCCCATCCGGACGCGGCGCGGGCCGTTCCAGTTCGGCGCCCATCTCGATTACGGCGAAACCGGCGGCTACGGCAGCGCCATCGGCGCCCCGCCCCGCCGCGGCAAATCCGGGTTCATCGAGCCGACCACCACATTCAGCGACAAATTCGACCTGGATCTCGCCGGAATCAGGCTGCAGGTCATTCACGTGCCGAGCGAAACGGACGATCAGTGCGTCGTCTGGCTGCCGGAGGAAAAGGTGCTGATCTCGGCGGATGCCGTTCAGGGCATGACGTTCCCCAACGTCTACGCGCTGCGCGGCACCCAGTTCCGCAACCCGATGATCTGGGCCAAGGGGCTGGACACGCTGCGCTCCTTCAAGGCCGAGACGCTGATTCCGCACCATGGACCGACCGTCGAGGGCGCGGAAAACGTCGAGGACGTGCTCACCGCCTACCGGGACGCCATTCAATATCTCCACGATCAGTGCGTCCGATGGATAAACCGGGGCTGCACCTGGGACGAACTCGCCGACAAGGTCACCATGCCGGACCACCTGAAGTCCCACCCCTGGCTCGGCGAATTCTACGGCAGCTTCAAGCACTCGGTGCGCAGCGTCTACGCCGGCTATGTGGGCTGGTTCCAGGGCGACGCGGTGGAACTCGACCCGCACCCGTGGCGGGACCGGGCGGCGCGCTACGTGCAGGCGATGGGCGGGCGGGACGGCGTCATCGGTCAGGCGGCCGAGGCCCTGGACGCCGAAGACTACCGCTGGGCGGCGGACATCCTGACCTGGCTGGTCCGGAGCGACCCCGGGGACACGGAGGCGCGCGAACTGAAGGCGGAAGCGCTCCGCGGCTGGGCCTACGGGCAGAAGAATTCCACATGGCGCAACTGGGGCCTGTGCCAGGCGCTCGAGCTCGAGGACAAGCTGGGCGCCCAGAAGGGCGGACACGCCATCCAATCCAGCCAGGCCCGAAATTATCCGACCGGCGGCCTGCTGGAGATGATGTGCTGCAAGCTGAGGGCCGAAGACGCGTTCGACACCCATCTGACCCTGGGTTTCGTCTCGTCGGACACGGGCGAGGCGTGCGGCCTGGAAATCCGGCGCGGCGTCTGCCAGTTCCACGACCGATTGCCGGAGACGTGCGATGCGACGCTGACGTTCGAGCGGGCGTTCCTCAGCAATTGGGCCGGCGGATCGGTGAGCTTCGAAGACGGCATCGAATCAGGCGACGTATCGCTCGACGGCGAGCCGGCCGACGTCGCGGCGTTCTTCTCGAAATTCGAGACCGCCGAGACGATAGGCCGGTTCGGGATGTCTGTCAGGTAGAGGGCCCGGCATGACCTGCCTTCCACGGGGTGGACATCCGGAAAATTCGGCTGGCGCGCCGGACGCCGGGCCGCATGCTGAGCGACGGACCCGGCGTCAAGGCGGGCAGTCTTGGGCTAGGCAGTCTTTGGGGGGAGGACTTCGAAAATGACACTCTACGCAGATTCCGAATATCCGGTCCGGGCCGAGATCGACCGGGCCCACGCGGCGCAGTTGGATCACCTCGCCGATCCCGGCACCTGGGGAGGCGCCGCCCAGCGCCTCGCGGTCGCGCGCGAAGTTCGCGAGGCCTGCTACGAGGCCGGCGTTCAGGAAAAACATGACGGCGCCGGACCGGAGAGCGATGTCGAGTTGCCCGGGGCCGCCCGCGAGATGATCCGCCACCTCGCCGTCTCGCCGCGGGATTTCGATCAGCAATCCTACGAGAGCGCCAGATCGGGCGGCCTGAGCGACGAAGAGTATGTCGAAATCGTCGGCATCGTTTCGCGGCTGACCTGCATGGACGTCTTCGCCCGCGGCATCGGCGTGCCGCTGCGTCCCCTGCCCGCGGCGCGCGACGGCAGGGCCTCGGGCGGGCGGCCCGGCGTCGCCAGGAAGGAGCTGGCCTGGGTGCCGACGGTCCCCAACCTCCCGGAAGGCGGCGAGGAGGCCAAGGCCATCTTCGGCGAGGGCTACCGGCCCTACATCCTGCGCTCCCTCAGCCTGGTGCCGGACGAGTTCCGTCAGTCGGTGGAGCTGGAAGAGGCGCAGTACCTGCCGATGAAGAACATCATGGTCAAGGATTACCAGCACCATGAGGGGTTCAGCCGGTCCCAGGTGGAGCTTATCGCGGGCCGCGTTTCCGCCATCAACGAGTGCTTCTACTGAACCGCCGGCCATGCCTGGTTCCTCCGTGAGAGTGGACGCGAAACCGGTCTCGACATCAACTTGGCCGCCGTGATCGACCCGTCTCAAGACAGCGGGGTTCCCGGGGGCAAGGAGATTCTGGCCTTCGCCGATGCGGCAATCGGACCGGACCGGCCGGCGCTGGACCGGGCCCGCGCCGACCTCGCCGGGGCCCTGGGCCCGAAGGCGGTCTCGGCGGCGTCCGCCGTTGCCGCGACATTCACCAAGAACGACCGGTTGGCGAACGGCACCGGCATTCCATCCGAGCTGCCCATGCTGAAGAATTCCAAGGATATCCGGGCCGAACTGGGGATCAACGACTTCCGGACAGCGGTCTACAGCCGCACCCACTATCCGGACGAGATGTAAGGGGGACGCAAAATGGTCTTCATCACGCCAACCAACACGTCGGTTCTCGAGTACGAGGGTCTCCACCTCTATCACACCAACCGCTCGAACTGCTCGGCCCGGGTGCGGCTGCTGCTGGAAGAAAAGGAACTGCCCTGGACCAGCCACCACATCGATCTCGGCAAGAAGGAAAACATCTCGGAGGAATATTTCGGGATCAACCCGAAGGGCGTGGTCCCGGCCCTGGTGGATGACGGCGCGGTCATCACCGAGTCCAACGACATCCTGCTCTATCTTGAGGACAAATTTCCCGACCCGGGGTTCCGGGACGTCCCCGACGGCCGCCAGGCCGAGATCGACCGCTGGCTCAAGCTGTCCGGCGATCTGCACCTGCCGGCGATCAAGACCTATCAATACTACAAGATAAACGCGGCGCTGCTGCCGAAGACCGACGAAGAACAGGCGCTGTACGACAAGCTTCAAACCGATCCCGAGCTCACGGCGTTCCACGCCAAGCACAGTCACGGCAGGAGCTTTACCGAAGAGGACGCGAATACGGCGATCGGCCTGCTCAACCGGACCTTCGCCGAGATCGAGGAAGCGATTGCGGACGGCGGCTGGATAGTCGGCGGCGCCTACACACTGGCGGACATCTCCTGGTCGCCCACCTACACGACCCTCCTGGCCGGCAGCTTCGACTTCGATCCGTATCCTAATGTCCGGGACTGGTACGAGCGCATCCTGCAGCGCCCGCAGTTCCAGACCGCGATCATCGAGTGGCGCAAAAAAGCGACCTACGCGGCGGGCAGCGATCCGACCATTCCGGGCGACGCGAAGACCGCGTGACGTCCAAGTCGGCGGTCGCCCGCCGGCCGGCAGATTCCCGGTGAATTGTCGGCCGTAATCACGTACCATTGAGCAGGCCGCGAAAATGCCGCTGTCTCACAGGCAGGGCGAAGCGACAATTCAAAACGGCCAACGGGTTACAAACTGACCACCAAGGGAGGAATCCAATGAATTCCGGCAAGGTTTTGATCAGAAGCACCATTTTGGCCGCGGCAGCCGCCGTGGTGTGGGCGCTGCCCGCACAAGCCCAGTTCTACAGCGGGAAGACGATCGACGTCGTTGTCCCGGCCGGTGCCGGCGGCGGCCTCACCCGGTCGGCGCGGACATTCACCAATCACATGAAGAACCACATCGCCGGAAAGCCGAAGATGGTGATCCGGAACATTCCGGGAGGCACCAAGGGCCACAATTTCATGGCCGAGAAGGCGAAACCGGACGGCATGACCATCATGTGGGGCCCGCTTTTTTTCGCCACTGTAATGGCGGGCGGTCCCGGCGTCCGCTATGACCCGTCCAAGTTCGAGATCATAGGCACCGGCAACAGTTCCTTCGTCAGCCTCATTCGGGCGGACACCCCGCCGGGCATGAAGACCATCAGCGATCTGACCAAGGCGAGCAACGTGGTCACCGGCGGGATTCGGCCCGGCGGTCTTTTGGACATGCTCCACCAGCTGTCTTTTGACGCCCTCGGCGTGTCCTACCGTCACGTCACGGGCTTCCGGGGGCAGCCGAAGATGAACGCGGCGATCCGCTCCAAGGAGATCCAGGCTTTGACCACCGGCCATCCGGGGTATCACGCGTTCTACCGGGAAACCATTTTGAAGGACGGGACGGCGCTGCCGCTGTTCTACCATTCGCCGTTCGATCCCAAGACCGGCGAGCCGATCCGCCTGCCCGGCCGGTATCCGGCGAACATCAAGCACTTCGTCGATGCCTACAAGGACATCAAGGGCGGCTCGCCGTCGGGTACGGCATGGGAAGCCTATAAGTGGCTCGCCAGCTACGAAACCTGGCCCTATTTTATCGTCGCGCCGGAGGGCACGCCGAAGGCGGCCATAGATGCGCTCCGTGCGGCCCATGCCGCGGTGCCCAATGATCCGGGGTTCAAGTCGGAGTGGACGAAGCAGTTCCGCGACATCCCGATCTTCCGCACCGGGGAAGCGGCGGCGGTGGTCATCGATACCCATAAGAAGATCTCGCCCGCGGCCCTGGCGTTCCTCAAGAAGACCGTCGCGCCCGGCAAGAAATAGACCGGACAGACGTACATCCCGGGCGGCGGCCCCCCGGCTGCCGCCCGGGCGGCCAGGAAGCTCCGTACCGGAAGCCGCTTTAGCTGGTAGCTATTTCAGCGTGCAACGCCAACAGGCCGGGGATGGTCTCCGCCGCCCGCCGGCCGAAGCCGCATTCGGTGGCGATTCCGAACTCATTCCTCACCGACTGCGCCGCCGAGAGACGGCCCTTGGCGCCGTCGAGGCCGTCGGTCAGGTGGACCAGGCCAAGATACAGCTCGCAACCTGCCTGAAGCTTCAAATCCGCGAGCGGCGCGAAGTAGGCATCGTCGTTCCGGTCCCTGGGCACCGGCATGTGTATCCAGTTAATGCCGCGGCCGACCTGCTCGCTGATCCGGTTGGCGATGGTGACGCAGATGCCCAAATCGGCCGGCTCCTTGATGTGCTTGTGGCCGGGATCGCCGTAGCACAGGTGAAACCCGAGCTCCACGCCATCCGGCACCGATGCGGAGAGCCGCGCAATTCGGTCGACGGCGTCGCCGATGAGGTCGTCGTAGAAAACCTTCCACGCGCCGTCGGCCGCCAGCACCTCCTGGCACACATCCCATTGGATGGCGAGATCGTCGGCCGGGATCGCGGCGGCGATTTCTTCGACCTCGCGGATCATCGCGCGCTCATAGGCAGGCTCGACCGCGGCTTGCGCCCCGGCCGCGAAGTGTTGAGTGATCACCGCGACGGGGGTCGGCAGCGATACCTGAAACCGGGTGCCGGAAGGGATATCGCCCGTATTCCTCAACCGGCAAAATATCTCGTACGAAGACTTGGCTGCATCGGCGTAGCCCAGCGGCGCAAACTCCACCGACGCCGGATCGACCCCCTCGGCGAGGATGTGCTTTTCGAGCTTCCTTACCGAGCCCCCAAGGGGAATTTCGATGGTCTCGCCGACCGTGAATTGCGGGTCATCGCCGATCACCCGGATTTGCCAGGAAATCCAGTTGCTCCGCGGACCGCACTCGCCATCGGGAAAGCGCTTTGCGAGCCCGCCGACGGTATCGCCGAGGGTGCGGAATACGGTTTCCGCATCGTCAAGGCCGACACTGCCGACCAGCAATACATTTCGTTGTCCGCTCATGGCCTGTCTCCTTCCTGATTTTGAACTCCACGTCCAAGCGGCTTGCGTGGCTGCGATCGTGCCGCCGACGGCTGCTGCGGTAAACTCAGGTCCATTGTCCGAGCGGATATAATCCGGAGGACCGCAATCAGCGGACCGACATGGCGAAGGGCCCCGATCCTTCCGCCGGTTCGAATTTACCGAAGAACTCCGCGATCGCGCTTCGATTTCCAGTCAGTTCGACGCGCCCGGAATCTATCCCCTCCTCAATGTCTGCGACGCCCTCCGCCCAGTCGCTCAGGAATTGTCTCTTGAAGGTGAGGGTCGCGTCGCAGCTATCTGGGAGCGTTTCATGGAATTGACAGACCCCCCGCCGGATTTCGAGGCCGCAACTCTCCTCGGTATCGGTGGAAACAAACCCCAAAGTGAGGTGGGTATCGAAGGCCTCTTCGGCTTTCAGTCGGACCGTCATCAGCTCCAAAAGGCCGCCGGTCGGATAGTTCCGGACCTGACCGGATTGAATTCTGTGTCCGGCCCGTTGCGCTCCGAGTTTTCCCTCCAATTCCAGTGCCTGACACAATCCCCAGTTTCGCCAGGTACTGGTTTTTTGCTGGTAGGCCCAGCCCCGGAGGGCTTGCGCTTTGACGCGGCGGGCCTCCATGTCGTCGTTGTCGGCGCGGACGGCCCATGTCGCGATGTCCGCCGCCCAACGATAGTCTTCCTGCTCGATCGCGTCCCGCGCCTTCCCGAGGACCGCGTCTCTTCCACCCATGGCCGTCACATAGCGTTCCGCGCGCTCGCGCCAGGGATGCGGATCCAACTCAACCGCATCGCCCTGGAACCATCCGACGTAGCCGGCATAGACGCTGCGGACCGAGTGCTTGTAGCTGCCGTAAAATTCACCGAGCCACGGATGGCCGGCCAGATGCTCGGGCATGGTCACTTTGTCCGCCAGTTCGTCCCAGGTGTGGCCTCGATTGATCCAGCGTACCGATTGGTCGTGCAGATACTGAATGGCATCCCGGTAGGCGGTGAGCAGTTCCTCGACCGCGTCGGCGCCTTCAACCGTCGGCCCATGGTGCGGAATCAATATCTCGGCTTTCAGGTCCCGAAGTACGTCAAGGCCTTTCGCCCATTGCATCGGGTTACGGAACTGAGTTCCCCGCAGCGCATATAAATTGGGGAATGTCTTCCCTTGAACGGCGTCCGCCGAGATCAGCACCTTTTCGTCCGGCAGCCAAACGACGCTCTGGTCATCGGTTTCGCTGGGGACATGGATGACTTGCAGGTTAATGCCTGCGATCTCGAGTTTGATCAGACTATCGAACGTACGGGTCGGATCGACAAACCCCGATTTACCCACCGGTCTTGGAGGCGCCCCGACCGCGCTGCCATAGGTACCGGTCTCCCCATATTCGAGGTGTCCACCGGATTGAAACGGTCCGCGCCGATTTCGGATGGGCTTAAGGATACCGGCGTCGCGCAGCATATTGTTCGTCAGTTCCTTTTGTCCGATTACTTCAACCGTGCCGCGCCTGATGTCCTCCTCCGAAACGAAACTGAAGATGCCGCCGACATGATCGGGATGAAAATGCGTCACGATAACCGCTTTGATCGGCTTGTCGGTGATCTCCCTGAACGCCGAGAATGCTTCGTCTCCCGGCAATTCTCCCGTTAAGGTATCCACCAGAACGGCGCCGTCCTCGCCTTCGATCAACGTACAATTCGAACCGGCATAACAGTGGGCCGTGTGAATATGGCCCAAAGTCGTGATGACGTGAGGTGTTTCATACAAAACCATCTGAGCGGCAAGTTCAGGATGAACCGATGGTCGGATATCGTCGGGTGCCATTGGACGCTCTCCGGTTAAACCAGATCAAACGAAGGTGCTACGGCAAATAATTGACCAATATAATTCTCATAACAAACAACGAATTCTAAAGAAGATCGTTAGCGAAACTAATATTCGGTTGAAACTTATTTGGCCTGCCCCCATCAAGCGGTCCAACGCTTAAGTTGGAGATTGGCGCTGGTCAAGTTGACGGGGCGACCGCAGCCCATCGACGGCGTGATAAATTCCCACTTTCGGCTTCGACATCGGTCTTTTCCGTTCACCGGGCAGCGGGTACCCTGGATTTCGCCCGGCAGCGAACATAACGGATCAATGTTGGGCGGGGCGGTTTTACTGACGTTTGGGAGGACGCAAATCACATGGTAACGCGCGCCAACACGCGGGACGGCGGCGAGGCCGTCCTTGAGGCCATCCGCAATCTCGGCATTCAGCATGTGATCACGTCTCCGGGGTCCGAATGGTCGCCGGTCTGGGAAGCGCTCACGCGACAGCGCCACGAGAACATTCCCGGCCCGGCCTACATGCAGGTTTGGCATGAGAACCTGGCGGTCAACATCGCGACCGGCTACACCTTCATGACCGGCAAGCCTCAGGCCGTCATGCTGCATGCGGGCGTCGGCCCGCTGCAAGGCCTCATGGGGATGCACGCCGCCATGCAGTCCGAAGTCCCCATGCTGGTGCTGGCCGGCGAATCCGTCTCCCTCGGCGCCGATCCCGACCTCAAGGTGGAGGCCCAATGGTACGGCGGCGTCAGCCCCGGCGGCATCGACAGGCTGGTCTCCAACTCGGTCAAATGGTCCAGCCTGGTGCCCAGCGCGCCGACCCTCTACCGGAGCATCGTCCGGGCCGGCGAAATGGCCCAGCGCGCGCCCAAGGGCCCAGTGTTTCTCGATGTACCGCTGGAGTACATGATCGAGGACTGGGTTCCGGACCGGGAATTGATCGACGTGCCGCCGCCCTCCCGGACACAGGCGGTCGCCGCCGAACTGGAAGGACTGATCGCCGACATCAACGAGGCGCGAAACCCGGTGATCATTACCGAGTTCGCCGGCCGAATTCCCGGCGCGTTCGAGGCGCTGACCGCCTTCGCCGAAGCGGCCGCCATCCCGGTCATCGGCGGGCGTACGGCGACCTACGGCAACTTCCCGACCGACAACGGCCTGTGGCTCGGCATCGAGAGCTACGATCACCTGCCCGAAGCCGATCTTGTCCTTCTGGTGGGATCCCGAACGCCCTGGTATCCGCCGTTCAACTGTCCGACGCAGGCCAAGATCGTCGCCATCGGGGAACAGCCTCACAAGGAATGGCTGGCCTATCAGGACATGCATGCCGATGCCTATCTCGAAGGCGACCTGGCGGCGACTTTGAACGCGGCGACGGGGATGCTCAATGACGGCGGGCCGGACGAGGCGGTCAAAGAGGCCCGCCGCAAAAAATGGTCGGCCGTCCACGATGAATTCATGTCGGACCTGAAGACCAGGCGGGACGCCGCCGCCAAGGACGGCGCGCTCAACGCCATATCCGTCAGCGCGGCCATCGAAGAGGTGATGCCGCCGGATACGGTTTTCGTCGACGAGACCATCACCCATTTCCTGATGATGCGAAACCACCTCTCCGTGACCCGGCCCAACTCCCTTTTCAAGCAGACGGTCAGCGGCCTGGGACAGGGACTCGGGGTGGCGCTTGGGCTGAAGCTCGGCGCGCCCGAGCGGCAGGTGGTGGCGTTCGTCGGCGACGGCAGCTTCCTTTACAATCCGATCACCCAGGCCCTCGGCGCATCCCGCGATTACGGCCTTCCCATCACCATCGTCGTCATGAACAACAACGGCTATCAGGCGATGCTGAAGGGGCACCAACTCTATTATTCGGAGGGCATGGTGAAAGAGACCGACCTCACCTACGGCTTCCAGATCGAGGCGCCGGTCTTCGAGGAGCTGGGGACGCCGTTGGGCGCGAGGGGTGTCCGGGCCGAGAGCTACCAGGACTTCAAACGGGCCCTCGAGGACGCCCGGGCCGAAAACGCCGATGGCCGTACCATGATCATCAACGCCATCCTGCCGTAATAGGAGATTCACCATGGACGGACGTGTCGTGATCGTGACCGGCGGCGGCCAGGGATTGGGGCGGGCGTTCGCCAAAGGCTTCGCCGGACGGGGCGCTGTCGCGATAATCGCCGAGATCAATGGCGAGAACGCCGGGAACGTTGAACGGGAAATCACCGATGCCGGCGGCAAGGCCCTGGCGATCGAAACCGACGTCGCCGACCCCGCCTCGGTGCGGACGATGGCCCGGAAGGTCCTCGACGAGTACGGCCGCATCGACGTGCTGATCAACAACGCCGCGCTGTTGACGGGCATCCGGCGCGTACCCGTCGACGAACTCGAAGACGATGAATGGGAGCGGCTTCTCAAGGTCAACGTCACCGGCGCCTTCAACTGCGTGAAGGCGACCGTGGCGGCCATGCGGGAGGCCGGGTGGGGCCGCATCATCAACCTGTCGTCCGACACCGTCCTGCTGCCGCCGCCGATCAGCATGGCGCACTACATCACCAGCAAGGCGGCGCTTGTGGGATTGACCCGCGCACTGGCCCGCGAACTCGGAAGCGACGGCATCACCGTCAACGCCATCCTGCCCGGCTCGACGGAAACCGAGGTCAATACGACCAACGAGATCACCCTGCGGAACCGCCGGGACAATGTCGTCCCGCGTCAGGCCATTCCCCGCGTCGAGGTGCCGGAAGATCTGGTCGGGGCTGCGCTGTTTTTGGCCTCCGACGAGGCCGGGTTCATCACCGGCCAGAACCTGCCGGTGAATGGCGGGATCGCGTTCGTGTGATATGATTACGGCAGGTTCCGGACCGAGGTCGCCATGACGGACGCGTTTCTCCAGGAACAGTGGTACGCAGCCGCGCTTTCCAACGAAGTGACGGCGGACGCACCGTTTGCCCGGACGATCTGCGGCGAAGACATCGTCTTCTTCCGCTCCCCGGAGGGAGAACTCCGGGGGTTGGAGGACCGGTGCGCCCATCGGTATGCTCCCCTCTCGCTCGGCACCGTCGAGGACGGCCGCCTCCGGTGCCAGTACCACGGCATGCTGTTCGACCATACCGGCCAATGCGTCGAGGTGCCGGGTCAGGACACCGCCCCGGAGGCGGCCCGGATCAAGAACTATTCGGTCGCCGAAAGCGACGGATGGGTGTGGGTGTGGATCGGCCGGGGCGTACCCAAGCCGGTCTCCGAAATCCCAAGCCTGCCCTACTTCGACAGCAGCGAGTGGTCGGGTTTCCACAAGTATTTCTACGTCAAAGGGGCGGCCCAGCTCTTCGTCGACAACCTGCTCGATTTGAGCCATCTGGCGTTCACCCACAAGGAGTCCATCGGCTCGGCCTCGTCCAAGGATGCGCCGCCGGAGATGGAATTCGCCGTCGAGGGGAATATGGTCAGGGGACGGCGCTACATCTACGACGTGGAGCCGGGGCCGTTTATCGTCAGTTGGGGCGGGTTCACCGGTCTGATCGACCGCTGCTCGGACTACATCTGGTGGCCGCCGTCGGTAATGGAAATCGAGTCCAAGTTCAGCGATCCGACCAACAAAATTACCGTAAAGGTCATCAACCCGATCACGCCGGAGACCGAGACCACGTCGCATTTCTGGATGGGTTGGGCGCGGGACTTCCGGCTCGATGACGAGGAGCTCACGGAACAGGCGGTCGTCGAAAACACGCAGGTGATCATGGAAGACGTGGAGATGATCGAGGCGCAACAGAGGGTGATCACCGCGCGCGGCGAACTCAAGCCGATCCCAATCCAGGCCGACCGCGCGCTGATGGCCGTCCGGACCATCCTCAAGCGGCTCCACGAAGAGAACAACCGTCACGCCGCCGAGTAGACCGCAAGCCGTCATCACCGGGCAAGGACCGGTGATCCACGTGGATGGCCGGGTCCGGGCCCGGCCATGACGTAATCATTTTATGCCCGGCCATGACGCAATCAATTGAGGCTGCGTCCTAAGCGTCCTCCAGAACGAAGTCGGCGCCGCGGTCGGCGATCATCATGGTCGGCGCATTGGTGTTTCCGGAAACAAGCTGCGGCATGACGGAACAATCGGCGACCCGGACGCCGTCGACGCCGTTGACCTTCAGCCGCACGTCGGTGACGGCGCCTCGGTCGCTGCCCATCCGGCAGGTGCCGGCGGGATGGTAGGCGGTCCGCGCCTGTTTTCTGATCGCGTCGTCGAGATTGTTGGACCCGATTGCGACCGAGATGTCGGGTCCCGGCCAAATCATGTCGCCCAGGATTTCCTTGAGCGGCGGCTGTTCGCAAATTTCCCGCGCGAAACGGATACCGCGCCGCAGCGTGTCCAGATCCTCCCCGGTCCGCAGAACCTGCGCCTCGAAGGCCGGGTGGTCTTCGGGGTTGGTGGACGCCAATACCAGCCGGCCCCGCGACGTTGGCCGCATGGTCAGCGGATGGAGGTGGAGGGAGTGTGTGGGGAGAGGCCCCTCCCCCGGCGCGCCGGGGGCGAACGGCGCGAAATTATATTGCACGTCGGGCCGGCCGTCTCCATCCGTATCAACGCACGCACCCGCCGCCAGCAGATTGGAGGTCAGCAACCCGCGCTTGAACAGGAAGTATGCAATCCCATGCCTCATCGCCGCGAGGCCCTTGTCGGCGTTGTGATAGCCCTTGGCGTTCTTGAGCTTGTAGGTGACCGGGGTGCCGACGTGATCGTGGTAATTGGCGCCGACCTCCGGGGCATCGTGGACGGTCTGGATGCCGTGACGATCGAGGCCGGCGGCCGGCCCGACGCCGGACAGCATCAGAAGCTTCGGACTATGGAAGGACCCCGCCGTCAGGATGATCTCCCTGCGAGCACGGAGGACATATTCCCGGCCGTCCCGCTTGACCTCCAGCGCCTCCGCCCGCCGGCCGTTGAAGCGGATTTTGCCGGCGACGGCGTTTGTCATCACCGTCAGTTGTTCATGGCCGATGACGGGTTTCAGGAAGCACGTGGCCGCCGACTGCCGGCGGCCGGCATGCGCCGTCGCCTGATACCATCCGGCGCCCTCCTGCTTTTCGCCGTTGAAATCGTCGGACCACGCCAACCCGGCCGATTGGGCGGCATCCAGCATGATTTCATTGATCGGGTGTTTGTATTCGGGATCGGCGACGACAAGCTGCCCGTCCCGGCCGTGATAGGGCGCACCCAGATGCATGTTCCTCTCGTGGCGCATGAAGACGGGCAATACGTCCTCGTACCGCCAGCCGGCGCACCCGTGAAGGTCGTCCCATTCGTCGTAGTCCCGGGCCTGGCCGCGCATATAGATCATGGCGTTGACCGATGATCCGCCGCCGACGACGTTTCCCTGGGGAACGGCGAACCGCTTGCCGTCCAGGGTTTCGTCGGGTTCGGACAGCACCGCGTCGATGTCTTGGGACTGGTGAGCCTTGAAATAGGTCGCCGGGATGTGAATCCACCGGTTGTCGTCCATCCGGCCGCGCTCGACCAGCGCCACGGAAAATCTTCCGTCCCGGATCAGTCGATACGCCATGACGCATCCGCCCGATCCGGCGCCGACGATGACGTAATCGAACGCTAACTCTTCAGCCATGAGAACCGCCAAGCCTTTGAATTGGCCATTGAATTGGCCGCCGAATAGGCCGCGAACGCCCTACTTGTTGGTCCAGCCCAGCGTGATGGGATGGGCCTTGCGCTGTTCCTCGGGCGCGCCGACGTGTTTCCCGGGCTCCCAGCCCACCGGCCGCAGCACCCGGTCGGCGAACTCGATGGACTCGTTGTCGGTCACCGTGCCGATGGTGTCGTTCCAGCGGTTGAGGAATCCGCCGACGGCGATCACCGCCAAAATCTCGATGATCTGCATGTCCGTGTAATGCTTGCGGAGCTCCTCGAAATGCTCCGGCTTGACGGTGCTGGGCGCCGATCCCGCGGCGAATGCCAGGTCGATTGCCGCCCTCTCCGCGTCCGAGAACCGGTCGGACTCGTCGTAGTTCCACAGCGCCTGAATCCTCTCATCCGGCACGTCGATCCGGTGGAGGTGATAGGAGCCGTGGGACTGACAGTGAAGGCTGCCGTGCGACATGCTCGCCGCGGTAAAGACGAACTGCTTGAGCTCACCCGGGATCTCCCGGCCGGGGAACACGAGCTTGAAGACGCTGTTCATCTTCTCCCGCAGCTCGGGCCAGTGCTCCATCTCGAAGTTCTGCCGGTCGTGATAGCCATCCGATGCCATGACTTTGCTCCTTGGGTCAGGTAACCGCGGCCGCCTTCCGCCCGAATGCGAACTGGTGCCAGGCGATATAGGCCAAGGCCACCGCCGTCGCCGGCCAGTGGATGCCCGGCAATGTCACCAAAATCAGGATCGCGAGGAGGATGCGGAAGCCCGCTTCCCAAACCGGCAACCGCCTTTGATCGAAGGAAATCACCGCGCTCGAGATCAGATAAATGAACACCAGCACCCGGAACAGGACGGTTACGAAATCAACCATCGCGAAGCTCTGACCCTCAGGGAAAGCCACGTCGACGATCAGGATCACCGGGTAATAGGCGAAGATAAACGGCACCGCGAATTTCACCAGACCGACGCGGAGCGCCATCATGGCTGTCCGGATGGGCGGCGCATCGGCGATGGACGCGGCGGCGTAGGCCGCGACGGCGACCGGCGGCGTGATCGAGGACGCGACCGCGTAGTAGAGGACGAACAGGTGCGCGGCCAGTACCGTGAGGCCCAGGTTCTGCATCGCCGGGCCCAGGATCAGCACGATGGTGATGTAGGCCGGCAGCGTTGGCATGCCCATCCCCAGCATCAGGGCGGCGATGCCCGTGACCAGCAGGGTGAGGAACAGGTTGCCGCCGGATACCGCCTCGATGAGGATGACGAAGTCCTTGGGCAGCCCGGTCGCGCCCAGGACCGCGACGACGATGCCGACGACGGCGATGGCCATCAGCAGCCGGCCGAAGGTGAGCCCGGCCTGGGACAGGGCGTCGACGATAATGAACGGCCGCTTGCGGACCTCGGGGTTGAAGAAGCTCAATGGAATGATGGCGAAGAACGCCGTCATGCCGGCGCCCGCGGCGGACAGACCCTCCAACAGGGAAAAGACCACCACGGTTATGGGCACGACCACCATGACGAGGTTGATGTAGTCCTGCGCCGTGACCCGAAGTTCCGGCGTATCGAGATCTTCGGAGCCGACCTCGACGCCCAGCCGGCGGGCCTCGAAAACGACGCCGGTAAACAGGCTGGCGTAATAGGCCAGCGCCGGGATCAGCGCCGCGAAGATAATCGTCAGATACGGGATGCCGGTGAAGTCGGCCATCACGAACGCCGCCGCACCCATGATCGGCGGCATGATCTGCCCGGCGCTCGATGCGGTCGCTTCGACCCCGCCCGCGAATGACGGCGAGAAGCCCCGCTGCTTGATCATCGGTATGGTGATGACGCCGGTGGCCACCACGTTGGTGACCGAGCCCCCCGACATGGTGCCGAACAAGCTCGACGCCAGGATGGCGGAATGGGCGGGGCCGCCGCGAAATCCCTTGGTGACATGGACCGCGAGCTTGATCAGCGAGCGTCCGCCGCCGGTCCGCTCCAGCATGGTGCCCAGCATGATAAACGGGAACACCGTGAAGATGATGATCCCCATGATGGTGCCGAGAATGCCGTCACCCTGGTTGTACCAGAGGTCTTCCGAGGTCTCCGGCAGCGTGACCCGGGCGGTCTCGAAAATCCACGGCCAATGCTCGCCGGTATAGAAGTACACCAGGGCGAGGATGCCGATGACCGACAGGGGCGCGCCCCAGATTTTCCAGCTCAGTATGATGAAGACGCTCGCGGCGATCAGCGAGACCCAGAATTGGAACATCTCGATGTCGATGAAGCCGCCCTCTTCCTCGGAAATCTGAAGGTCGTAATATTCCCAGAGAACCCACCACGCGAGCAGCAATATGGCGACGTCGATGACGGTGCCCAGCCATTTGTGGGCCGGCCACCGCTCGGCGAATGTGCTGGTGAACGAACTGTTGGCGAGGACCAGGAAGACGGCGGCGCCAACGAAGATGGGGCGGAGGACGATGGCGGGAAACGGCCCGATGGGCGTAAAGAACCCATAGGTCGGCATGGAATTGATAATTCCCGTCAAAGCGATGACCAGGGCAACGGCGAACGCCGCGATGCGGATCAAGAACTGTCCTTGGCTCTGGGAAACCTGTGCGTTCATCAATACCCCCGCTGTCGCGCGTAGGAACCGGTCTGGCCCGTGTTTGGACGGCAGTTTGAAAGTATGAGTATTTCGATCCCGGACGGGGTGGTCGCGCGCTCCATGCGGCCACCCCGAAACCCGGGTTCCTAAACCGGTGTTGACCCCGGCTGGATGGGTCTAGCCGCCGGCCATCAGGTTGGCGGGGATTTTCTTACCCTGTTCCTTGTAGTACCGGAGGGCGCCGGGATGCAGCGGGAGATTGCCGCCCGAAAACGGATCTTTGAGGGAGATATCCTGCAACGTAACGGCGGTTTTCTGCATCGCCGGGAGATTGTCGAAGAGCGTCTTGGTGATCTTGTAGACCAGTTCGTCGCTCATGTCCTTCCGCACCGCCATTTGATGCCGGAAACCGTCCGCGATGATGTCCTTGTCGTTATTGGATTGGTTCTTGTAGGTCCCGGCGGGAATCGTCACGAACACCCGATCGTCGCCCGCCATGAACTTAGCCATCCCGGGTGCATTCTGTTTAACGGCGAGGAGGCGGAACTTCCGCTTGGCGCCGAGTTGGTCGATGGACGCCGCGCCCACGCCTGCCGGGCGGACGAAAACGTCGAGCTTGCCGTCGGCCATGGCCTGAATGCCCGCATTCCACGGCATCCGGATTTCCTTGTAGTCCTTCTTGTTTACGAGGCCGGAGTTGAGCTTGATCGCCTGAATGGCGACCGGCGAAGCGCCGCCGCGCGGCGGTCCGACGAATATCCGCTTTCCTTTGATGTCGGCCCAGGTCTTGATGCCGGAATCTTCCCAGACCATGTAGTGACGGACGCCCGCCCCATAGGCAATAATCAGGCGGATGTTGTCGACCGCCTTCTTGGCGGTCTCCGGGTTGGCCTTGTAGAAACGGGTTCCCTTGTGCATCCAGGGCACCATGACCGGGGGCACGATCGATACGTCGATCTTGCCCTGGCCGAGCTTGAGGGCCGAACGGGTCAGGGTCTGGCCCTCGTTGACCTGCAAGTTCACACCAATCTTTTTCTGCAGAACCGTGGACAGAATGATCATGAACGAGTGGTTCACCGTGCCCACCCCGCCCGTGTCGCCTTTCAAGATTCCTTGTGCCGAAACGGACGACGCGCCAAGCGCCATCACGCCGGCGGCGAAGCCGGCAGTAAGCACAGTTTTAAACGATTTCGACATTGGGTCTTTCCTCCCTGTTAAAACGATAAAGCCTGTATTCCCCGAATACGCAAAAGTTCTCATTTTCCGTATTATGAGATTTGTTATTGGGTCAAGCTACAAGTAATCCATCTGCGCCCGGTCATATCACCATTGTTGACGGCGGATGAACCGCCCAAGTCATTCCGTCCGCACGCCGAACGGAAGCCGGCGGTCAGTTCGCCAACTTGTTCAGTTCCCCTTCGAACTCGTCGACGTCGAAATAGAGCGGCCCCATGCCGCCCCGATAGGCGATCTTGCCATCGCCGCCGATGATATACAGCCGGTCGGGCCAGGACTGATACTTGTGCTCGGCGTCGTTATCCATGCCGTCGAGCAGCATGGGAAACGAGAAGTTGTAGCGCAGCATGCAGGCCGCGGCGACTTCCGCCCGTTCGTCCGCGGTCTCCGGTTGTGCGAAGATCACGTTTTCATCGAGATTGCGGATCACCTGGTCCTCGCCCTCGGCGTGGGCTTCGCGGATATAGACGCCGAAAAACTTGATCTTGCCGCCGAGCGATTTGGCCAGTTCGTCGAGGCGCACGGCCCCGTCCCGGAAAGGCGGTCACGTATAGGAGCCGAAGATAAGCCCGATCGGCGAGCCGAACTGAGACGACAGCCGCATCATCTCGCCGGTCCGCTTGCCCTTCTCGTCGAGGATCTCGGCCTCGAAATCGGGCGCGTCCCCGCCGACCTTCGGCGCGAATTCCTTATCCCGGATGACCCGGCCCTCGATGAACTTCCTTAGCTCCTCTCGGGTCGTACCCCGGGTGTCCAACCATTCCTGCTTGGCATTGACCACGATCGCTTCAAATTTTTCCGGCAGTTGCACGGACATTGCTTCTCCCTTCGCGTAACGCCATCGGTTCCACTGCTGAAATAAATATATTCTGAACAGAGTTGGCCTCCTAATTGCTTTTTCTTAGCGACGAGATTAGAATTTCTTAAATATGGCCGGCGAAACCCAACTCCCTCCCCTCAATGCCCTTCGCGCTTTCGGCGCGGTGGGACGGCACCTGAGCTTTGCCGGGGCCGCCGAGGAACTGCACGTCACCCCGGCGGCCGTCAGCCAGCAGATCAAGAACCTCGAAGCTCATCTCGGCGTGCGGTTGTTCAGCCGCGACGGCCGCCACACCGAACTGACCGAGGCGGGCCGTCAGTTGCTGCCCGGGATCGAGGACGGGTTTCGGGAGTTGGAAGGCGCCGTGCAGGCCTGCCGGAAACTGCAGCACGGCGATTACATATCCTGCAGCACGGTCGGCGGTTTCGCCTCCCGCTGGCTGGTCCCGCGTCTCCCCCGATGGATGGCGGCGAGCCCCGATATCGACATCAGAATTTCAACCTCCCGCGAGTTGATAGGGCTCGAGCTGCAAGGCATCGACCTGGCCATCCGGCTGATAAGCGGGGAGGCGCCCGGATTCCACACCGAATTCCTGCTGCGGGAGCAGGTGGTGCCGTTGTGCAGCCCGCGGCTCCTCGATGCCGACCCGCCGCTGAAGGAACCGGGCGATCTGCGCCACCACCAACTCATTCATTTCACCCCGGCTACCGGCCGGCTCAATACCCGTTGGGCGGACTGGCTGGAGATTGCCGGCGTGAACGATGTCGATCTGAACAGGGGTATTTTCCTGAACGACGGGACGGCGGCGCTGAGCGCGGCGACCGCCGGACAGGGCGTCGTCCTCGCGCCAAAGGTCATCGCCGGTCAGGAACTCGAGATGTCGACATTAGTCATCCCCTTCGACATCGAGCTGCCGACCGAATTGGCGTGGTACATCATTCTGCCGGAAGCCAACTTGGCGCGTCCCGAAATCAGGGCCTTCATGGATTGGCTGCTGGAAGAAGCGCGGGAGCCCATACGGCCCCGGGATTAGGGTCCGGCCTCGGTTGAGCCGCCCTACGAATGTTACGGTGGAATCGACCTAAAATTATTTCGTCATGGCCGGGCCCAGACCCGGCCATCCACGCGTATCGCCAACCGCAGGCGTGGATCACCGGGTCAAAGCCCGGTGATGACGATTTGCGGGGGAGTGAGGAGCAGTCTCGTTACCGCCTCGTGCCCCCTCGCCCCCGGTCAGCGAGAAAGCGCATTATTTCTTGACCTTCTCCTGGCCCTTCTTGCCCATCTCCTCGAAGACCGCGAGGATCTCCGGCGAGACGTCGCGATAGGTCTTGATCACCTTGAGGCCCTGCCCGACCGGCACATAGGTCGGCTCCACGCCGGAAATCTGGGTGATCGCTTCGAGGAACCCGGGATCCTTGGTCATCTTCGCATAAGCCGTCCGCATGACCTCGACGGCTTCCTTCTGCGTCCCGGGCGGCATGAAAACGGTCCGCGTCATCGGGCTGACGTTGCTGCGCAGCCACTTGTAGGCTTCCCATTTGGGCCCCGAGGGCAGCTTGCCGTGGACCTGTTTGTAGACGTCATGGAAGGAGGCGAAGTCCTTCACGACGGGGTTGTTCATCGCATTCCCGTCCGCATCGAAGTACGAGTGGTACCAGAGCGCGAGCGCCTCGCCGTCCTTGATCAGGGAATCCTTGAAGAACTTGACGTAACCGGTGTAGCCGCTATGCCCGGCCTGCATTTCGTTCTGCCGGATGGCCGGGTTGATCTTGGCCATGCCCCGGAAGCCCGGAACGTAGCGGTACTTCACGCCCATGATATCGAGGGCGAGGTTGCCGGCGAGGTCGAGTTCGCGGTCGGCGCTGCGCCCGGCGATGTTGAATACCCCGACCTTGACGATATCGGCCGCGGTCTTCATGCCCGGCGCAACACCGGTGCGCATGATGGTGGTCTGCGGCGTCGACCCGGCGCCGATGAACTCGAACTTCTCGGGAACGAACCGGATGCCGGGCAGTTTGGCGATCACGCCGGCCGCGTTCCATGGCCCGTAGATGATGGTCAGGCCGTCCGGCGCGCCCTTGTCATAGACGAAGTTCAGGGCCTTCACCCCGCCCGCGCCGGGCATGTTCCGGGCGACGACTTCCGGATTGCCGGGAATATGCTTGGACAGGTAACGGGCCACGATCCGCGCGTTGAGGTCGAGCCCGCTGCCCCCCGGCACGGGAATGACCATGTTGATGGTTTTGCCCTTGTAGAATTGCGCGTCCGCGGGTGCGGCGGCCGATATGAGCGCGGCGCCCGCGGCCGCGGCGAGCAGAGTCCTGGCGATGGTACGCATGAATTCCTCCCAGTATATGCGTTTTTTGGCTTATCGCCCTAACGCTATCCCAATTTGGTGCGCGCCGACAGTAACGATTTGGCATCGCTGAAATTGCTTGGGACTCCAGGCCCGTATCTCCGCGCCGGAACCGTAGCCTTGGCCGACCGGAGGCCGGCCCCCGCCGCCGCCCGCTATTCGTACGGCCCCCAAGCACGCTGGGCCGCGGGGCGCGCTTCGATGGCGTCGTGCCAGCGCTTCAGGTTGGGGAAATCGCCGAGGCCGATCCACTTGTCATCGCCGTAGATGTGGGTATCGGCATAGGCGGAGATGTCCGCGACGGAATAATCGCCGGCAAGGTATTCGCTGTCGGCGAGCCACTGGTCCAGAAGGCCGAACATCTCGGTCAGCACGTTCCTGTAGTGGGCCTTGGCCTGCTCCACCGTCTCCGGATTGCGGATCCAGAAAAAACCGTACTGCTGCGCCAAGGTGGTGAACTGGGCCGATCCATAGAACAGCCACCGGTCGACCAGCACCCGCTTCGCCGGATCATCCGGATACTGGCCGTTACCGGCCTTCTCGGCGGTGTATTTCAGAATGGCTCCGGACTCGCTCAAGGTCAGCGGTTCGCCGCCCGGCCCGTCAGGATCGACGATCACCGGGATCTTGTGGGCGGGATTGAGTTTCAGGAACTCGGGATTGAACTGCTCCCTGTCCGGAATGCGGACCGGCTTGACGGTGTATGCGAGGCCGCTCTCCTCCATCCCGTGCCGGGCCTTGTAGCCGTTGTCCGTGGTCCAGAAATATAGATCGATCATCGTGCCCTCCCGCGAAGAATGTCCGCCATCTTCAGGGGAAATCCCGGATGGTCAAGGCGTAGTGTCAGCTCGGATTTCAATGCCGGCAATATGCTGTTTCCCGGGAGCGCGACGGCGGATGCGATAAGCGGCGCAACGCTGATCGCGGACACGGCCTTCATCAATGATCTCCGCGCAAATGTGCGGAATGCCTCGGTGCTGTTGCAGGGAGCACGGCGCAGTTGGCGGGGGTATCGTGGGGGAGCTCCTCCAGCGACGCAATCAAGGTGCGCTTATGGCGGTCATCCAACGGAAGGGGCTTGTACACGCAGGGCGAGGACCGGCAGGATGACACAACGATGGTCTCGATCATTGGATTCAAAAATTCATGACAGCTCTTTTGTCTATGGGAACACTCACCTTCGGGGCCATCGCTCGGCAGCGAGACGGAATGGCGCGCCGCTGCCGGCGACCGTCGACTCAGCAACGAAATTTGGCAGCGTGACAGAATGGCGATTGCGACGCGATTGAGGCAGTTTCTGCACATTGTGCGCGTTCTATCGCGCGAATGGCGCTGCGCGAAGTTGGAACCTGAAGTCCCGTTGATGGACCGGTTTCTGAGCCCGGGTGCGCAATGCGTCCATATCGGCGCAAGCGATGGCCGTCATTCGCTTTACATGGCTCGGCGCGTACAGCCAGGGGGCCGCATATTCTGCATCGAAGCCTCGCCCTACACGCTGGGCGTACTTGCCGTGGTGCGGCGGCTGTTGTCGGTCCGAAATATCGTGCTTCATCACCTGGCTATCGGCTCTATGAACGGAGACGCCTTCTTGGTGACGCCTATCAAACGCGGCAGGCATGCCGGCCGTGCGTTCGCGTTTATCAGCGACAAACCGGTAGTCGAGGCCTCCGCCGATTGCGATGCGGGATTTGTTCGTTTTGAAAATGAGCCGGTTCACGTAAAAACGCTCGACACATTCTGCGTCGAGCAAGGACTGCCACGTTTGGATTTCTTGCGATGCGACATCGAGGGCGCAGAGATTCTCGCGTTGGCGGGCGGCCACGAAACGATTTCTCGCGACCGCCCCGTGATCATGCTCGAAGTCCATCCGATCTTTCTCGCTGAGCGCTTTGAGAGCTCGGCCGATGAAGTCTGGCGGCTGTTAGCCGACCTCGATTATCACATGTTCTATTTGAGCGAAGGCGAGTTAGTGAAAGCGGTTCGTTTCTTCGATGAGCCGTGGCGTGATTACTTTTGCGTTCCGCGCGCCCGTTTGGCGGAATTTGACATGGTTTCCCCACGAGGTTGATCCGCTGGTGAAAGCGGTGGCTGTCCGGCAGGGAGCTCGCCACAACGCGGGACCGCGCCCAGATCACCACGGACAACCTTTCGATTGCGCTATGGACTTTGGTTCAACAAGCGCCGGCCGGCGCTCACCACCTGACCCACAGTTCGGCGGGCCCGCGCATGGTGAAATTGGGGACATAGCTGAGCGTCTGGTCTTCGACCAGATCCAGGCCCGGCAGGCGGTCGGCCAGGACCTGCAGCGCGATGGTCCCCTCCAGAATGGCCAGCCGGTTGCCGAGGCAGAAATGGGACCCGTGGCCGAAGGAAACGTTGTGGTTGGCGTTCTTGCGGTGGATGTCGAATGTCTCCGGCTCCGGGAACTTGTCCTCGTCGTGGTTGGCCGAGCCCAGCGACATGAAAATCTCGGTGCCCTTGGGGATGTCGCAGCCGGCGACCGTGGTGTCTTCCTGCGCGATGCGGCGCCAACTGGTCTGGGGCGAGTCGATCCGCAGCGACTCGTTCACCGCCCCCGGGATTTTTGCCGGATCGGCGCAGATTTCGTCCCAGCTCCCGCGGTTGCGGAGCAGATTGATCAGCGTATTGCCGAGCAGATTGGAGACGATCTCGTGGCCCGCGAACGACAGGCCGTAGACCACGGATTCGATTTCGTCGATGGACAGTTCGTCGGCATTTTCGTCGTGGACCGCCAGCAGTTCGGTGGTGAAGTCGTCGGCCGGCTCCTCCCGGCGGCGCTTCACATGGGCGCAGCAATAGCGCCAGTAGGCGAGCATGTATTCGGCGATGGCGATCTGTTCCTCGTCCGTGCTCAGGCCCCAGGTGAAGGACAGCCGGTTGGTGGTCCAGATCTTGAGCTGCGGATCGTCCTCCGGCGGAAAGCCGAGCAGGCGGAAGATGGTCTCGCCGGGCAGCGGGTGCCCGACGGCGGTGACGAAGTTGGCCGGCGGGCCCGCCTCGATCATGGCGTCGATCAGGGTTTCGGAACGCTGCCGGACGAAGGGCTCGAGGATCTGCATCCGGCGGTTCGAGAACCCCGCGTGGGCGTGCTTGCGGATACGGATATGGTCCGGCGGCGTGTTGTTGGAGAGCACCGGCAACGGCCTGTAATCGTCGGCGGCGAGAATCTCCCGCGCCGCATCGCAGATTTTAACCACCGGCTGCTGAACGTTCTCGGGCGAGAAAATATCCGGGTTCTTGAACACATGGAGCACATCTTCCATCTTGGTCAGAACCAGATAACCCATTTCCTCCGAATAAAACGCCGGCGTGTCGAGCCGCCGCTTCTTGAGCTCCGCGTAGGGGTTGTCGATGTAGGCCTCGCTGAACGTCGAAAAGCTTTGATCCACGGGGCATCCCCGCGGCACCACCCGCTCCGCCGGCCGGTCTTTGTAATAGGCTGAATCGACCATGTGTCTTCCCCTGCTGCGCTGAATTGCGGCGACCCGGCAACGAACCCATTATCCGCGGACCGCCGGGCCGGTGGCCAGGGTCATGACGTGAATTTCCACGGTGTGAAAACTTTCGGCGGAAACGCAGTAGCTGGATGAGGGGGTGAGGCGTAAAACGATAGCGTCATGGCCGGGCCCAGACCCGGCCATCCACGTGGGTGCCTTCCGCAAGGCGTGGATGCCCGGATCAAGTCCGGGCATGACGGGTTGGGGCGGCGGCGACACAAAATGATTTCGTCATCACCGGGCCGGACCCTCAGAGCACCTCGAAGACGTCCAGGATCACCCTTGCCGGATCGCGCCGGCCGGTGCCGAGCGCCAGGACGCGGTTGAGCCACTCGTACGGTCCGGCCGGCGCTTCGAACAGCGCCGATTCGCGAAAGTAATACGCGCCCGGGTCGACCGCCTCTCCGGCGGCGAGGCGCCGCATGACCTCGGGCGGCCCGTGACGCAGACCCAGGCCCTTCATGTAGATGATCGCGCCGTCGCCGGTTTGCAGCGTGACCCGGACGTCCAGGTCCGCGACTCCGTCGGCGCGCATCAACTGGCAGTCCGATCCGCCCGCCAGCAGTTTGCCCCGCAGCCGTTCTCCCTCGAAGGCGCCGCCGGTGACCGGAATGAACCGGCGGTCGCCGTAGGGCGCCCCGGAACTGACCTGCGGTTCGGCCACCTCGGCTTGGATTTGAAAAAGCGGTTTGAGTTCGATCATGGTGTCGTTCCTCGGCTGTCGTCCCGGCGGAAATGCCGAAACCCATTGATCCGGAATGCCGGATGCTGCATTCAGAACCTGAACTGATATTCGGGGAGGCGGACCCGCTCCGCAACATGGGATGACCGTATTGATCGCCGGCGGCGGTATCGCCGGCTTGGCCCTCGGCCTCACCTGCCATCAGATCGGCGCGCCATTCAGGATTTTTGAAAGCGTCGACGAGGTCAAGCCGCTCGGGGTCGGCATCAACCTGCAGCCGAGCGCGGTCCGCGAGCTATTCGATCTCGGACTGGAGCCCTACCTCGGCGGCATCGGCGTCCGCACCCGCGATTACGGCATGTACACCAAGACCGGATTGGAGATCTGGACCGAGCCCCGGGGAACCTGGGCCGGCTACAAATGGCCGCAATATTCGGTGCACCGGGGCATGCTGCACATGATGCTCTATGAGCAGCTGTTAAAGCGCGCCGGCCCCGATTGCTTCGAGACCGGCTGGTCGGCCACCGGTTTCGAGACCGCCGATGCCCATGCCGTGCTGCACCTGGAGAACCGCGCCGGCGAAACCCGGACCGAAACCGGCGCCCTGCTGCTCGGCGCCGACGGAATCCATTCGGCGATACGCGCCCGGATGGCGCCGGACGAGGGCCCGCCCGCCTGGGGCGGTTTCATCCTGTGGCGCGGCACCACCCGCATGAAACCGTTCCTCACCGGGGCTTCCATGGTTATGGTCGGCTACGACGCGCAGCGCTTCGTCTCATACCCCATATCCGAAACCGATCCCGGCACCGGCGAGGCGCTGGTCAACTGGATCGCCAGCATCAAGTTCAACATGGACGACAGCTGGCGAAAGGAAGACTGGAACCGGCTCGCCCATATGGACGATTTCCTGCCCCGCTACGAGGAATGGGTCTTCGACTGGCTCGACGTGCCGGCCATGGTGCGCGCCAGCGACAAGATTTATGAATATCCCATGGTCGACCGGGACCCGTTGGACCGCTGGACCCATGGCCGCGTATCGCTGATCGGGGACGCCGCGCACGCCGCCTATCCCGTCGGCTCCAACGGCGCCGGACAGGCCATCGTCGATGCCCGCAAGCTGGGCGCCGCGTTCCTCGCCCACGGCCTGACGGAACAGGCGCTCCGGGTTTACGAGGATGAAATGCGTCCGGCGACCGAGAAGGTGATCCATGCCAATCGCGGCGGCGACGGGCCGGACGCCATTCTCGATGTGATCGAGGAGTTATGCGGCGGCGTGTTCGACGACATCCACGACGTCATGCCCCACGAGGACCTCAAGAACCACGCCGACAAATACAAGAAGCTGGCGGGCTTCAGCATCGATGAACTGAATGCCCTGCCGCCGCTGATCCCGGAGGCGGCACGGCTCTAGGGTCCGGCCTCGATTAGGGGATTGCCGTTTTTGCGCCGCCTGACGGGAGCGAGGGTCAAAAGAAAAACCCCCTCCCCCTTGACGGGGGAGGGTTGGGGTGGGGGTGACGATGAGTGTGGGGTGGATCGACACTCCCCCTCACCCAGTTACGGCTAGGCTCGCTTCGCTCGCCAAGCCTGCGCATCCCTCTCCCGCCAGGAGAGAGGGACCCTGCCCTGCCCCGGCATGCCCCGAACCGGGCCGCTCAGCCCTCTTCGACCATGGCGGTGTGGGTGGCGTAGACATCGGGCATGGTCTCGACGGGCCGGCGTCCGAAACCGCATTCGGTCGCGACGCCGAACCGCGCCACGTGCCTTTTCGCCGCCGCCACCCGGGCGCGGGTCCCCTCCACCCCGCCGGTGTGGTGCACCAGGCCGAGATACAGTTCGGTGCCCGGTTTCAGGCTCAAATTCCGGAGCGGCTCGTAATAGGCGTCGTCGTCCCGTTCCTTCGGCACCGGCAGGTGAATCCAGCCAATGGGCCGCCCGGCGAGGGCGGACACGCCGTTGGCCACGTCCACCAAGTGGCCGGCGTCCTTGGGCTCGACGAAATGCTTGTGGCCGGAATCGCCGTAACAGAGGTGAATGCCCGCTTCCATGGGTTCGGGCACCAGATCCACCAGCCGGGCGACCCGCTTGTTGATCTCGCCCAGCAGGTCGTCACCCAGGTGATTTTCCACAATGCCTTCCAGCAGGGCGAATTCGCTTACCACCTCCCACTGAATGGCGAGCTTCTCCGGCGGGATGGCGGCGGCCATCTTCTCGAACTCCTGGCCGAGCGCCCGGCCATAGGCCTGCTCGAACATTTCGCGATGCTCCTTCGCCACATAGAACGTCGCCACCGCCAGGGGCGCCGGCAGACCGACTTGAAAACGGACGCCGGCGGGGATGACGCCTTCTTCCACCAGCCTGGAGAACGTCCCATAGGACTCGATGGCCGCATCACCATAGCCGAGGTTGGGGAATTCAATCCCGTCCGGCGAAGCCACGCCGTCGATGATTTCGTAGGGCGGGAACGGCACGTAGACGTTGTCCGTGTCCTGCTGCCTCATCTGCGGGCTCTGCCCGATGCGCTTGTACTGCCAGCGGATCCAGGTGTCCCGCTCGCCCACCTCGCCATCCGGCAGCCGGGCCAGGTGGCCGGACAAATGCTCCATGGCGGCGCGAAAGGTTTCCTCGGCGCTGGCGTAGGGGGCGCTCCCTACCATCAGGACGCCGGATACTTGCCCGGATACTTGAGTGTCGGTCATTGGCAAAGTTCCCTGTGAATGTTGAGGAGCTCGGGAATGGTCGCCGGGTCGCGGCGCCCGAACCCGCATTCGGTGGCGATGTCGTAGCCGGCGGCGTACTTGTCGGCGGCGGCCATGCGGCGGCGTCCGCCCTCGACGCCGTCGGTATGATGCACCAGCCCGAGGATCAGCTTGGTCTCCCCGGGCAGCTTCAGGTCCGCCAGCGGCTTGAAGTAATCGTCGTCCGCCCGGCCCCGCGGCACGGGCATGTGCATGAAGTCCACCCGCCGGGGCGAGCCGGCGGCGATGCCGTTGGCGAAGGCGACCGAGGTTCCGAGGTCTTCCGGCTCGACGATGTGCTGGTGCCCGGGATCGCCGTAACACAGATGGATGCCGAACTCGACATCGTCCCGGACGAGACCGGCCAGCCGCACCACCCGCGCGACCGAGCCCTCGACATGGTCGTCATAGGGCAGCTTGGGTCCGCCGTCGGTGCCGACAACCTCGTAGCAAACGTCGAACTGAATGCTCAGCTTGTCGGCGGGAACGGCGGCCTGCACCTTTTCCAGATCCCGAGCCATGGCGGCCTCGATGGCCGGCTCCACGCCGAGCTGGTGATCGGGCATGACGAAACCGCAAACCAGCGCCATGGGCGTCGGCACGCAGACCTGGAACCGCACATCGGACGGAATTCTGCCGGCGCGTTGAAGCTCGTCGAACAGCGCATACGACTCGATGGCTTCGTCACCGTAGCCAAGCTCGCCCATGTCCACATCCGCCGGGGAGAGGCCCGCCTTGATCCTGTAGAATGGCCGCCGCACCGAGTCCTTGAAGCCCGGCAGTTTCACCTCCGCCAGTTCCTGCTCGAGCTGTTCGCAGCCGTCGAAACTGGCCTGTTGCCAACGGATCCAATATCCCCGCTCGCCGGTTTCCCCATCGGGAATCCGCGAAATGCACCCCTCCAGGGTTTCCGTGACGGCGGTGAAGACGGTTTCCGCATCGGCCAGTCCGACGCTGCCGATAAGATGCGCTTGGCGGGTCATGGCCTCTCCCTTCCGGCTCGTTGTTCGGCGCCCCGAACAGGGTCGGCCGGGGTGGAGAGAGAGTCAACCATGCGTAATCCCCGGCCTAATGCCCGGCCCGATCCGGCGCGGACGCGTGGTCTAAGGAGCCAAGATTTGACGGGGCTGCGAAACACATGGAGGCAGGCCTGCACGACTTGTTTTGTAGTTATTTTTGGTTATATTGAATACATAGCAAGACGCAGGAGGAGCCATGCCCCGCACGAGAACCATGACTGTCCGCGTCAGCGGCGCACTCGCCGATTTCGTCGCCGCGAACACCGGTGAGGATTGCACCTACGAGAATGTCAGCGAATACATCCGGGATTTAATCCGTCGCGACAAGGAACGTGTGGAGTCGGAAGCCTTCGACCGGCTGAAAGCGGAACTGACCCACGCCTTTGCCGCACCGGAACAGAGCTATCAGCCCCTGACGGCGGACGATGTGATCCAGCGGAACCGCTCCTGACGCTCGTGCCCGCCATTCGCATCCAAGGGGCGGCCTCCCGCCGCCTCGACGACATCTACCGCTACACGAGGGACAGGTGGGGCGAGGATCAGGCGGAGAAATACATCACCGGCCTGTTCGCCGCCTTCGACAAGATCGAGGACCACGGTGTCGCCTCGAAACCCATCCCGGCGGAGTTCGGAGTCGATGGATTCTTCTTTCGGTATGAACGCCACTTCGTTTATTGGCGGCATCTCTCGAACGGCGACATCGGGATCGTGACGATCCTGCACGAACGGATGCATCGGATCGACCGTTTCCGGGATGACTTCGGGCTCGGCTAGAACGTCGAACTCGCTCGCACGTCGTCATCACCATGTCAAATAAGGTCAATTCGTCCGAATTGACCGGCCCGTCATGCCCCGCCTCCGTGGTTCAAGAATCGGAAATACGGATATACGACACAAGCAAGACCGTCATGCCCGGACTTGATCCGGGCATCCACGTTTTGGGGGGCGGCGCACCCGTGGATGGCCGGGTTCGGGCCCGGCCATGACGAATCGTTTTATGGCTCAACTCCCCGGGCCGCCGCTGGACCCGCGGCGGCGCGGCGGGATAGACTTTGCCAAAGGACGGGCCCAAAGGACGAGGAGCAAGACATGGACGGGATCGGCGACGTTTCGACTGATTTGTGGCGCCAGTACGCCTCGGCCGAGCCCGGCACGATCGGCGGCGGCTATCTCCGCACCTTTTGGCAGCCGGTGGCCCTGTCGTCGGAGGTCGAAAACGGCCGGACCAGGCCCATCCACGTCATGGGCGAGCGCCACACCCTCTATCGCGGCGAGACCGGAACGCCCCATATCGTGGGGTTCCGCTGCGCCCACCGGGCAACCCAGCTGTCGACCGGCTGGGTGCGGGGCGACGACCTTCAGTGCATGTATCACGGCTGGACCTACGACGGGGACGGCGCCTGCATTTATCGCCCGGGCGAGAAACAGACCGGGCGGTTCGAGCGCGCCGATATCGGCGGCTATCCGGTGCGCGAGCATCTGGGGCTCATCTACGGTTATTTCGGAGAGGGCGAGCCGCCCCCCTTCCCGCCGTTCGAGGGCTACGGGAATGCCGGCGTGATCGAGAATCATGTGCTCGACTTCCCGGCCAACTGGTTCCAGACCATGGAGAACCATTTCGACGAAGCGCACATCGCCTTCGTTCACAGCTTCGGCGGGTCCCACAACGATCTCGGACGCTCCGGCTTCCAGCTGCCGGAAATGAAGATCTACGAAACCGGCTACGGGATGATCCGCGAAACCCGGGTCGAGGGAGGGGATTGGCGGAAAACCCTCTACCTGCTGCCCAACATCATGCGCATTCTCATCCCCACCTTCGCCGAGCTGAACGGCGTCGGGGGCTGGCGCGACACCTACATCATCATCGTGCCCACCGACGATGAGAACCACCGGGTCTACTTCACCCAGAACGTCCATATCGCCGAAGACGAAATGGACGCCTGGCGGGAAGTCCACGACCGGTTCAACGCCCGGGTCGAGGCCGCGCCGCCGATTGCCGAGCTGGCCCACAGGATCCTCGCCGGAGAAGCGCACATCACCGACTACATGGATCACCCGCACCTCCTGCTGCTCGAGGACGCCATCACCCAGGGCGGCCAGGGTCAGTTTACCGACCGGAGCCGGGAGCTACTGGGCCGCACGGATGTGGGCATCGTCGAAATGCGCAAGGTGTTTCTCCGCGAGATGCAGGCCCACGCCGACGGCCGGCCCCTGAAGGCGTGGAACTACCGGGGCGAGGAGCCGGCCCTCGGGTTCGACCCCGGGTCCGGATAACCGGTAATCCGGCGCGCCTGACGACGCGTATTTTTGGTATTCTCCAGTATTTTATATATAAGTGATGGCGGATCGCGCCTGGGAGGGCTTCATGACCGAAATCCGGGAAGCCGCGACATAAGGGCCGGACGATGCGTATTGGGGTAATCGGATACGGCTTTATCGGGCGTTCCATCGTGGAACGGATCGAGGCCAGCGGCGGGCTGTTCGAGACCGCCTTCGTCCACAACCGGAGCGCCGATGCCCTGGCCGGGCTCGATCCCGCGCTTCGGCTCGACGACCTCGGCGGAGCGCGAGAACGCCGTCCCTCGCTGATCCTCGAATGCGCCCATCCGTCCTTCACCGCCCGCTTCGGAGCGGAATTTCTGGAATTCGCCGACTACATGCCAACCTCGGTCACGGCGCTCGCCGACGACGGGCTCAGGACCCGGCTCGAAGAAGCGGCGAACGCGCATGGCACGCGGCTGTTGGTGCCGAGCGGCGCGCTGCTCGGCGGAGACGAGCTGTTGTCGCGGTCCGGGGAGTGGCAACGGGTCAGGATCACCTTCCGCAAGCACCCCGACAATATCGACTTCGCCGACAGCGGCGTGGATCCGGCGGGAATCGACGGCGAGACGGTGATCTACGAGGGCCCGGTCCGCGGTATCGCGCGGCTTTACCCGCGCAATGTCAACACCATGGTGACCTGTGCGCTGGTTGCGACCGGTCTCGACGAATGCGAGGCGCGCCTGGTTTGCGATCCGGGGCTCGATTGCGCGGTAGCCGAGGTCGAGGCCTGGGACCGCGAGGGCGGCGTGCTCCGCACCGAGAAACGCCAGCCCGCCGTCGGCGTCTCCGGCACCGAAATGGTGCATTCCATCTGGTATTCCGTCCTGCGCGCGAGCGGCAGGCGGAATCATGCCATAGAGTTGGTGTAACGGTATGCCTGGAACCGAAAATTCGAAACCGATAATGGAGGAAACGATGTCCATGCTGAAATCGTGGTCCGTGGCGGCCACCCTCGCCCTGGCCGCCCTGGTTCTGTCGACTCAACCCGGATCGGCCGCGAACAAGAAGGTCGCGATCGCGAACTTCGGTCCCCATCCCGTCCTCAAGCTGGTGATCGACGGCTTCAAGGCGGGTTTGGAAAGCGGCGGCTTCAAGGACGGCGCGGGGGTCGAGTACATTTACAAGGATGCGAATTTCGATCCGTCACTGGTGGCGCAGGTGCTGAGCGCGCTGGAGGCGTCCGATCCCGATCTGCTGCTGACCGTTACGACGCCCATCACCCAGGCGTCCAAGCGGGTGATCCGCAACAAGTCGCTGCCGATCGTCTTCGCGCCCGTCACCGATCCGGTGGACGCCGGGCTGGTTAAATCCTGGGACAAGGGGAGCGCGCGTTTCGTCGGCGCCTCCAATCTTCAGGACATGGATACGGTCATCGCGAAGGCGAAGACGATCCTGGGCAAGGTGTCGACGATGGGGCTCCTGTTCAACCCGGGCGACGCGAACGACCGGGTGAACGTCAAATACGCCGAAGCCGCGGCAAAGAAGGCCGGCGTGAAACTCAGGACGATCAGCGTGGAGACGGTCAACGATATTCCGAGCCGGGTGGAGGCGCTGAAGGGCGTGGACTTCATCTACCTGATCCCGTCGAGCATGCTGCAGCCCTCCGTCGCGGTCGTCGCCGCATCGGCCAAGCGCAACAGGATACCGGTGATCAACGCCAGCCCCGGCGGCGTCAAGGACGGGCATGTTCTGGCGGCGGTCTCGGTCTCGTGGCGGGATGTCGGCTATCAGGCCGGCTTGCTCGGCGCGAAAATTCTGAAGGGAGCCAAGCCGTCCGATCTGCCGATCTTCAGGCCCAAGCCGAAGGATCATCTCGTGCTCCTGAGCGGCAAACGGTTCGGCGAGATGAAATTGCCGATACCGGCCGCGCTCAAGGACTGCAAGTGCGTGATGTGACCGGCGGCCGGCAAGGTCCGGCGCCGATCCGCGTTCACAACGCGACCAAGGTCTTCTCGCCCGGCACGCCGAACGAGAAGACCGCCCTGAGCGAGGTGGATTTCGCACTGGAGGACGGCGAATTCGCCGTTGTCATCGGCAGTAACGGTGCGGGCAAGAGTACGCTTCTGAACGCCCTTGCCGGCGAAGTCCTGCTCGATTCGGGGGGAATCCTGATCGACGGGCGGGATATCGGAAGCCAGCCCGTCTACCGGCGGGCGAAGCTAATATCGCGCGTGTTCCAGGACCCGATGGTGGGCACGGCGCCGGACCTCAGCATCGAGGAAAACCTCGCCGTCGCCGTCAGGCGCGGCAGGCGGAAGACCTTCAGGCTGGGGCTCAACCGGCGCAACCGGGAATATTTCCGGGAGCGGATTTCCGTCCTCGGGCTCGGGCTGGAGAACCGCCTGTCGGAGAAGGTCCGGTCGCTCTCGGGCGGCCAGCGCCAGTCTCTGGCCCTGATCATGGCGGCCCTCCTCACGCCGCGGCTGATGCTGCTCGACGAGCACACGTCCGCACTCGATCCGCGCGCGGCCGAACTCGTGCTCAAGCTGACATCGGAGGTGGTGACCGGAGACAAAATCACCACCCTCATGGTCACCCACAATATGCAGCATGCGCTGCGCTTCGGCACACGGCTCTTCATGATGCACGAGGGCGGGATCGTCCTCGACGCGCCGGAGGAGGAGAAGGCGGGTCTCACCGTGAGCGACCTGGTCGGGCGGTTCCTCGTCACCGACGACAAGATGCTTCTGGGCTGAGCGCCGCGATGGACTTCGTCGACATTTATTTCAACCTGTTCGCGGTGAGCCTCGTCCAGGGCGCGATCTTCGCTTTTCCCGCGCTCGCCGTGATGATCCCCTTCCGCATGCTGGGGCTGCCCGACTTGACCTCGGAGGGCGCTTTTCCTTTCGGCGCGGCGATCGTGGCAACGGTCACGGTTGCGGGCCTCGCTCCGGTGCTCAGCCTGTCGGTGGCGGTCCTGTTCGGCTTCGTCGTGGGCGCCGCCACCGCGTAGATCCACCTCTACCAGCGGGTGCCCTCGCTGCTCGCCGGGATCATCGTGCTGACCATGCTGTTCAGCATCAATATCCGGGTTATGGGAAAGCCGAATACCGCGCTCTTCGACAACGATTCGATCTTCACCCTGGCCCTCGGCGCCGACGGGGGCGAGCCGTGGACCCAATTCGCGCTGATCCTCGCCCTGGTGCTGGTCTTTCTCGCCGTCTTCTACTGGTTCCTCAACACCGAACTCGGCATGGCGCTCCGCTGCGTCGGCGCCAACCAGACCATGTCCCGCGCGCAGGGTATCCCGACGCATTGTTACATCGTCGCCGGGATCGCCATGGCCGGCGGGTTCAGCGCCTTCGGCGGCGCGGTGATGGCCCAGCACCAAGCCTATGCCGACGTCAACATGGGGGTCGGCGTGCTGATCGTCGGCCTGGCGGCGACGATTCTGGGCGAGACCCTGGTCGGGCGCGGCACCCTGACCCGCCAGCTCATCGCTCCGGTGATCGGATCACTGGCCTATTTCCAGGTGGTGGCGGTGGCGCTCGCGCTCGGCCTGAAACCCTCCGACCTCAAGCTGCTCACCGGCCTGTTCGTGCTGATCACGCTCGCCGCTCCCATCATCATGCGCGCGAAACGGTAGACTGCGTCCCGGGCCGGCCGCCGTTCCAGATTGCATCCCGCCACTTCCAGGCAATCAGCGCCGTGAAGACCAGCCCGACGACGATGTAGATCAGCGCCATGGTGGTGAAGCCGAACGCATCGATGAGGAAACCGGCCGCCAGCAGGCCCGGCGGGATGCCGTAGATGGCGAGGATGCGAACCCCCATCACCCGGCCGCGCATGGGCGCTTCCACCATGCTCAGCAGGCTCACCGACATGCTGACCATGGCGAGCGAGTGGAAAATGCCGATGATGTAGAGAATGGCGGCGCCCGTCAGTTTCGCGCCGGTGAACGCAAAAACCGCCAGACACAGGTACCAGGCCACCAATCCGATCACCATCATCCGCGCCGCACTGCTATGGCCGCGGGTCCAGGCGACGATCAGCGAGCCGGTCACGGCCCCGAGGCTGAACACCGAAATGATATGCCCCAGGCCGTTCTCGTCGATGGCGTAAACCTCCCGGGCGACGAACGGCAGCAGTCCGTGGGTGAACGGAAAGGCGGTCAGGTTCGCGAGGAACGCCAGCCACATGATGGCCAGCACCGCCGGCGTGCGCCACACGTAGGAGAAGCCGTCCTTGAGTTCCTGGCCATAGCTGGCGGGCGGCGGCGCACCCGCCTCCCCCGCCGGGCGCACCCGGGAGACGCCGGCGGTGAGCGCCAGGCCGATGAGGAACGTCGCGGTGACGAAAGCGTACGCCACGCCGAGCCCGAGGACCGAGAACAGTCCCGCGCCGGTGAGCGCGCCGAAGATCCGCGAAAAGTCCTGGGTCGTCCGGGCAAGGCCGAGCGCGTTGGGCAGACTGCTCGGCGGCATGGTGTCGGCCACCAGGGCGTTGCGCATCACCAGGTCCGACGGCCGCAGGAGCCCGCTCAGGAAGGCGATGAACAGGACGATGGCCGGGCTCAGCAGGCCGGTCAGATCGAGGATCATGATGGCGGCGGCCAGGACCACGAACACGCCGCGCATGGCCAGCATCATGGTCCGCCGGCCGAGCCGGTCCCCGAGCACGCCCAGAAACGGCGCGATCAGGGTGCCGATGAACTGCAGGGAACCGAACAGGGTCAGGAGGATCACCGACTGGGTCTCGACCAGCACGTACCAGCCGAGAATCAGGGTCTCCATTTCGAAGGCGCCGGTGGTCGCCAGATCCGCCGGCCACTGGAAGCGGAAGCTGCGCTCGCGGAAAGCGACCAGCGCGCCGCCTCTTGATACGGCGTTCACGTCAGGACTTCTTTCGGCCGCAGGTCATCCGGCGCCCAAAATTACGAACGGTCCTGTCGATGGTCCGGGCCAGCTTGAGGGGCTAATCCGGCGGGTGGGCGCGGCGCAGGAAGGCGATGTAGATCAACGCCGTTGCGAACATGATCAGGCTGTAGGTGCCGGCCGGTATCACCGCGGCGCCGCCATCGAACAGCAGGGTGGCGACCGCGATGGCCAGCGTCCCGTTCTGCAGGCCGCACTCGATGGAGATGGTCACCCGCTGCGCCTGTCCGCCGGCGAATAGCCTGGCCGCATAATAGGCCAGCACCATCATCACCACGTTGAGCGTCAGCGTCACCAATCCGGCCTGCGCGAAGTAGGTGACGATGTTGTCTCGCTCCTGGAAGATGGCGCCCGCCAATACCAGCACGAACAGGCCGGTCGAGACGTGCCGGGCGATGGGCTCGAAGCGGAGCGCGAAGCCTTCGGCGAACCGGCGGACCAGCAATCCGATCACCGCCGGCACGGTGACGATGACGAACACGCTGATGGCGGTTTGGGCCACCGAAATTTCCTTGCCGGCCTCGCCTACCAGTTGGGTGTATGCAAACACGACGATGAGGGGGATCGTCACCACGCTCAGCAGGCTGATGACCGCCGTCAGGGATATGGACAGCGCCACGTCGCCCCTTGCATAGGCGGTGAGCAGGTTGGACGTCACCCCGCCCGGCGCCGCGGCAATGATCATCACGCCGAGCGCCAACGCGGGCTCCAACGGCCAGATGCTTACCAGCGCGAAAGCCACCACGGGCAGCAAAATGATCTGGCACGCCGCGCCGACGAGAAAATCCCGGGGCTGCTTGGCGACCCGGGCGAAGTCCGCGAACGTCAGGCCCAGGCCCAGCGCGAACATGATGAAAGCCAGCGCGAGCGGCAGCACCACGTCGGTCACGATACCCATGAAAGCCCCCTTGTATTCCCCTTGTCCGGTCCAACGCCGGCCGGGGCCTTTCTAGCCCGAAGCCGTGCCCCGTGTCCAGCGGCCGCCGGGTTCGGGGGAATTTCCATATCACCCTCACCCCAACCCTCTCCCAGAGGGAGAGGGAGTCTGCCGTGCGTCCCCTCTCCCCCTTCTTCAGGGGGAGAGGGCTAGGGTGAGGGGGACAAAAACGGAAAACCCCTAATTGAGTACGGACCCTAGCCGGCCTTGTCCGATCCCCGGGTGGCGAGGAAGTCGTTGATCGCCCGCTCAAGTTCGGCGCGCTCCTTGCAGCCCGACGGGCAGAGCCGGACCAGCTTGGCGAGATTCGCCCGGGCCGATTTGAGATCGTTCATCTTGAGAAACATCTCGCCCTGATATTCGAGGGCGCCCTTGTGATTGGCGTCGATGCGAAGCGCAATCCTGTAGGACCGGGCGGCGCGCTTGAGGTCGCCCTTCTTACGGTGCGCGAAGCCCATGTAATTGTGGGCGTCCGCATTGTCGGGCTGCGCCTTGATCACCTCGGCCATCAGTCTTATCCCGGCATCGTAGCGGGCCTCGTAGATCGCCCGCTTGCCGTTCTCGAAATCCTTCTTGACCGAGCGCGGCGGCGGATCGGAACTGCCCATCGCCGACGCATCGGACACGATGGCCATGGCGCCGAAAACGGCCGCGAAGACGACTGTCAGAAGAACGGTTATGCGTCGCATGCCTTTGATCTCCATTTGGACCGGTTGCCGGACCGCCGGTTCCGGATGACTGGTTAACGCAGGCTCCCTGCATTTTAATCCCAATCCGTCCAAAATATATAACCTGATCCGGCGTTCGCCGCAGTCGCCGATCACGCATGCTTGATCGGACGGCCTGATCGGACGACATGATGGACCTGGGGAAATCACGTCGCTAAGGTCGGCACATGCGAAAGACGATTATTGGCGCCGCCGCCGTTTTGGCCCTCGTCGCGGGCTCGATCCCGCCGGCAAAGGCCGAGACCAGGGACGAATTGGTGATCGGAATGACCCAGTTCCCGTCCACCTTCCACCCGAACATCGATTCCATGATGGCCAAGTCCTACATCATGGGCGCGACCCGGCGGCCGATCACCTCCTACGGGCCCGGCTGGAACAAGATCTGCCTCATGTGCACCGAAATGCCGACATTGGAAAACGGCGGCGCGGTGCGCGAGAAGACGCCGGACGGCAAGGACGGCATCGCGGTCACGTACAAGCTCGATCCGAACCTCAAATGGGGCGACGGAACGCCCCTCACCGCGAGGGATGTAATCTTCACCTGGGAGGTGGGCCGCCATCCCAAATCCGGCGTGGCCGGCCTCGAGTTCTACCGGCGCGCCTACAAGGTCGCCGCCCCGGACGATCACACGGTCACCTTCCACTACGACAAGGTGACGTTCGAGTACAATTCCCTGCTGTTGAATATCCTGCCGGCGCACCTCGACCGCGACGTGTTCCGGGAGAACCCGGCCGAGTACCGCAACCGGACCCTGTTCGACCGGGACCCGACCAATCCCGGACTTTATTTCGGCCCCTACGTCATCTCCGAGGTCAAACCGGGCGAACGGGTGATCCTGACGCCCAACCCCCACTGGGCTGGGAGCAAGCCTCATTTCCGGCGGGTGGTGGTGCGCTCGATCCAGAACACCGCGGCCATCGAGGCCAACCTGCTGTCCGGCGACATCGATATGATCGCCGGGCAGGTGGGCCTGACCATCGACCAGGGCCTGGCATTCAAGAAGCGCCACGGCGGCCGCTACCGGGTGGTGTTCAAGCCCGGCCTGACCTATGAGCATATCGACCTCAACCTCGACAATCCGATCCTCCGGGACAAGCGGGTCCGCGAGGCGCTGATCCTGTCCATCGACCGCAAGGCGCTCTCCGAACAGCTGTTCGAAGGCCAGCAGCCGGTGGCGGACAGCAACGTCAATCCCCTGGATTGGGTGGCCGATCCGAACGTGCCCAAATGGCCGTTCGATCCGGCCCGCGCCGGGCGGCTGCTCGACGAGGCGGGCTGGCCGGTCAAGCGCCGCGGCATCCGCCACAACGCCGCGGGCGAACGACTGTCCTTTGAAATCATGACCACCGCCGGCAACCGCACCCGCGAACTGGTTCAGCAGGTGCTCCAGAGCCAATGGCGGCAGGCGGGCATCGAGGTCAAGATTCGCAATCAGCCGCCGCGGGTGTTTTTCGGCCAGACCGTGACCCAGCGGCGGTTCACCGCCATGGCCATGTTCGCCTGGATCTCGGCGCCGGAAAGCGTGCCCAGGACCACGCTCCATTCGGACCACATTCCGACGGCCGAAAACAACTGGGGCGGTCAGAATTTCACCGGCTTCAGGAATGCCGAGGCGGACCGGCTGATCGAAGAGATCGAAGTGGAGCTCGACCGGGCCAAGCGGGAGAAACTCTGGCACGAATTCCAGAGGCTCTACGCGACGGAATTGCCGGTGATCCCCCTCTACTTCCGCGCCAATACCTTCATCATGCCGAAGTGGCTCACCGGCGTGACGCCCACCGGCCACCAGGCGGCGACCACCCTGTGGATCGAAAACTGGCGGGCCGCGGGCAACTAGGGTCCGGCCCCGATCGAGCCGCCCTGGGCATGTTGCGGCGACGGGAACGGCACGGCACAAAATTCCCTCTCCCCTGGAGGGAGAGGGATGCGAAGGCTTGGCGAGCGAAGCGAGCCTAGCCGAAGCTGGGTGAGGGGGATTGTCGATCCACCCCCACTCTCATCTTCACCCCCACCCCAACCCTCCCCCGTCAAGGGGGAGGGAGTTTTGGTGGGTTCCCTACCTTACTTCATTCGGCAAGACGCAAGGGACAGGGTGAGGGGGGCGCGAAACGGGAATCCCCTAAACGGGTTCCGACCCGTCATAATGGGCCCCGTGATGTCCACCGCCGAACAACCGCCCGGGCGTGACGAAGCCCTCCTCGAATTGATCGCGGCGATGAGCAAGGAGCTCGGCGCCGGCGCCCGGTCCGCCGAGGTGCGCCTGGATTCGTCGCTGGAGCGGGACCTCGGGTTCGACAGCCTGGCGCGGATGGAGTTGCTGCACCGGATCGAGGCGCGGTTCGATTGCTCGTTCCCGGAGGCGCTGCTGGCCGAAGCGGAGACCCCGCGCGATCTCGTCCGGGGTCTCGGAACCTCGGCCCCGCCGCCCGGGGCCGCTCCCGCACCGCGAGCCGGGCTTTCCGCCGGTGCGGGCCGCGTCGTACCGGGTCATGTGGAAACGCTGACCGAAGCCCTTCGGTGGCAGGCGGAGCATTACGGCGGCGGCACCCACATCCGCCTTCTCGACGATCAAGGCCAAGCCGTGGAAATCGAATACGCCGCGCTGCTCGACCGCGCGGCGCGGCTGGCGGCCGGGCTCGCCGGTCTCGGGCTGGCGCCCGCCGAAACGGTCATGCTGATGCTGCCCACCGGCGAGGACTACTTCGCGAGCTTCATGGGCGTTCTGCTGGCGGGCGGCATCCCGGTGCCGGTCTATCCGCCGGCGCGCGCGGCGCAGATCGAGGAGCATCTCCGGCGGCAGGCGAAGATCGGCGGCAACTGCCGCGCCAGGGTGGTGATCACCGACCCCGGTGCAAAGCGGTTCGCGCCCCTCCTCACCTCGCTGATTCCCACCCTGAGCCATGTGGCGACCGCGGGAGAACTGACCGCCGGCGAATCGACGGCCCACGCCGCCCGGACGCCGCTCCGCTACCGGGCGGGCGCCGGCGATACGGCGTTCATCCAATACACGTCGGGCAGCACCGGCGATCCCAAGGGCGTCGTCCTCACCCACGCCAACCTACTGGCCAACATCCGCGCCATGGGCCGGGTCCTAGAGGCCGGGCCCGACGACGTGTTCGTGAGCTGGCTGCCGCTCTATCACGATATGGGGCTCATCGGCGCCTGGCTCGGCAGCCTGGTGCACGGCATCCCCTTGGTGCTGATGTCGCCGCTGACGTTCCTCGCCCGCCCGCAGCGCTGGCTGAGCGCCATCAGCGATTACGGCGGCACCATTTCCGGCGCGCCCAACTTCGCCTACGAAGCCTGCGTCCGGCGGATTCCCGATGACGTGCTGGACGACCTGGACCTGTCGAGCTGGCGGGTGGCGTTCAACGGCGCCGAGACGGTCAGTCCGGCGACCATGGATGCCTTCCGGGAGCGGTTCGCCCCATGCGGTTTCTGGCGCGAGGCGATGATGCCGGTCTACGGCCTCGCGGAGAATTCCGTCGGCCTCGCCTTCCCGCCCCTTGGACGGGGTCCCCGGATCGAGGCCGTCGACCGCGACCGGCTGATGAGCGGCGGGGTCGCGTCGCCGGCGGGCGAAGACGACGCCGGCGCCGTCCGCCTGCCGAGCTGCGGCGTTCCGCTGCCGGGCCATCAGATCCGCATCGCCGGCGCGGACGGCCGGGAGCTGCCCGACCGGCACGAGGGCCATGTCCAGTTCCAGGGGCCGAGCGCGACCTCCGGCTATCTCCGCCGCCCTGACAAAAACGCCGAAATGTTCAAGGGCGCCAGGGGCGATTGGCTCGACAGCGGCGATCTCGGTTTCATGGCCGACGGCGAGCTGTTCGTCACCGGCCGGGCCAAGGACATGATCGTCCGGGCCGGCCGCAACATCTTTCCGGCCGAACTGGAAAACGCCATCGGCGAACTCGAGGGCGTTCAGCGGGGCAACGTGGCGGTGTTCGGCGCGCCGGATCCGGACACCGAAACCGAGCGTCTGGTCGTCCTGGCGGAATCCCGGCACAGGGACGAGGCCCGCCGGCAGGAGATCAGGAGCGCGATCGTCGGATTGTCGGCCGATCTGACAGGCGCGCCGCCGGACGACGTCGTCCTGGTTCCGCCGCGCTCGGTTCCCAAGACGTCCAGCGGCAAAATCCGGCGGCAGGCGGCGCGGACGCTCTACCTCGCCGGTAATGCGGGAGCGGCGCCGGGCAGCGTCCGGATGCAGCTTGTCCGGCTTGCGCTCGCCGCCCTCCCCGGACTGGCCCGGCGCTGGGTCCGGCGGATCGGATCGGTGCTCTACGGCGCCTGGGCCGGGCTCGTTCTCCTCGCCGTCGCCGTCCCCGTGTGGCTGCTGGCCGCGGCGGTGCCGGCCGCCGGATGGGGCCTCGCCGTCGCCCGCACCGGGCTGCGGCTGATCCGCGCCCTCACCGCCATGCGGATCACCGTCGGCGGGCTCGAGAACATTCCCCCTAAAGACACCCAACATGACGGCGCGTTCGTCATCGCGGTCAACCATTCGAGCTACCTGGACGGCCCGGTCCTGCTCTCGTCGCTGCCGGGACGCCTGTGCTTCGTCGCCAAGGGCGAACTCGCCTCCCAGCTGATCGCCGGCACCTTCCTCAAGCGATTGGGGACGGCCTTCGTGGAGCGCTTCGACCGGGCCCAGGGGGCGGCCGACGCGGAACGGCTCGCCGCCGCCATCCGCCGGGGCTGGCCCCTGGTCTATTTCCCGGAAGGCACCTTGAGCCGGATGCCCGGATTGCTGCCCTTCCGCATGGGCGCCTTCGCCGCCGCCGTCGCCGCAGACGTGCCGGTCCTGCCGGTGGTCGTTCGCGGCAGCCGGTCGGCGCTCCGGGACGGCTCCATTCTGCTCAGGCCCCATCCCATCCGGGTCGAGGTCCTGCCGGCCCAGGCGCCGCATCCGGCGGGCGGCGGCGAAGCCCTGTCCGATTGGGATGCGGCGGTCGAACTGCGCGACCGGGTCCGGGCGGAGATGCTGCGCCATGTCGGCGAGCCCGACCTCGCCCACGAAATGATCTATCCGCCGCCCCCTGAAGATTGAGAAGCTGGGAGCAAATGGCTACGCTCGCGGGATGGATGATGCTCCTCCGTCCGGCGGCGGCGTAACCCGCGAAATTCTCGTCGGCCGCGCCCGGAATCTCGCGCCGAAGTTCCGCGACCGCGCCCAGGCGGCCGAAGCGGCCCGCCGCGTCCCGCCGGAAACCGTCGCCGACATCATCGAGGCCGGCGTACATCGAATCTGCCAGCCCCGGCGATTCGGCGGGTATGAACTCGACTGGACCGCGTTGTGCGAAACGGTCATGACCCTCGCCGAAGGGGACGCCTCCCAGGCCTGGGTGGCCAACGTCTATGGCGAGCACAACTGCTATGTCTCCCTGTTTCCGGAACAGGCGCAGTCGGACGTCTGGGGCGGAGCGCCGGACGCGCTGGTCTCTTCTTCCTATGCCCCCACCGGCTCGGCGGTCGAGGTCGAGGGCGGCTACCGGCTTGCCGGAACCTGGGGGTTTTCCAGCGGCGTGCACTACGCCCAATGGGCGCTGCTGGGCGCGATGGTGGAACGCGGCGGCGCCCGCGACGATCATTTGTCCCTGTTCCTGGTTCCCGCCGCCGAACGGCATATCGTCGACGACTGGGAGACCATGGGGATGGCGGCCACCGGCTCGTGCAGCGTCCGGCTGGAGGACGTCTTCGTCCCCGGTCACCGCGCGCTCGACGAACGCCTGGTGTGGCGCGGCGAGACCCCCGGCAGCCGGCTCCACGCCGGGCATGTCTACCGCATGCCGCAGCGGGGCGTGGCGCAGCTGGCATTGGCCTCGGTTCCCGTCGGCGCCGCGGCGGGGGCGGTCCGCGATTTCGAGGAGCGGCTCGCATCGGGAAACGCCATGGGCCGCCCGCTCAAGGAGTTGCAGGCGCTGCAGCTGCGCCTCGCGGACGCCTCGGCCGGCGCCGAGGCCGCCCGGCGGATGGTGCTGGGAACGGCGGGCCGGATCATGGACAAGCTCCGGGACGGCGGCGCCGCGGACAACGACGACATCGCCTGCGCCATGCGCGACGGCGCGTATGCCTGCACCCTGGCGCGCCGGGCCGTCGATACCATTTTCGAGGCCGCCGGCGGCGGCGGCGCCCGCACCGGCAACCACCTTCAGCGCACCCTCAGGGACGTGCATGCCGCGTCCAACCATATCGCGCTCGGCTGGGACCTCGCCGGCAGCCTGTTCGGCCGAATCCGGCTGGGTTTGGAGGCGCCGATTGTTTGAGGCCAAGCGGACCGGCCTCGCCACAGTCCTGTTCGCGATCCTGCATCCGCGCCATGCCAGGGCGGCATCGGCGAACGCCGAAGCGGTCCGGCTGTTATTCGGTTCACGCCGTGCCGACGTATCGCTGGGCGACGTGGAAGCGGTCGATGTAGCGGACGGATGGCTCTGGTCCAGCGTTCGGGTCCGCCATGCCGCAGGGAACGTATATGTTTCGGGCTTGGCCCAAACGGATGCAGACGCCTTTGCCGATGCGCTTGAAACCGCGAGATGCGACTGGTGGCGCCGTACGCTCGCGCCGCAACTGGAAACGCTTCGCTCCGTGCATGACCGGCTGACGGCATTGGCCGATCCAGCCAGATACCTTACCGCCGACATTTTTCGCGACCTTAAAGCCGAGGCTCAAACGGTTGCCGGCGGGTTCGCGGGGCGGTGGCCGGAAGCGCTGTCGGTCACTCCCGAAATCCGAATGCTGCGGGAAATTCTGGAGTTTCTGCAGGCACCGGGCGATGCCAAGGTGGAGGCAAACGAGGCGTACGTGGTCAACGAACTGGCCCGCTCGCGTGAACTCTTCGACCGGATCGAAGCCCGCCCGCTTACGGAGGAGCAGCGCAGGGCTGTCGTAATCGACGAGTGCCGCAACCTCGTGGTCGCCGCGGCCGGCAGCGGCAAGACCTCGGTCATCATGGCCAAGACCGGCTGGCTCGTGCGAAGGGGGTATCGCAAGCCGTCCGAACTGCTGCTGCTGGCCTTTGCGCGCGATGCCCGCCGGGAGATGGAAGAGCGGATGGACACACGCCTCGGCTCCGCAATTTCGCGCGAGGTGACGGTGCGCACCTTCCACAGCCTCGGCATGGCGATCATCGGCGAAGCCGAAGGCAGGCGCCCCGCGCTTGCCGCGACGGCGGAGAACGACCGAACCCTGTTCGATCTGCTCAAGAAAATCGTCGCCGATCTGCTCGCTGGCCGCGATCTCTCTGCCATCCTGGATGAATGGTTTCAGGAAGGGTTCGCGCCGTACAGGAGCCAGCAAGAATTTAAAAACTGGGGCGAGTACCACGACTATATCCGGAAGTTCGATATCCGCTCCCTGAAGGGCGACGTGGTCCGCAGCTTCGAGGAATGCGAGATCGCCAACTTCCTCTACCTCCACGGCGTCGCCTATGAATACGAAGCGCCCTACGAGCACGACCTTGCGACCCCGGAAAAGCGCCAGTACAAGCCCGACTTCCATCTTCCCGAGCACGGCATCTATATCGAGCACTTCGGGATCGACGCCGCGGGGAACACGGCACCGTTCGTCGACCGGGAGACGTACACGCAGGAGATGGAATGGAAACGCGGCGTCCATGAAGAGCACGGCACCAAGTTGATCGAGACCTTCAGCCACGAACAGACCGACGGCAAATTGCTCCGCAACCTGGAGAAAAAACTCGTGGACCATGGGGTGACGTTCTCGCCGATGCCGCGCGAGGAAACCTTCGCTGCTCTCGACCGCCAGGGCCGGATCGATCCGTTCACGCGGCTGGTGGCGACCTTCCTGCAACACTTCAAGGGCAACCGGCTGAGCTTCGGGGATATTGCCGAGCGCGCCGGCGCTCACCGGGACAAGACGCGGGCGATGGCGTTTCTCGCCGTGTTCCAACCGATCTTCGAGCGCTACGAGGAAGCGCTCGCCAGCGCAGGCGAAATCGACTTCCACGACATGATCAACCGGGCGACCGATCTCGTGGAGGAAGGCCGCTACCGCAGCCCGTTCAGCTACATCCTGGTGGACGAGTTCCAGGACATCTCGCCGTCCCGCGCGCGGCTGCTGAAGGCGCTGCTCGACAGCTCGCCGGGATCCCAGCTGTTCGCGGTCGGCGACGACTGGCAGGCTATCTACCGGTTCGGCGGCTCGGATATCTCGGTGATGCGGGAGTTCGGGGACCATTTCGGCGCGTTCGAGCGCGTCGATCTTGCCACCACGTTCCGCTGCGCCGATCGTATCGCGACGGTCGCCACGGACTTCGTGCTGCGCAACCCGGACCAAATCCGCAAGGCGGTCAACACGACGCGGAAGGCGGATCGCCCTGCGGTATACGTCGGACTTCCCGGCGAGCAGGAACTTTCGCTTCTCAAAGAGGCGCTCGATAGAATCGAAGCGGATGCCCGCCAATACGACGGCATGTCGGAGGTACTGCTGCTGGGCCGCTACCGGCATCTGCGGCCCCGCAATCTGAATGCCCTGCCGAAGCAGTATCCGGGGCTCCGCTTCACCTGGATGACCGTGCACCGCTCCAAGGGTCTCGAGGCCGACTATGCGGTAGTCCTTGGACTGTGTTCCGGCAAGTACGGGTTCCCCGCCGAAATCGCCGACGATCCGCTGCTCGATCTGGTGCTGGCGGCGCCCGAAGCCCATCCGAACGCCGAAGAGCGGCGCCTGCTCTACGTCGCGATCACGCGGGCGCGGCGGCAGGTCTTCCTGCTCGCCGACGGCAGCCAGCCGTCCGAATTCGTGACGGAGTTGATCGACGGCGGATACGACGTCGAAGTGTTCGGTCGTCCGCCGGAGGGCGACGTGCCTTGTCCAAAGTGCGGCGGTGGGCGGCTGGAGCGCCGGGAAAACGCGCGTGACAAAAGCGTCTTCTACGGGTGCTCGAATTTTCCCCTGTGCGAGTACACGGCGCGCGCCTGCCCCCGCTGCGGAAACGGCCTTCTCGTCAAGTCCGGCGAGGCTTACGTCTGCCGCGACTGCGATGCGTCTGTCGAGGCCTGTCCCGACTGCGACGGCTGGCTGGACATCAAAATGGGCAAGTTTGGCCGCTTCCTCGGCTGCTCGAATTACCCGGTTTGCGAATACACAAGAAACCTGCGGGAATTGAAAAAAACGCGGAACGGCGCGAAAGTGAAACGGCGCAGGCGACGTTGACGGTGTGCTTCTTCTCGTTCGCAGTGCGTTGATGCTTCCGTCCGCAAGCCTGGTCTCGGCGCCGCTTTCCCGCAGACGTCCCCAAACTCCCCCCTTGCGCCGGCATCCGTACGAACTAAATGAATAGACGATTGCCGCTCCCTCACCGGGGCGGCGTTTTGCGTATTGGAAGGGAGCTATGCAATTTTGTACGAACTATTCGGGGGGTACCTCCCGAACGGGTGTCATCAAATGTCCATTAATGTCCATTCCGCCGAAAACGCTGCTATGCGCCCCGTGCATGGCCGGGGCCGGCGGAGGGGCGTTGAGTTGCGGAACCTCCTCCATTTCGCGCAGTATGGGCGCCCATGAGTTCCCCCGCCGCCGCCGAGACCGCCCAACCGGACATTCTCTCCGTCGAGGGATTGACGGTGGCGTTCGAGACCGACGACGGGCCGCTGACCGTCGTCGACGGCGTGTCCTTCGGCCTCCAGGCCGGCAGGACCACCGGCATGGTCGGCGAAAGCGGCAGCGGCAAGTCGGTTTCGGCGCTGGCCCTGCTGGGGCTGCTGCCGCCCAACGGCCGGGTCGCGGCGGGCCGGGCCATGTACCGGGGCGCGGATCTGCTTGCCCTTCCCGCCGACCGGCTGCGGCCCCTCCGGGGCGACCGCATCGCGATGATATTCCAGGAGCCGATGACGGCGCTCAATCCGGTCTTCAGCATCGGCGACCAGATTGCCGAGGTCCTTCAAATCCATCAGCGGCTTCCCAGGGGCGAGGCGTGGGAGCGGGCCGTCGGCATGCTGCGCCGGGTGGGCATACCCGACCCCGCGACCCGGGCGCTCGCCTACCCCCATCAATTGTCGGGCGGCATGCGGCAGCGGGCGGTCATCGCCATGGCGCTCGCCTGCGGACCGGACATCCTGATCGCCGACGAGGCGACGACGGCGCTGGACGCGACCGTCCAGGCGCAAATTCTCGAGCTGATGACCGATTTGCAGCGGCAATACGGCATGGCCGTCCTGTTCATCAGCCACGATCTGGGCGTGGTTTCGGCCCTCGCCGACGACGTCGTCGTCCTCTATGCGGGCCGGGTCATGGAATGCGCCCCGGCATCGGCGTTTTTCGGCCGGCCCATGCACCCCTACAGCCAGGGCATGCTGGAAACCCTGCCGTCGCTGACGCCCCCCGGACACGACCTGCCGACGATCCCGGGAACGCCGCCCGATCTCGCCCGGCTGCCGGGCGGGTGCCGGTTCGCGCCCCGGTGCCCCCGGGCCGCCGAGGATTGCCGCGCGGCGGAACCGCCGTTGACGGAAACCCGCGCGGGGAGCCGGGCGGCCTGTATCCGCCCCGGCCCGGATTGGGACCCGGCCGAGGACCCAACATGAGCGGCGCCCCCGCCCTGATCGAGGTCGAGGGGCTGACCAAGCGGTTCGAGCTCCGGGACCCCGGCCTGTTCGGCCGCTCCCGCGGCGCCGTGCACGCGCTCACCGATGTGGATTTGCGGATCGAGCGGGGCGAAACCCTGGCCGTGGTCGGCGAATCCGGCTGCGGAAAGTCGACCCTGGCGAAGTGCCTGGCCCAACTCCATGCGCCGACCGCCGGCGCCGTACGCTTCGAGGGCGAGGATATTTTCCGCGCGCCCGCGCCCGCCCGGAAGGCGATCCGCCGGCGGGTCCAGATGGTGTTCCAGGACCCCTTCGGGTCATTGAACCCGCGCATGACGGCGGCCGAGATCATCGCCGAGCCGCTGCTCATTCACCGGACCGGCGACGCGTCCGAGCGCAGCCGGCGGACCGCCGAGACCGCTTCGCGGGTCGGCCTTCGCGCCGGGGATCTCGGCCGCTATCCCCATGAGTTTTCCGGCGGCCAGCGCCAGCGCATCGCCATCGCCCGGGCGGCCATCCTCGAACCCGACCTGATCATCGCCGATGAGCCGCTGTCCGCGCTGGACGTCTCCGTGCAGAGCCAGATCCTGAACCTGTTCATGGACCTCAGGCGCCAAAGCGGCCTGACCTATGTGTTCATCAGCCACGACCTCGGCGCCGTGCGCCACATCGCCGATAGGATCGCCGTCCTGTATTCGGGCAGGATCGTGGAGGCGGGCCCCGCCGAAACCCTGTTCGCCGGCTCGCGCCATCCCTACACCCAGAGCCTTATCGAGGCCGTTCCGCGGCCGGGCGCCGGCAAGCGCCTGCAATGGAAGACCCTGGGCGGCGATCCGCCCTCGGCCATCGACCCGCCCGGCGGCTGCGCCTTCCACCCCCGGTGCCCCAAGGTCCAGGAAATCTGCCGCGGGGAGAGACCCCGCCCGGCGATCCAGCCGGACAGCGGCCCCGGCCACGCCAGCGCCTGCCATTTCGCGGAGGAGTTGAACGGGACGTGAATAGGCGAGTGGACAGGCCCGGGATGGCGCATATCACCCCCACCCCAACCCTCCCCCATCGAGGGGGAGGGAGAAATTATTCCCTCTCCCCCGGAGGGAGAGGGATGCGGAGGCTTGGCGAGCGAAGCGAGCCTAGCCATGCCTGTCCTCCGGCCGGCGGAGCCGGTCCGGTGGGCTGGGTGAGGGGGTTTCCCCTTTCGGTTTCGGCCGGGGATGTCCTATCCTCGCCCGATGCCGTTCCCGCAGAGCGCTCCGTGAGGGGCCCGGCGCCATGACCAGATATCTCCTGGACCGGGCGGTGCAGTCGGTGGCCGTCCTGGCCATCATGTCGGTGGTCATTTTCTGGCTCATGGGCCTGATGCCGGGCGACCTGATCGATCTGATGATCAGCGCCGACCCCCGGCTGACGCCCGAGGACGCGGCGCGGCTGCGCGAACTTCACGGCCTCGACCTGCCGATTTCCGAACGCTACCTCAACTGGCTGACGGCGGCGCTCTCCGGCGATTTGGGCTTCTCCAGGCTGTTCGCCATGCCGGTCCTGGAGGCCGTGTTGCCCGCCCTCGGCAATACCGTGCTGCTCCTCGGCATCAGTTTCGTGCTCGCCGTGGCGATCGCCTTTCTGTCGGGCATCGCCGCCGCGATGAACCAGCACCGGAAACTGGACTACGCGATCAATCTCCTGGCCTTCGCCGCCATCTCCATTCCGTCCTTCTGGCTCGCCCTGATGATGATCACCCTGTTCTCGGTCACCCTCGGCTGGCTGCCCGCGAGCGGCACCGAATCCGTGGGCGGCGGCGGCTTCCTCGACAAGGCGCGGTTTCTGGTCCTGCCCGTCCTCACCCTGACCATCGTCAGCTTCGGCTCCCACACCCGGTTTGTCCGCGCCTCGATGATCGAAACCCTGCGCCAGGACTACATCCGGACCGCCCGGGCCAAGGGGGCCGGCGAAGGCCGGGTGGTCTTCAGGCACGCCTTGCGCAACGCCCTGATCCCGGTGGTCACCATTCTGGCGCTGGATTTCGGATTCCTGTTCTCCGGCGCGCTGATCATCGAAACGATTTTCGCCTACCCCGGCATGGGCAAGCTGATCTTCGACGCGATCATGGGCAACGACTACAATCTCGCCCTGGTGACGCTGCTGTTCGCCACCGCGCTGACCCTGTTCTGCAATCTGGCGGCCGATCTCGCTTATGCCTGGCTGGATCCCAGGATCTCGTACACGGGAGACGGCGCATGACCGCCGCCGCGACGGCCGCGCCCGCGTCGTCGGCGCGCCACGCGTGGCGGCGCTTCGCCCGCCACCGGCTGGCGCTGGCGAGCGTCCTCGTCCTGGCGCTCCTGTGCCTGCTGGCCTTCAGCGCCCCCCTGTTCGAGCTTGCGCTCGGGACCGATTCCGAGCGGGTCAACCTGTTCTCCCGGCTCGCCCCGCCGTCGGCGCAGGCCTTTCTCGGCACCGACGAGTTGGGCCGGGATATGTTCCTCCGGCTGCTCGAAGGCGGCCAGGTGTCGCTGCTCGTCGGCCTGACCGCCGCCGTCGCCGCGGCGGTAATCGGCACCTTCATCGGATTGGTCGCCGGTTATTTCGGCGGACGGTTCGACGCCTTCCTGATGCGGTTCACCGACGGCATCATCGCGCTCCCCCTGTTGCCGCTGCTTATCGTTCTGGCGGCCATCGATCTCGACAAACTCGGCATTCCGGCGGCGATCGCCAATTCGGAGAACATCAGTCTCTACCGCATCATCCTGATCGTCGCGCTGGTCGGCTGGACGACGGTGGCGCGTCTGGTGCGCGGCGCGGCGCTGAGCATCCGCGAGCGCGAATACGTGCAGGCGGCCAAGGTTCAGGGCGCGGGAAGCTGGCGGATCATGCGGGTCCACATCCTGCCCAACCTGATCTCGCCGATCATCGTCGCGACCACCCTGTCGGTGGGCAACATCATCCTGCTGGAATCCGTCTTGAGCTTCCTCGGTCTCGGCATTCAGCCGCCGATCCCGAGCTGGGGAAATCTGCTCACCAATGCCCAGGCGCTGATCTCGACCGCCCCGCTGCTGGCGTTCTATCCGGGCTTTCTCATACTGCTCACCGTGCTGGCGTTCAATTTCCTCGGCGACGGTTTGCAGGACGCCCTCGATCCGAGGGCGGTGCGCCGCCGCGCCTGAGTTTTCCCGGTTGCCGCCGTCGGTTGCCGGGCCCGCCGATGCCCGCTACGCTCCCGTCCAAAGTTTCGTCTAGCCGCCGAGGGAGCGTTTCCATGACCATACGCGCCAACTCACCCGCCGCCCGGGATGTCGCATCCCTGATTCACCCCTACACCGACCTCAGGACCCTTCAGGACGCGGGACCGGTGGTCATGAGCAGCGGCGACGGCGTTCGGGTGATCGACGATCAGGGGAAGGAATACATCGATGCGCTGGCGGGCCTGTGGTGCGCGTCGCTGGGTTTCCAGCAGGAGCGCCTGGTCGAGGCCGCGGCCGGGGCGATGGCGAAGCTGCCCTTCTATCACACCTTCTTCGGCAAATCCCACGAGCCGGGGATCGATCTGGCCGAGAAACTCCTGGAACTCGCGCCGGTACCCATGTCCAAGGTGTTCTTCGCCAACTCCGGCTCGGAGGCCAACGACACCGCCATCAAGCTCGCCTGGTACTTCAACAACGCCCATGACCGGCCCGAAAAGAAAAAGATAATCTCCAGGACCAAGGCCTATCACGGGGTCACCATCGCCGCCGCGAGCCTGACCGGCCTGCCCAACAACCATCGGGATTTCGATCTGCCCATCGACCGCTTCCTGCACACCTCGTGCCCCCACCACTACCGGTATGCCGAACCCGGCGAAACCGAGGTGGAATTCTCGGACCGCTGCGCCCGCGATCTCGAGGACCTCATCGAACGCGAGGGCGCGGACACCATCGCCGCCTTCATCGCCGAACCGGTGATGGGCGCCGGCGGCGTGATCCCGCCGCCCGAGGGATACTTCGAGCGCATCCAGCCGATCCTCAAGGCCAACGATATCCTGTTCATCGTCGATGAGGTCATCTGCGGCTTCTTCCGGACGGGAAAACGCTTCGGCGCCGAGACGTTCGGCCTCAAGCCCGACATGATGACCATGGCCAAGGCGCTGTCGTCGGGCTATCTGCCCATCTCGGCGCTGACGATTTCGGACCCGATTTATCAGGCAATGGTCGAGGAGAGCGAGAAGATCGGCATGTTCGGCCACGGCTTCACCTATGGCGGACACCCGGTGTCCTGCGCCGTCGCCCTCGAGACCCTGAAGATTTACGACGAGATCCAAATCTCAAGCCATGTGGAACGCGTTGCGCCGCATTTTCAGGCCGCGCTTCGCCGGGCGGGCGAACACCCGCTGATCGGCGAAGCCCGGGGACTGGGCCTGCTCGGCGGCCTGGAGATCGTCAAGGACAAGGAGACCGGCGAGCCGTTCGATGCCTCGCACATGGTCGCGGCGTTCGCCGTGCGTCACGCCGAGGACGGCGGTGTGATTACCCGCCGTATCGGCGACACGCTGGCTTTTTCGCCGCCGCTGGTGATCGACGAAGATCATATCGACCGGTTGTTCGGCATCGTGGAAAAGGCCTTGGATGAAACCTCGGCCATGGTCGAACGCGAGGGCCTGCGGGATTAGGGTCCGTACTCGATTGAATGCACCCTCTCCCCCTGAAGAAGGGGGAGAGGGTGCAAAAAAGAAAGACCGGGCCAGGAGCCTAAAAACGCCGGGAAAATTGGCGTTTTAATTGTGGAGCCGGGAAGTACAATACGGCGGGAAGTACAATGTGGGATGAATGGCTCCGGCCGGCAGAGGCGGTGCCCGGGGGATCGGGATCCGACGAACGAATGGACTACGAACGGTTTTTCGCGGAAAAAATAGGCGACCTTCGCACTGAGGGCCGCTATCGCGTGTTCGCCGATCTGGAACGCAAGGCGGGCGGTTTCCCGGGCGCGGTCAATCACCTCGGGTCCGGCATCGAAGACGTAACCGTCTGGTGCTCCAACGACTATCTCGGCATGGGTCAGAGCCCGGTCGTGCTGGAAGCCATGCACGCGGCCATCGACAAGTGCGGCGCCGGGGCCGGCGGCACCCGCAACATCGCCGGCACCAACCATTATCATGTGCTGCTGGAACGGGAACTGGCCGAGCTTCACGGCAAGGAAGCGGCGCTGATCTTCACCTCGGGCTACGTGGCCAATCTCACCACGCTCAGCACCATCGGCGCCATGCTGCCCGACTGCGTGATCCTCTCGGATGCGCTCAACCACAATTCGATGATCGCCGGCATCAAGCACTCGCGCGCCGACAAGCGCATCTTCGCCCACAACGACGCCGCCGACCTGGAGGCCAAGCTGCGAGGCATCGCGCCCGGCCGGCCGAAACTGGTGGCCTTCGAGTCCGTCTACTCCATGGACGGCGATATCGCGCCCATTAAGGACATTCTCGACGTCTGCGGCAAATACGGCGCCCTCACCTTCATCGACGAGGTTCATGCGGTCGGCATGTATGGCGAATGCGGCGGCGGCGTCGCCGAGCGCGAAGGCCTGATGGACCGGATCGACATCATCCAGGGCACCCTCGGCAAGGCCTTCGGCGTCATCGGCGGCTACATAGCCGGCTCCGCCGCCATGTGCGATTTCGTCCGTTCCTACGGCGACGGGTTCATTTTCTCGACCGCCATTCCGCCGGGCGTTGCCGCCGGCGCGCTCGCCAGCGTGCGGTACGTGAGGGCGCACAACGATCTCCGGGAACGCCACCAGGAGCGGGCCGCCACCCTCAAAGCCAGGCTGACCGCGGCCGGAATCCCGGTGATGCCGTCGGTCAGCCATATCGTGCCGGTCATGGTGGGCGATCCGGTGCTGTGCAAGCAGGCCGGCGACGCCCTGATGGAGCGCTACGCCATCTATGTCCAGCCGATCAACTATCCGACCGTTCCGCGCGGCACCGAGCGGCTGCGGTTCACGCCGACGCCGCTCCACACCGATGCCCATATGGACGCGCTGGTCGCGGCGCTGAAGGACGTTTGGAGCCGACTCGGCATAAAGGCCGCGGCCTGATCGGGCCGTTCATTCCTATCGCGGGCGCGCCGTGTGCTAGTCTTCGGCATGTCCGGGTTCCGTAGAAGCGCCGCGCCGCCGTGTATGCCGACAACACCCTGACGCCGAAAGAAGCCGTCCGCCTGTGCGCTCTCGGCATTCTCTCCGATGGCCCGAAGGCCTATGGCGATCTGGCGAACGAGATCCGGTATTTCGTCAGCCGGGTGACCGGCCCGTCGCTGGAACTGATGGGGGAATCCATCGAGCTGCTGCGCTACGAGGGGCTGGTCGAGCCGGTCGGCGAGGAAATTCCGGAGGGACAGGACCAGGTCCTGCAAATGACCGGCGACGGGCGGGAGATGCTGGCGAGCCTGCTCGCCGCCGACGTCCGCGCCGAGGCGTCCAGCCTTACCGAGCTCGTCCTGGCGCTGAAGTTCCGGTTCATCCACCTGCTGCCCGGCGACGAGCGTGACCGGCAGATCGAAACGGTGATCGAGGCCTGCGAGACCGAACTCGCCCGTCTGGGAGACCTGGCCGAGGGGCTCGAAGGCGACGGCGGCCTGCTCGCCGAGTGGCTGGGCCACGACCTGGAACGGTTGGAGAAACGCCGGCGCTGGCTGGAGTCCCTCAAGGCCCGAGGGCAATAACGGCGTTAGGGTCCGTACTCGATTAGGGGAAGCCCGTTTTTGCGCGCCCCTCCCCCTCACCCGCAAGTCGTGGATACATGTGGATGGCCGGGTCCGGGTCCGGCTCGGTCAATTCGGAGCGAATTGACCTTACATGACGCATTCATTTTATGGCTCACCCCCACCCACATCTTCACCCCCACCCCAACCCTCCCCCGACAAGGGGGAGGGGGGGTTTTTTTAACCCTCACCCCAGGAGGGAGAGGGATGCGGAGGCTTGGCGAGCGAAGCGAGCCAAGC
>JAJDXO010000010.1 GCA_022823235.1 Rhodospirillales bacterium
ATCCTGTTCCACCCGGGCAGCGCAAATGCCCGTTCTGCCTAGAGCAGCTTCCAGCCAAATTGAACCATTTGACCGGGATTAATTCGCGTCGTGGCCAGACGCGCCGCGAACGGCGATGCCGGCCCATCGGCGGCCATCGACGGAGTGACGCAACGCCGCCACGGCGCGAAGGAACCCGGCCTCCGGTGGCGCTCCCCGGTCCCCCGGGTGCGTTGCGGGCCTCGTCCGATGCACACACATCGCCCTTTGGCCCGCGCCTGCCCGGCTAACCGATGAGCGCCATCAAATTGATCCAATCTGGCCGGATACTGCTCTATAATTTCCCGGCTTGTCTCGAGGTTTGTTGCGGCGCAGAAAAGGGTTCCACGCGGCCCCCGAAAACCCCCCGGAAAACTCCCGAAAAGACGTCATTTTTTTTGTTGACCCCTATAGGGTCCGTCACTAGTATGCGCCGCTCCCGAGGGCCCTGGTGGTAGGCCGTCCGGTCTAGACGCAGAGGTCGCACTCGGTAACTGGAAGCATAGCACGCCATCAAAGGCGAGTAGGACGACCGCCAAGAGCGGCATTAGCCGTCTCTGTGGCGGGTTTGTTTATTTTGCGCCCAAATTTGCGGGCGCGCATGCGAGGAGTTGACTGGCGGATGCCGACGATCAACCAACTGATCCGCAAGCCGCGGAAAGCACCGGTAACCCGGAACAAGGTTCCCGCCATGGAATCCTGTCCGCAAAAGCGCGGGGTTTGCACCCGGGTCTATACGACCACGCCGAAGAAGCCGAACTCGGCTTTGCGGAAGGTGGCGCGGGTCCGGCTGACCAACGGATTCGAGGTGACGTCCTACATTCCGGGCGAAGGCCATAACCTGCAGGAGCACTCGGTGGTGCTGATCCGCGGCGGCCGCGTCAAGGACCTTCCCGGCGTTCGCTACCACATTATTCGCGGCACTCTGGATACCCAGGGTGTCGAAGACCGCCGCCAGCGCCGCTCGAAATACGGCGCCAAACGGCCGAAATAGGGGGTCTTTAAGCGATGTCACGACGCAGAGCAGCAGAAAAACGCGATGTTCTCCCCGATCCCAAATACGGTGACATCGTTTTGACCCGGTTCATGAACGGCCTGATGAAGGACGGCAAGAAGTCGGTTGCCGAACGGATCGTCTATGGCGCTTTCGACGATATGGAGCGCAAGGGCGGCCAGGATCCGGTCAAGCTCTTTCATGAAGCCCTCGACAACGTCAAACCGATGATCGAAGTGCGTTCCCGCCGGGTCGGCGGCGCCACGTATCAGGTTCCGGTCGAGGTGCGGGCCGATCGCGCGCAGGCGCTGGCCATCCGCTGGATTATCGACACGGCGCGGGCGCGCGGTGAAAACACCATGGTCGAGCGCCTGTCGGGCGAGCTTCTCGACGCGGTCAACAATCGCGGCAATGCCGTCAAAAAACGCGAAGACACGCACCGTATGGCGGAAGCCAACAAGGCGTTCTCGCACTATCGCTGGTAACGGGCTTCACGCGGGGCGGTTGGATACCTGGGTCAGAAAAGCAAGAACGATGGCACGCAAAACACCTCTTTCGCGCTACCGCAATATCGGCATCATGGCCCACATCGATGCCGGTAAGACGACCACCACCGAGCGCATCCTCTTCTATACGGGTAAGTCGTACAAGATCGGTGAGGTCCATGACGGCAACGCCACCATGGACTGGATGGAGCAGGAGCAGGAGCGCGGCATCACCATCACCTCGGCCGCGACGACCTGCGAGTGGAAAGACCACCAGATCAACATTATCGACACCCCCGGCCACGTCGACTTCACCATCGAAGTCGAGCGTTCGCTCCGGGTCCTCGATGGCGCGGTCGCCGTCTTTGACAGCGTCGCGGGTGTCGAGCCGCAATCAGAAACCGTTTGGCGTCAGGGGGACAAATACGATGTCCCCCGAATTTGTTTCGTCAACAAGATGGACCGCACCGGCGCCGATTATTTCCGCTGTATCGACATGATGGTCGACCGGCTGGGCGCCAACCCGCTGGTCACCCAGCTCCCGATCGGCTCCGAGGCCGACTTCGTCGGCGTCGTCGATTTGGTCGAGATGAAGGCCGTCGTCTGGAAGGATGAGAGCCTCGGCGCCGAGTTCGAGTACACCGATATTCCGGACGCTCTGGCCGGCCAGGCCCGGGAATACCGCGAAAAGCTGATTGAAATGGCTGTCGAGCGGGACGACGGCGCCATGGAGGCCTATCTCGAGGGCAACGAGCCGGATGCCGATACGCTCCGCGCCTGCATCCGCAAGGGTACCCTGTCGCTCGACTTCGTGCCGGTGATGTGCGGCTCCGCATTCAAGAATAAAGGCGTTCAGCCGCTCCTCGACGCGGTGGTCGATTACATGCCGGGCCCGACCGACGTGCCGCCGATCAAAGGCATTGATTCCAGGACCGAGGAAGAAATCGAGCGTCACAATTCGGACGACGAACCGTTCGCGGCCCTGGCATTCAAGATCATGAACGACCCCTTCGTGGGCTCGCTCACCTTTATCCGCATTTATTCGGGCGTTCTCGAAAGCGGTTCCTACATCCGCAATACGGTCAAGGACGGCCGTGAGCGGGTGGGCCGCATGCTGCTGATGCACGCCAACTCCCGGGAAGACGTCAAGGAAGCCCGCGCCGGCGATATTCTCGCCATTGCCGGCCTCAAGAACACCACCACCGGCGACACGCTCTCCGACCCCGACAACCCGGTCATCCTGGAGCGCATGGAGTTCCCGGATCCGGTGATCGAGGTGGCGGTCGAGCCGAAGACCGTCGGCGATCAGGAGAAAATGGGTCAGGCCCTGTCGCGCCTGGCGGCGGAGGATCCGTCCTTCCGCGTGACCAGCGACCAGGAAAGCGGCCAGACCATCATCAAGGGCATGGGCGAACTCCATCTGGAGATCATCGTCGACCGGATGAAGCGCGAGTTCAGCGTCGACGCCAATGTCGGCCGGCCCCAGGTGGCCTACCGCGAGACCATCTCGGCCCCGACCGATATCGACTACACCCATAAGAAACAGACCGGCGGCGCCGGCCAGTTCGCCCGCATCAAGCTCAAGTTCGAGCCGCTGGAGCCGGGGTCCGGCTTCGAGTTCGAGAACTCGGTGGTCGGCGGCAACGTGCCGAAGGAGTACATTCCGGGCGTCGAGAAGGGTTTGCGGAGCGCCGCCGATTCGGGCCCCGTGGCCGGCTTTCCGGTCACCGACTTCAAGGCCGAGCTTTATGACGGTGCGTCCCACGACGTCGATTCCAGCGTCATGGCCTTCGAGATCGCCGCACAGGCGGCGTTCCGCGAGGGCGTGATGAAAGCCAGGCCGATCCTTCTCGAGCCGGTAATGCGGGTCGAGGTGGTGACGCCGGAAGATTACATGGGCGATATCATCGGCGATTTGAACAGCCGCCGGGGATCCATTGGCTCGATGGATCAGCGCGGCAACGCCCGCGTGGTGTCCGCCATGGTGCCCCTCGCCAACATGTTCGGCTACGTCAACAACCTGCGCTCCATGAGCCAGGGACGGGCCCAGTACACCATGCATTTTGATCACTATGCGGAAATTCCCCAGGCGGTGTCCGAGGAAGTCCGCGAGCGTTTGGCCGGTTAACCGGGCCGCCTTTAGACGGAGAGCATAAGTATGTCGAAGGAAAAATTTGAGCGGACGAAGCCGCACTGCAACGTTGGGACGATTGGCCACGTTGACCATGGGAAGACGACGCTGACGGCCGCGATCACGAAGATACTGGCCGAGAAGGGCGGCGCGGAGGAGATGGCGTTCGACCAGATCGACAAGGCGCCGGAGGAGAAGGAGCGCGGCATCACGATTGCGACGGCGCACGTGGAGTACGAGACGGACAACCGCCACTATGCGCACGTGGACTGCCCGGGGCACGCGGATTATGTGAAGAACATGATCACCGGTGCGGCTCAGATGGACGGCGCCATCCTTGTGGTCAGCGCGGCGGACGGCCCGATGCCGCAGACCCGGGAGCATATTCTTCTGGCCCGTCAGGTGGGTGTGCCGGCGATCGTGGTGTATCTCAACAAGGTGGACCAGGTTGACGACGAGGAGCTTCTGGAACTGGTCGAGCTCGAGGTTCGCGAGCTTCTGTCCTCCTACGAGTTTCCCGGCGACGACATTCCGATCGTCAAGGGCTCGGCGCTGGCGGCGCTGGAGGGCCGTGACGAGGAGATCGGGGCCAGCACGGTGCTTGAACTGATGGAGCAGGTTGACGGTTACGTGCCGCAGCCTGACCGTCCGAAGGACCAGCCGTTTCTGATGCCGATCGAGGACGTTTTTTCGATCTCGGGCCGGGGCACGGTCGTGACGGGGCGTGTGGAGTCGGGCGTCGTCAATGTGGGCGACGAGATCGAGATCGTCGGCATCAAGGAGACGACGAAGACGGTGTGCACGGGGGTCGAGATGTTCCGCAAGCTTCTGGACCAGGGGGAGGCCGGTGACAACATCGGGGTTCTGCTGCGGGGCACCAAGCGTGAAGAGGTTGAGCGGGGCCAAGTACTGGCGGCGCCGGGTTCGATCACGCCGCATACCAAGTTCACGGCGGAGGCGTATATCCTGACCAAGGAGGAGGGCGGCCGCCATACGCCGTTTTTCACCAACTACCGCCCGCAGTTTTACTTCCGGACGACGGACGTGACGGGGACGGTTGCGCTTCCGGACGGCACCGAGATGGTGATGCCGGGCGACAACATCTCGATGACGGTTGAGCTGATCCAGCCGATCGCCATGGACCAGGGCCTGCGCTTCGCCATCCGCGAGGGCGGCCGGACCGTCGGCGCCGGCGTCGTCGCAAGCATTATTGAATAGG
>JAJDXO010000034.1 GCA_022823235.1 Rhodospirillales bacterium
GTCAGATTGAACCATTTGACCGGGATTAATTCGCGTCGTGGCCAGACGCGCCGCGAACGGCGATGCCGGCCCATCGGCGGAGCGGCGCAACGCCGCCACGGCGCGAAGGAACCCGGCCTTCGGTGGCGCTCCCCGGTCCCCCGGGTGCGTTGCGGGCCGCGTCCGATGCACACACCACGCACATCGGCCCCCGCCAGCCCCGCTAACCGATGAGCGCCAACAAATTTATCCAATTTGGCCGGATACTGCTCTAGGCCTCTTCCCGCGCCACCGCCCGCCAGCCGATATCCCGGCGGCAGAACCCGTCCGGCCAGTCGATGGCGTCGACTGCCGCATAGGCGCGCGTCTGGGCCTCCCTGACCGAACTTCCCAACGCCGTCACGCCCAGCACCCGGCCGCCGTTTGCCAGTACCCTGCCGTCCGCCGCCTTGGTGCCGGCGTGGAGGACGATGACCCCCTCCATGGCGTCGGCCGCGCCGAGATTTCTGATTTCGGTACCCTTTTCGTAGCTGCCGGGATAGCCCTCGGCGGCCATCACCACGACCAGCGCCGTCTCGTCCCGCCAGGACAGCTCGATCTCCGACAGACGGCCCTCCGCCGCGGCCAATAGGACCTGGGCCAGATCGGTCTCGAGCCGGGCCATCAGCACCTGACACTCGGGATCGCCGAAGCGGACATTGAATTCGAGCACCTTGGGCCCGTCATCGGTGATCATTAGGCCGGCGAACAGCACGCCCTGGTAGGGGCGCCCCTCGGCGGCCATGCCCTCGATGGTCGGCTGGATCACCTCGTCCATGATCCGGTCCGCCATCTCCGATGTCACCACCGGTGCCGGCGAGTACGCTCCCATGCCGCCCGTATTGGGGCCGGTGTCGCCGTCATGGGCGGCTTTGTGGTCCTGGGCCGAGGCCAGCGGCAGCGCGGTCCTGCCGTCGACCAGCGCGAAGAAACTCGCCTCTTCGCCGGCCAGGAACTCTTCGATCACCACCTCCGCGCCGGCGTCGCCGAACACTTTGTCGACCATCGCTTCGTCGATGGCCTGAATGGCTTCCTCGACGGACCGGCAAAGGGTGACGCCCTTGCCGGCCGCCAGGCCATCGGCCTTGACGACGATGGGGGCGCCCTGTTCCCGCACGTAGGCGGCCGCTTCATCCCGGTCGGTGAACCGCCCATACGCGGCGGTGGGGATGCCGCACCTGGCGAACAGGTCCTTCATGAAGCCCTTCGATCCCTCGAGGATGGCCGCCGCGGCCGTCGGGCCGAAGGCGGCGATGCCTTCCGCGCCCAGCGCGTCCACCAGACCCGCCACCAGCGGCGCTTCGGGGCCGACCACCACCAGATCGACGGACTTTTCCTTGGCCAGGGCGACCAGACCGGGCACGTCCTCGGCGCCCACGTCGATGCACTCGGCGACCGCGGCGATGCCCGCGTTTCCGGGGGCGCAGTACAGCGCATCGCAATCGGCCGAGCGGGACAGGCCCCAGGCAAGCGCGTGTTCGCGGCCGCCGCCGCCGACTACCAGTATCTTCATCCTCGGGAAAGCCCCTTCTGTACGTCGGCGCCCTTGTAGCATAGATTCGGTCCGGCAATGAGTACCCCATCCCAGGAATTCGACGATCGATTTGATCCCGCCGCCGGCGCCGCGCCGGGCGGCAACCTGCCGGAATTTTCGGTCAGCGAGATCTCCCAGGCACTCAAGCGGACGGTCGAGGAGACCTTCTCCCGGGTGCGCGTGCGGGGCGAGATTTCCGGGCTCACCCGGGCGGCATCGGGGCATATGTACCTGTCCCTGAAGGACGACAAGGCGGTGCTCGACGGGGTGTGCTGGAAGGGCACGGTGCCGCGGCTCGGCCTCGATCCCGACGATGGGCTGGAGGTCATCGCCACCGGGCGGCTCTCCACCTATCCCGGCCGGTCCCGCTACCAGATCGTCATCGATGCCATGGAGATCGCCGGCGAAGGGGCGTTGCTCAAGCTGCTGGAAGACCGGCGCAGGAAGCTCCTGGCCGAGGGGCTGTTCGACGAAGACCGCAAACAGCCGCTGCCCTACATTCCCGATGTCATCGGCGTGGTCACGTCGCCGACCGGCGCGGTGATCCGCGACATCCTCCATCGCCTGAACGACCGCTTTCCGCGCCGGGTGCTGCTGTGGGGCGTCAATGTGCAGGGCGAGGGCGCGGCCGAGCAAGTGGCGGGCGCTATCGAAGGCTTCAACCGGATGAAGGGAACGCCCGAAATCCCGAAGCCGGACCTGCTGATTGTCGCCCGGGGCGGCGGCAGTCTGGAAGACCTCTGGACCTTCAACGAGGAAATCGTGGTCCGGGCCGCCGCCGGCAGCGGGATTCCATTGATCTCGGCGGTGGGCCACGAGACCGATACCACGCTCGTCGATTTCGCCGCCGACCTCCGCGCGCCGACGCCGACCGCGGCGGCCGAACTGGCGGTGCCGGTGATCGGCGAATTGCGCGCCCAGGTGGCCGACGACGGCGCCCGGCTGGCGCGGTCCTGGGCGCGCCATGTATCGGCACGACAGACGGAGTTGGAGGGGCTTTCCCGCGCCATCGCCAATCCGGCGCGGGCGCTCGAAGGGGTTTCCCAGCGGCTCGACGACCGAGTCGAGCGTCTGCGGCTCGCCGGGGCGCGAATCACCACCGAACCCGCACAGGCGGTGATCGAGCTCGCCGGCGGGCTGATCCATCCGCGTCAATTGATGACTACCAAACGGACGGAGCTCGACGGCCTCGCCCGGCGCCGGCAGGTCGCCCGGCGGACCACGCTCGGTACCCGGCGCGCGGCGCTGATGGAGGTCTCGCGGCTCTTGGACAGCCTATCCTACGAACGGGTGCTGGAGCGCGGCTTCGCGCTGGTCAGCGGCGCCGACGGCCAGGCCGTCACCAGGTCGGGCGACGCCGCTCCGGGCAGCGCCGTTTCGATCCGCTTCCAGGACGGATCCGTGGGCGCGACGATCGTGGGCGCCGCGGCGAAGCCAAAATCCAAGGTCCGAAAGAAGAAGCCGTCCGCCGACGGCGGCGGGCAGGGAAGCCTACTGTGAATCCGGCAAAGTTGTTCGCGGCGATTCTGCTCTCGGTGACGGTCGCTTTCCCCGGCGCCGCCGCCCAGCAATCCGTCTCCATTCCGGCCGATTTCCGGCTTGAAGGAGATGCTGTCCAGGGCGGATTAATGATCGGTTACGCACCCTGGTCGGACAAGGTTACTCTTGATGACAGACCGATCCCCATCTCCGGCGGCTATTTTCTTCTCGCGTTCGATCGGGATGCGGGGCCTTCATCGAAGTTGGCCGTCCATGGAAAGCGGCTTCGCCCGGCGGGCGTCCGCCAGGTTCCGTTCATTATGTCCCTGCGGGTCGAAAAGCGCCACTATGACATTCAGCGCATCGACGGGCTGCCGCGCCGCATGGTGACGCCGGACCCGGAAGACCTGATACGAATCCGCACCGAGGGCCGCCTGATGCGGGATGCCCGCTCCGGCAAGACGCTTCGGCTTGGGTTTCTGTCGGGCTTCGTCTGGCCGGCGCGGGGGCGGATTTCCGGCGTCTATGGATCGCAGCGCATCCTCAATGGAGAGCCCCGCCGGCCCCATTTCGGGGTCGACATTGCGGCGCCCACCGGCACGCCGGTGATTGCGCCGGCGGACGGCCGGGTGACACTGGTCCATCCCGACATGTTCTTCAACGGCAAGTCCATCGTCATGGATCACGGGCTCGGCCTCACCACCGTTTACATTCATCTCAGCGGCGCCTCGGTGCAGCCCGGTCAGTTGGTGAAGCAGGGCGACGTGATCGGCAGGATCGGCGCGACCGGCCGGGCAACGGGCCCGCATCTTCACTGGGGGGCGCGGGTCCGCAATATCGAAATCGACCCCGCGCTGCTGGTGGAGGGAAAGCCGCAGCCGCTGAACGGGCCTTAACCTTCAGAACCTTCAGCCGGCCAGCGCCGGTGCACCCACAGCCATTGCTCCGGGTGCCGGCGAATCCAGGATCCGAGATAGTCGTTCACCTTGGTCATGATGGCCTCGACGTCCTTCTGCCGGTCGCCGGTCGCGGGCTTTTCCAGGTCGGGATGGAAGGTGATCCGGAACCGGGCGCCCTGCAGGCGCTCCACCTGCACCGGAATGACCGGGCAGTCGTAGCGCAGCGCGAACTTGGCGACCGCCGGGGCGGTCATGGCGTCGACGCCCATGAACGGAACCGGGATTCCGTCGTTCATTTTTTGATCCACCAGCATGGCCACATGCTCGCCGTTGGAAAGCGCCTTCAGCGCCATCTTCGCGCCCTCCGGCCCCTTGGGGAAAAGACCGGCGTCGAAGGCGTCGCGGCCGCGGCGCAGCAGGCGGTCGGCCAGCGGGTTATTGAGAGCGCGATAGGCCAGGTGCACGTTCCAGCCCCGGCGGGTGACGGCCAGCACCGGCAGCTCCCAATTGGCCAGATGGCCGCCGAACAGCAGGCCCGGCTGGTCGTCGTTCCACAAAGCCTCCATGTGTTCGAGACCGACGATCTCGATGCGGCCATCTTCCGCGTAGGGATCGAACTTCTTGATATGGGGATACTCGGCGACGGTGCGCCCCAGGTTTTCCCACATACCCCGGATGACGGCCGCGCGTTCCGTCTCGCCCAGTTCCGGCATGATCCGCCTGAGGTTGTCGCGGGCGATTCGGTGGGCGCGAAAGCGGGGACCGAACGTCCGGCCGAGCCACGCGCCGAGGGCCGACGCGGCGTCCAGGGGCAGGGCGGCCAGAACGGCGTACCCGAGGGCCGCGAACATCCCCTGGAGGGGATAGACGATCCAGCGCCGGAACATCAACCCGCTCCCGCCCGTGCAAGAACCGGTTCCAGGAGCCGATCGAGCGCCGCCGGGTCCTCGAGCGCCAATCCGACGGTGAGGACCCGGACGTCGTTGCGGTCCTCGGGGTGCAGCCGGACGAAATCCTTGGCCGTGGTCACCAAGGTGGCGTCCAGGTCCCCGGCTTGTCTTCGAAGATCGGCGATCTCGCCCCGGCTGAACGGGTGGTGATCGGCATAGGGCCTGGCCGCCGTCAGTTCGCAGCCGCTGTCGCGCAGGGTTTTGAAGAATTTTTCCGGCCGGGCGATCCCGGCGAAGGCAAGCAGCGGCCTTGCCTTGAGCTGTTCGATCTCCGGTCCGGGTTGGAGCCGGCCGAGCATGACCTCCACGCGTCCGCCCGTAGACTCGCGCAATCGCCCGGACATGCCGAACGAGTCCCGCCCGATAATCACCGCCGCTTGCGCCCGCGCGAGGGCGGTCGCCGGCTGTTCGCGGAGCGGGCCCGCGGGAATCATCCGGCCGTTGCCGAAACCGGCATCCCCGTCGATGACGATGATCGACAGGTCCTTGGCGAGCGAAGGGTTCTGAAAACCGTCATCCATGACGATCAACCGGGCCCCTGCTTCCGCCGCGGCGCGTGCGCCGGCCAGCCGATCGGCGGAAATCCAGGCCGGCGCGGCGTCCGCCAGGAGCAGCGGTTCGTCGCCGACATCCGCCGCCGTATGGGTTTCCGGGTCGACGCGCAAGGGGCCCTTTTCCCGTCCGCCATAACCGCGGCTGAGAAAGTGAACGTCGATCCCGGCCCGTCGGCACCGTTGGGCGACATCGAGCGCGGTCGGCGTTTTTCCCGCACCCCCGGCGACCACATTGCCGACACAAATGACCGGGACGCCGCACGCCGCTGGCGTCGCCATCTTCCGCCGCAGGCGTCCCGCGATGCCGTAGGCCGACCCCAGTGGACCCAATAGAATGGGCAGGACACCCCGGCTTTGATACCAGAACTCAGGTGTGCGAAGCGCCATGATCGCTTTTCAGGAGCCGTTCGATTTCCGCCGAGACCGCCTCGACGACATTGGATTGGGCATCGGCATAGGACCGGCCGTTTCGGGCAAGTTCGGCGCGGCGGGAATGATCCTTCAGGAGGGTGTCGACCGCGCGCTTCAGTTCTTCCTCGTCCCTCACCTGCACCGCGCCGTCTGAGGAGGCGAGATGATCGGCCATGTCCTGGAAATTCGCCATGTGGGGCCCGTGGATGACCGGCCGGTCCAGCTTGAGCGGCTCCAAGGGGTTTTGGCCGCCGAAGGGCACCAGCGATTTGCCCATGAAGACAACGTCGGCGAGCCGGAAGAACAACCCGAGTTCACCCATCGTGTCAGCGATATAAATACCGGTCTCCGCCTCGGGGAGTTCCCCTTTCGAACGAAGCCGCAACTGCGCCGAGCCGTTGGCGAGGGATGCCAGGATGCCGGGACCGCGGTGCGCGTGGCGGGGCGCGATGATGGTGAGGAGCCCCGGGTGCCCGTCCTTGAGTTCGCGGTGAACGGCGGCAGCGATTTTCTCCTCTCCTTCGTGGGTGCTGGCGGCGATCCAGATGGGCCGGCCGGCGGTCCTGGCCGCCAAGTCCGAAAGCGCCGCCTCGTCGGCGGCCAGCGGCGGGCTCGCAAATTTCAAATTGCCGACGCACTTGTAGGCGGTCGCGCCCAGATCCCTCAGCCGTGCCGCATCGCCGTCGGTTTGTCCGAGACACATGTCGAAGCGGCGCAGCAGGCTGCGCAACAACCCGGGCGCCCGCTGCCACCCGCGGTAGGATCGGGGCGATATCCGGCCGTTGATGAGGATCATTGGAATGCCGCGGCGCTGGGTCTCATGGATCAGATTGGGCCAAAACTCGCTTTCGGCCCACAGCGCGATTCCGGGTTGCCAATGGTTGAGGAACGACCGGACGGCGCCCGGCCGATCAACGGGCACGTATTGGTGGATCGCTCGGGGCGGGAGCCGGCCCTCGATCATCCGCGCCGAGGACACCGTCCCCGTTGTAAAAAGCAAATGAACATCCGGGTGGTTGTGCAGAAGGTGTCCGACCAACGGCAGCATGGACTGGGCTTCGCCGACACTGGCCGCATGAAGCCAAAACACCCGGCCCGCCGGCCTCGGCGCCCCCGGCGTTCCGAGCCGTTCGGCAAACCGAACCGGGTCCTCCTTGCCCAGGCGCCTGCGGCGCGCCAGATAAATCCCGATCACCGGACCCAGGATGGTGGTCAGCAGCTTGTAGAGCGGCAGCATCATGATGCCGCCTCGACTGTTGCGGGCGCCGGTTCCACGGGCACATGGCCGCATTCCCGGTCGGCGGCCTCGGTGAGCGCGTTCATCGCGTTTTCGAGCTGAAGCCGGGCAGCCTCGAGCCTGTCGTCATTTGCGTCTTTCGGGACGTCGATCGGGGCGCCCCAGCGGATGATGCCGCGGCCGAAGGGAAACGGCACGATAAACCGGTCCCAGCTGTTCAGTGCCCGCCGGGAGGAACTGGAGAATGTCAGGGGCAAAATGGGTGCTCCCGACAGCCGCGCCAGGGCGACGGCGCCGATGCTCGCCCGCATCCGCGGGCCCGCCGGCCCATCGGGGGTCATGCCGACGGTTCCGCCGTCTCTGAGGATTTTCACCAGTTGCCGGAGCGCGGCGGTGCCACCGCGCGTGGACGAACCATAGGCGCTCTTGATGCCGAAATGGGCCCCTATTCCCGCACCCAGCCGACCATCCGGATGATCGGACAGGAGCATGTGACAGGGTTTCGAGCGCTTCCAGGTCAGCGGCATCATGAGCAACCGGCCATGCCAGAAACAGACGATGAACGGCCGGTCCTGATCCCAAAATCGCTGAACCGTCTCAAATCCTTCGACCCGCCATCTTCCCGTGATCCACACCAGCCGCAGGTATTGAGCACCCAGGAAACACGCGGCCGCGCGTACGCTCGGAGAGCGGGAGATCGCTTTGATGAATCCGGGCGTCGCCATGGATGCGGCCTACTCTCCCGCGGCGGCGACCGCATGATCCGGCGGGGAGTCGTCTTCCTGATCGGCGAACTGGAGCGCGTAAAGGTTGGCGTACATTCCCCCGCGGGCAAGCAATTCGGCGTGGTTTCCGCTTTCGGCCAGTTTGCCCCTATCGACGACGTGGATGAGGTCCGCGTCCATGACCGTGGAAAGGCGATGGGCAATGACAAGCGTGGTCCGGCCTTGCATGAGAACCCGAAGCGCCGCCTGAACTTGACGTTCGGATTCCGTGTCGAGCGCCGACGTTGCCTCGTCGAGCAGCAAGATCGGTGCGTCCTTGAGCATGGCCCGGGCAATGGCGATGCGCTGGCGCTGTCCGCCCGAGAGGTGCGCGCCCCTCTCGCCGACCAGCGTGTCGTAGCCTTGCGGCAGTTCGCGGATAAAGGCGTCGGCGGCTGCGTCGCGGGCGGCCTGAATGATTTCGTCTTCGGAGGCGCTTTGGCGGCCGTAGGCGATGTTCGCCCTGATCGTGTCGTCGAACAGGGTGATCTCCTGACTGACCAGGGCGATGGCGCCGCGCAGGCTATCGAAGGTCAGCCCTCGAACGTCGTGGCCGTCGATGGATACGGCGCCCGCATCGGCGTCATGGAACCGGGGGATGAGATTGAGGATGGTGGACTTCCCGGCGCCCGACGGCCCGACCAAGGCCACCGTTTTGCCGGCGGGAACATCGAGGCTCATGCCCATCAGGGCCGGGCGGTCCTCCCGGTAGGAGAACCGCACATTATCGAACCGGATACCGCCGCCCCGCACTTCGAGCGGTTTGGCGCCCGGCGCCTCGGTGATATCCGGTTCCCGGTCGAGGAGCGAGAACAGGCGCTGGGTGCCCGCGAGCCCTTCCTGAAGGCTGGCGTTGAGATTGGCGAGCCGTTTCAGGGGCTCGTAAGCCATCAATAGCGCGGTAATGAACGAGAAGAAGGAACCCGCGTCCACGGAGCCGTTTATCACTCGCAGGCCGCCGTAAAAGATCACCATGGCTACCGCAAGCCCGCCCAAGGTTTCCATGATCGGGCTCGCCATGGCGCGGATACGGGCTGACTTGAACACCAGGCGGAATATCCGTTCGGCCACGCCCCTGACCCGCCGTTTTTCGTACTCCTCCATGGAGTAGGCTTTGACGACCCGGGCGCCTTGAAACGTCTGTTCGAGGACGGTGGTGAGTTCGCCCATTTCGGCTTGGGTGTTGGCGGTCACCTTGCGGATGCGCTTACCCAGCCGGGCAATGGCGAACACCGCCGGCGGAAACACGACGAAGGAGATGATCGCCAACTGCCAGTCTTGAAAAAACATCACCCCGATCAAGCCGATCAGCATCAGGCTGTCTTTGCCAAAGCCGGTAAGCGCGTTGGAGACAGCCGAACGCATCATGTTGATGTCGACGGTGAAACGGGAGATCAGCCCGCCGGTGGGCTGGTTATGGAAAAACGCCAGCTCCAACCGGGTCAAATGAGCATAAAGGCCGTGCTGGGCATCGGTGATGATCCGCTGGCCCACATAGCTCATCAGGGTAGCTTGCGCGTAATTTGCCAACCCTTTGATCACGAACGTTGCAATAACCGCTCCTCCTACCGGGAAAAGCAAGTCCTTGCGATGAGCCAGAAAAATCTCGTTCATGACCGGCTCCATGAGCCATGCGCTGAACGCCGTCGCGGCCGCGACAACCGCCATTGCGGCGAGGGCAAGCACCACCCAGTTCGCATAGGGGCGGATGTACTCGCGCGCCAGACGGCCGACCAGACCGGCGGTCGAGGTATCCTGCGGCGGCGTCACTGTTTCGCTCAGAGCCACGAATCCGAGATGGTGATTGAAGGCGCGGAGTTTATCACGGATGGACTCGTCAACCCAATAGCGCCTTTCGAATCAGCGGCTTGCGCGGCAATTCGTCTATTTGCCCGCAACCGTCATGCCATCGATGCGGAGCGTCGGCGCATCGATCCCATAGCGGAAGGTCAGGTCGTCCGCCGGTGTGAGCCGTTGGAACATATCCTTCAAGTTGCCGGCGATGGTGATTTCGCTCACCGGGTAGGCGATTTCGCCGTTTTCGATCCAGTACCCGGCCGCGCCGCGGCTGTAATCGCCGGTGAGGCCATTGACCCCGAAACCGATCAGTTCGGTGGCGTAGAAGCCGCTCTTGATGCCGCTCATCAGGTCCGCGGGCGAGGCCGGGCCCGCTTCCAGATAGAGGTTGGTGGCGGATGGCGACGGCGGCCCGCCGGTGCCGCGGGACGCATGACCGGTGGTTTCCAGCCCCAACTGCCGGGATGACCGGAGATCGAGGAACCAGGTGGTGAGCACCCCGTTTTCGATCACCGCCCGGCGGCTATTGGCGACGCCCTCGCCGTCGAAGGGCTTGGAGCGCAAGCCCCGCTGCCGGTGCGGATCGTCGATGATGTTGATGCCCGTCCCGAACACCGCCTCTCCCATGCTGTCCTTGAGGAAACTGGTGTCACGGGCGATGGCGGAGCCGTTTACCGCCCGCGCCAGGTGTCCGACCATGGACCGCGAGATGCGGGGATCGAACACGATCGGGACCTCGGCGGTTTCGGCCTTGCGGGGGTTGAGGCGTTTCACCGCCTTTTCGCCGGCGATGCGTCCCACCTCGGCCGGCGGGGTCAAATCCTCGGCATGGACGGCGCCGGAATAGTCGTAGTCGCGCTCCATTCCCGTGCCTTCGCCGGCCAGCACCGAGGCGCTGACCGAGAAATGGGTGCCCGAATAGGCCCGGGCGAACCCATTGGAGGCGGCGACGGCGATGGCCGCCCGGCCCCAGCCGGCTTCGGCGCCCTCCGAATTGGTGACGCCCTCGACGGCCCGCGCCGCTTCTTCCGCTTCGCTTGCCCAGCCGACCAGGGTCTCGGTGGCCGGCTCCCCGGGGTCGGCCATGTCGAGGGTCGGCGGGTCCGCCGCCAATTGATCGGGATCGGCCAATCCGCAAAAAGGATCTTCGGGCACGTTCCTGGCCATGGCGACGGCGCGCACCGCCAACTCGTCCAGTGCTGCCGCGCTCATGTCGGAAGACGAGACGATGGCTTGGCGCTTGCCGGCGAACACCCGAAGCCCGATATCGGCGTTTTCGGAGCGCTCCAGTTTTTCCGGATTGCCGAGCCGCTGGGCGACGGACAGGGAGACGCTCTCGACAAGGGCGGCATCCGCCGCATCGGCGCCCTCGGCCTTGGCCTTGTCGATCAGGTCGCTGAGCTTGTTCAGGTGGTCGGCGGGATCGGCCATTCCTCGTTTCCCGGTTCAGATCATTTCCAAATGGGTTTGCCGCTGCCCGGCAGTCCCAGCGTGTCCCACATCTCGGACACCCGATCAATCACCTCGTCGGACATGCGGATCTTCCGGCCCCAGTCCCGGTCGGTTTCGGACGGCCATTTGTTGGTGGCGTCGAGCCCCATCTTGCCGCCCAGGCCGGAGACCGGCGAGGCGAAGTCGAGATAATCGATAGGGGTCTGGTCGATGAGGGTGACGTCGCGCACCGGGTCCATGCGGGTGGAGATCGCCCAGATCACGTCCTTCCAGTCCCGGGCGTCGATATCGTCATCCACCACGATCACCATCTTGGTGTAGAGGAACTGACGCAGGTAGGACCAGACGGCCATCATCACCCGCTTGGCGTGGCCCGGATAGGCCTTCTTGATGGAGACGACGGCGACCCGATAGGAGCACCCCTCGGGCGGCAGCCAGAAATCGGCGATTTCCGGAAACTGCTGGGTCAGCAGCGGGATGAACAGCTCGTTCAGCGCTTCGCCGAGGACGCTCGGCTCGTCCGGCGGCCGGCCGGTGTAGGTGGAGAGATAGATCGGGTCCCGGCGCATGGTGATGGCCGAGATCCTGAAAACCGGAAATTTTTCGACCGCGTTGTAGTAGCCCGTGTGATCGCCGTAGGGCCCTTCGTCGCCGTACTCGGTGAGCGAGACGTGGCCTTCGAGAACGATCTCGGCCTCCGCCGGGACCTTGAGGGGCACCGTCTTGCAGTTCACCAGTTCGACCTTCTCGTTCCGGAGCAGTCCGGCGAATTGATATTCGGACAAGGTATCCGGCACCGGGGCGACGGCGGCGAGGATGGTGGCCGGATCGGCGCCGATGACCGCGGCGGCCGGAATTTCGGTCCCGCCTTTCGCCTCGGCGTGGTGCTGGGCGCCGCCCCGGTGTTCGAGCCACCGCATCAGCGTGGTGTCCCTGCCGGTCACCTGCAGGCGGTAGACGCCCAGATTGAAATCGTCGTCGCTGTCGGAGCCGGGCGCCCGGGTGACGACCGCCGGCCAGGTGATCAGGGGCGCGGGCTCGCCGGGCCAGCAGCTCTGGATGGGCAGCCTGCCGAGATCGATGTCGCAGCCCTGCCGGACCACCTCCTGACAGGCGCCGCCCGATACCGTCCTCGGCTTCATGGCCATGGCGGTCTTCACCAGCGGCAGCATGTCGATGGCCTCGCGCCAGCCGCCGGGGGGCTCGGGCTGGCGCAGGAAGGCCAGGGTTTCACCGAACGCGCGCAGGTCCTCGGGCTCCCGGCCCATGCCCCAGGCGACCCGCTCGACGGTGCCGAACAGATTGGCGAGCACCGGCATGGGGTATTTTTCACCGTTCGCGTCGATGACGTTCTCGAACAGCACGGCGGGCCCGCCCTCGGCCATCAGGCGGGTCTGAATTTCCGTGATTTCGAGCGCCGGCGACACGGGCGCGGAAACCCGGTTCAGCCGGCCTTCCCGCTCGATACGGGCGATAAAATCCCTGAGGCTCTTGTACGCCATGTGCGTTTTCCCGGTTGCCGGCCGGCCACGCTGTCCGCCGGCGGAGCCAACCACACTTGAAGGCGAGCCCTTGGTCAAGGCAAAGGTCCGGTTTCTCGCCGGAATGTGCACCCGGCGGGTGGCGGGCGGGGAATATGTCCGAGCGTCCAGCGGTTTATCCTCAAGGCGCCGAAAGGGTGCGCTTATTGAAGTCGCAAGCTTTCGCCGATACCCTGAATGCGGCCAAAAAAATGAACTTCGAGATTCCCCGCACCCTCTACGCCGAAGAGCATGAGATATTCCGGTCCAGCGTCGCCCGGTTCCTCACCGAAGAGGTGCTGCCCGACTACGCGTCGTGGGAAGAGGCGGGGCGGACACCGCCGGAGATCTGGCGCCGGGCCGGAGAGTTGGGACTGCTCGGCACCTCGATCCCCGAGGCTTACGGCGGCATGGGCGGCGATTTTCTTCATGACGCCATCGTCATCGAGGAATTAGGCCGTTATTCGGTGGCCGCGCCTGCATGGGATATGCACGCCTACATCATCGCGCCCTTCTTGATCGATCACGGCACCGAAGCGCAGAAGCGGGACTGGCTGCCCGGGATGGCGACGGGCGAATTCATTTCGGCCATCGGCCTGACCGAGCCGGGCGGCGGCAGCGATTTGAAGGAGCTCAAGACGACGGCCAGGCCCGACGGCAACGGCTATGTCATCGACGGCGCCAAGACCTTCATCACCAACGGCCACATCGCCAACCGCATCCTGCTGGCGGCCAAGACCGATCCGTCGCTGGGCGCCAAGGGGGTGTCCCTGTTCTGGGTCGACCTCGATGGCGACGGGGTGTCCCGCGGCCGCAACCTGCAAAAGATCGGCAACAAGGCCCAGGATACCGCCGAGCTGTTTTTCGACGGCGTGAGCGTGCCGGCGGACGCGCGACTGGGCGGCGAAAACGACGGCTGGCGTATTCTCATGGATGGGCTGGTCCGGGAGCGTCTGGTGGTCGCGGTGCGCTCCATGGTGCTGGCCGAGGCCGCCATCGATCAGACCATCGCCTACACCAAGGAGCGCAAGGCCTTCGGCCAGACCGTGTTCGACTTCCAGAACACCCAGTTCAAGCTGGCCGAGATGATTGCCGAGGTGGAGGCCGCCCGGCCGTTCGCCGACAAATGCATCGAGGCTCACGTGGCAGGGCTGGTGAGCCCGCAATTGGCGGCCAAGGCCAAGCTGGTGACCACCGAATTGGCCGACCGGGTGCTGGATGATTGCCTGCAGCTCCACGGCGGGTATGGCTACATGTGGGAGTTCCCCATCGCGAGGGCCTGGGCGGATGCCCGGGTGCACCGGATCTACGCCGGCACCAACGAGGTGATGAAGTACATCATTTCCCGGGACCTGTAGGCCCGACGGCGCCATGACCTCGCCGAATACCATCGCTCATGTGATCGCCGAGGCCTGCCGCGACAAGGGAGCCGACGAATTTCTTGCCGACCCGTTGGAACGGCTTTCCGGCGGCGAGGCGGGGCGGGAGAGTTCGTCGTTCGCCAATGCGCTGCTTGCGCGGGGGCTGGCGCCGGGGGATCGGGTGGCGCTTCTCGCCGGCAGCTCGGTGCGTCAGGCCGTGGCCTTCTTCGGCTGTCTCCGGGCCGGGATCGTGCCCTGTTGCTTCCATGTCCGGGATACACCGGAACGGCTCCGGCGCACGGCCGGGTTCATCAGGGCCGAGGCGGTCCTGTTCGACGGCGCTCATCGGGAACTCGCCGGACAAATCGCCGGGGACCGCGCGCTGATCGGTCTCGACGAAGGTTCCTTGTATGAGGGGCCGCCGCCCGGCCTGCCCGACCGGCCGCCGGACGATCCGGCGTTGGTCCTGATGTCGTCCGGCACCACCGGGGCGCCCAAATGCGTGATGCACACCCAGCGGACGCTCGCGGTCACCGCGGCCCAGGGACAGCACATCTACGGCGTCTCGTCCCCCGGCGACAGCGCCATCGTCGTCATGGCGCCGTCCTTCGCTGCGTGGATTCACACGGTATTGCCGTTCGTCCGGATGCGGGGGCGGCTCTATTTTGACGGCCGGTTCGAGCCCCGCCGGTTCCTGAGCGCGCTGGCCGGGGAGAAGATCACCGTCGCGGCCCTGGTGCCCACCGCCTGGCGGATGGTGCTCGCCGGGAACCCCGAGGAGTTCGATCTGTCGCCGCTGCGAACGGCGTTCTATTCCGGCGAGCCCGGCTCCGCGTCCCTGGTCGAGGAACTGGCCCGTAATATCTGCCCCAACGTGATGACCGCCTATCTCGCGTCCGAGGGCGGCAACGGTGCGGGGGTCGCCGCCGGCATGGATATCTTGTCGGAAACGCCGTCGGCGGCCGGCCGGCCGGTGCCGGGGGCGGCGCTTCGCATTGTTTCCCCGGAAGGCGGCGCCGAGCGGGCGCTGCCGGCGGGGGAGCCGGGAGAGATTTGCATCCGGGGCGGCTCGCTGGCGGCCGGCTATCTTGATGATCCGGCACTGACGCAGGCGAAATTCGTCGACGGCTGGTGGCGGAGCGGCGACCTGGGCGTCGTCGACAATGCCGGCATGCTCTCCATCCGGGGCCGGCTGGACAACCAGATCAATACCGGCGGGGTAAAGGTCGGCGCGGAGGAAATCGAGGCGGCGTTGATGCGCCATCCGCTGATCCGCCTCGCCGGCGTCGTCGGCGAGCCCGACCCTCAATGGGGGGAGCGCATAGAGGCACACGTGGTTCTGGCGGCGGATTGCGGCGAGGAAACGCTTCTCCGGGAGATCGAAGCGGACGGATTACTGCCCCGGCACCTCGTGCCCAAGGTCATCCATATACGCGCGGACCTGCCGACGGGACCGACCGGCAAACTCTATCGCCGGGGGCTCCGATCCGACGCGGAATCGGAGGTCTAAATCGTCCTGGTGCAGCGCAAAATGGTTATCCACCGGCAACGGGTCAAAAAAAATATACTTCTCCCCAGGTTCCACAGGGGTGTGGATAGAAAAGGGGTTGTTCGTCGAACCGACACCGCGCTAGCCTAAAGACGGATCAAGAAGCGACTGTGGATCGCGAGTGAAGCGGAAGCGGAAGGGTCCGATCAGAGTTCCCCAGGGATCTCTTCGGAGATGACAGAGGATTTCTGATTAGGAGCGGCCTCGCTGGGCGACCGGCGGGGCCGTTCTGCTATTCGACGACGCGCCGATAGAGATGCCAGGTGGCGTGGCCGAGGACCGGGAACACGATCACCAGCCCGGCGAGCGCCGGCAGGGTGCCGAGCAACAGCGCCATCGCGACGACAAACCCCCAGACCGCCATGACCACCGGGTTGTGAACCACCACGTCGACCGAAACCATGATCGCCGTGCCGGCCGTCACGTGGCGGTCGATGATCAGCGGAAACGACACCACGCTGATGGCCAGCGCGATCATCGCGAACAAAAGGCCGATGCCGTTGCCGAACACGATCAGCACCCAGCCCGGACCGGTGGTCAGAATCTCGGCCGCGAACTCACCGAAGGTCGGCGGCGCCGGAAAGCCGAGGGTTGCCTGGTAAATGGTCATCGCCACCGAGAGCCAGAAGCCGAACAAGATCGTCAGGATCACCCCCAGGCTAATCAGCGAACCCACTGCCTTGTGGCGAAAGATGTTGAACGCCTGACGAAAGGTGATGTTCCGGCCCATCTCCCGCTGGCGGCTCAATTCGTAGAGCCCCAAAGCCAGGAACGGCCCGAGGAGCGCAAACCCGGTGAGGATCGGAAACACCAAAGGGAGCAGCCGCTGGTCGGTACCCACCCAAAAGGCGATGAGCATAATCAGCGGGATAAGGAAGATGATGAATATGGCGTGAGTAGGGCGCGCCTTGAAGTCTTCGAGGCCCTTGATGACCGACTGGCGCAGGTCCTCGAGGCTTATGGTGCGAACCCGGTACGAGACCGAAGCCGAGGCCGCATCCGAAACAGCGGTGTCCTCTGCCATAACCCGCTCAGTATAGAACAGGCCGGATCAAAAGTCATTCGGTCGACCATAAGACGTTGAAAAAGCTCAACCTTATTCTGCAAGCCTAGCCTCCGCACGGGTTGTCCACGGTCCGCCGCCTACCGGGAAACGGATCACGCCAGGTTCAATTTATCTCCACGATGACATTGCCTATGTGATTTGCGGCCTCGACCATTTCGTGGGCGCCGGCGATATCATCCAGCGGGAAGCGGGCGGCGATTGTGGTGGTGAGTGCGCCGGCGGCCAGCATCTCGTTGAGATAGCTGACCCCTTCGGCGATTTCGGCTTCCGTGAGCTCATAGACGATGAACCACTTGAGCGCCGCGGCCCGCATGATGAAGTTCTGAGACGGCACCTCGGCGGTTGGCTGGCCCGTGCCGTAAATGATCGACGTGCCGCCCGGCGCCAGAATGCGGCCGTAAAGGTGGCCGTTGGCGGCGATATCCACCTCGACGATGCGGTCGGCGCCCATGCCGCCGGTCAGCGCCTCGACCCGCTCGGACACGTCTTCGTCCCGGTAATTGATCACCTCGTCGGCGCCGGCCGCTTTCACGTAGTCGGCCTTCCCGGCGCTGGAGACGGTGGTGATCACCCGCGCGCCAGCATGCTTGGCGATCTGGATCGCCTGATGTCCGACCGCGCCGGCGCCCCCTTGCACCAGAAGGGTCTGCCCCTCGACGGGTCCGTCAAACAACACCGCCCGGTGGGCGGTGAGGAACGGGATCCCGAAGCAGGCGGCCTCTTCGTCGCCGGCGTGCTCCGAGGTCGGCACCACATAGCGCCGGGGCAGGACGATGTATTCGGCAGCCGTGCCGAAGGGCCGTTTCCACTGGCCATTCAGGGTCCACACCCGCTGACCCGCCAGCCCCGCATCGATGCCGTCCCCGATGGCGTCCACCACACCGGCGCCGTCGCTATGGGGAATGATCTTGCGGAACGGCAGCTTCCCGAAGCGGCCGCGCAGCCGCGCCTTCCAGTCCGAAGGATTGACGCCCGAGGCCGCGAGCTTGACCCGCACCTCGCCGGGACCCGGCTCGGGCGTCTCCATCTCACCCAATTTCAACACATCCCGGGCCGCGCCCAGTTCCTCATAATAGGCCGCTCGCATATTCAATTCCCCCGATCACGACGGTCCGCTGTTGCCACAGCCTGGACTCTCCTGCAAAGCTAGCCGGGTGCAAGACTATTCTCGAGGAGTCCCGAATTGCCGGACCAACCCATTCTCATCGTCGGCGGCGGCCTCGGCGGGCTTACCGCGGCGCTGGCCTTGGCGCGGCGGGGGCGGGCGGTCCGCGTGTTCGAGGGCGCGCCGGCGTTCGGCGCCATCGGCTACGGCATCCAGTTCGGCCCCAATGTGTTTCATGTCTTTGACCGGCTTGGGCTGATGGAGCAGGTGATGGCCGTCGGCGACGAGCCGGCGGCGGTGACGATGCGGGACGGCTTGAGCGACGAGGAACTCGTGCGCATCCCGACCGATGCCGGCTTCAAGGCGCGGTTCAACTACCCCTATCTGATCATCCACCGCATCGATCTCCATAACGTCATGATCGACGCCTGCCGGGCGGACGATCATATCGAGCTGATCGCCGATACCCGGATCACCGGCTACGCCAACCGCGGCACTTTCGCCGAGATCACCACCGGGGACGGTGAGATGCACGGAGGCGAGCTGGTGATCGGCGCCGACGGGATCGGCTCGGCGCTGCGCGCGCAAATGCTCGACGATGGCGGGCCGCTCCCCAACGGCTATGTGGCCCACCGGACCATCATCCCGATGGAGGAGTTGGAGGCGGATGTTCCGACCGAGGTGGTGGTGCTGTGGGGCGGCCCCGGCTTTCACATCGTTACCTATCCGCTGCGGCATGGGGCGCTGTTCAACATCGTTGCCGTCTTCCGGTCGGCCAACGAGGCTCCCCGGGGGGACGTGGAGGCTTACCGGGCGGAGCTGCAGCAGACCTATTCGGGCGCCCACCAATGCCTCCGCGATTTGATCCAGGTGATGGATTTGGAGCGCCGGTTCGTCGTCGGCGACCGTCACCCGGTCCGCAAATGGCATGACGGCCGGGTCTGCCTGCTGGGCGATGCCGCGCACCCGACCCTGCAGACCTTGGCTCAAGGCGCCTGCATGGCCATTGAGGACGGGCTTCATCTGGCGGGGCTGATCGATAAGGGGGGCGGTCACGAGGAGGTCTTCACCGCCTTCGCCGCCGACCGGGTGGTCCGCACGGCGCGCGTCACCCTGGAGAGCCGGGCGATCTGGGAAAATTATCATGGCGACGGCGTCGAGCGGGAGGTCGCCTTCCAGCAGTTCCGCGAGCGCTCGGTCGAGGACAGCTACCGCTGTCTCGCCTGGCTCTATGACGGGTTCGCCTTTGCCGATTGATCCTTGTCAGGGCCGGACCAATGAGCGCGCCCTAAACTCTTCATGACTCAACCAGGGGAGAGCCTCATGAACATCAAGATTGCCGACATCATGGCCAAGCGGGTCATCGTCGCCGAGAAGCACCACACCGTCGGCCATGCGCGGGATGTCATGGAGCGCAACCGCATCGGGGCGCTGCCCGTGGTCGGTCCGGACAAGGAGGCCCTCGGCATCGTTACCGCCACCGACCTCGCCCGGCGCCTGAAGAACGAGACGCCGGTGAGCCGGATCATGAGCGACGGCATTCACGCGGTGCCGGCCTACAACGACGTCTCGGTGGCCGCCCGGATCATGCGCAAGAACAAGATTCACCATGTGGTGGTGACCGATAACAAGAAGGTGGTCGGGCTGATCAGTTCCTTCGACCTGTTGAGCCTCGTGGACGGCAAGCGCTTCCAGCCCAGACAGCCGCCGACGCCGTCGAAAAGGAAATCGAAGAAAGGGCGCTAAACCACCTGTCCCAGAATGATCCCGCCGAACAGCAGCCAGCCGAACAGCCGGTTGGACTTGAACTTGCGGAGGCAGTCGTGGGGATCGTCGAGCTTGACGTCCCAAGACTGCCAGGCCAACAGCAGCGCGCCCAGGGCAAGCGCCGCCCAGAACGGCCAAGCGAGCCCGACCAGCCACCCGGAAACGCCGATCAGCGCGATGGCGACGGCGTGGAAGATCCACAGCCACGGCCGGGTCCCGCCCCACAGAAGGACGGCGGTGGACTTCACTCCGATCAGCGCGTCGTCTTCCTTGTCCTGGTGGGCATAGATGGTGTCGTAGCCCAGCGTCCAGAAGAACCCGGCCGCATAGAGCACCAGGGCGGGCGTCTGGATGTCGCCGCGCACCGCCGCCCAGCCCAACAGCGCCCCCCAGTTGAACGTCAGGCCGAGCATGGCCTGGGGCCAGTGGGTGAAACGCTTGAACAGAGGGTAGGTGAACACCAGCGCCAAGGACGCGGCCCCGACCCCGATGGCGACCGGATTGAACTGCAGCAGAATGACGAGGCCCAGAAGGCACAGCACCCCCATCCAGATCACCGCCTGCCTGACCGTCATCTGGCCCGACGGCAGGGGCCGGTCGGCGGTGCGCGCCACCTGTGCATCGTAATGGCGGTCGGTGATGTCGTTGAAGCAGCATCCCGCGCCCCGCATGATCATGGCGCCGAGGCCGAACAGGACGACGAGCAGTAATGACGGCCAGCCCGGTGTCGCCAGCGCGATGGACCACCAGCAGGGAAACAGCAGCAGCCAGGTGCCGATGGGCCGGTCGAACCTCGCCAGGCGGATATAGGGCCGCGCGGGCGGCGGCACGAAGCGGTCGACCCACCCCTGTTTGGGGATGTCGCTGTATTCGGTATTGCGGGCGGCGGCGTCGCTCATCATCGCATTATCCGTTCTAGGCGATGCGGGCGCAATCTCACCGGCCGTGCTATAGGTCGGGGATGTACACCGCAAAAATCCGCTTGTATGTGGAGCACGATCTCGCCGGCGGCGCGTCCTTCGAAGCCACGCCCGACCAGATGCACTATCTCGCCGGCGTCATGCGCCTGGCCCCCGGCGACGGCGTCATGCTGTTCAACGGCCGGGACGGGGAATGGCGAGCCGAGATCACCGAGGCGACCCGCAAGTCCTGCCGGTTCGCGGTCCGGCACAGGGAGCGCGGCCAAACGGACGAGGCGGGTCCGTGGCTGCTGTTCGCGCCGGTGAAGCGCAACGGCACCGACCTGATCGTCGAGAAGGCCACCGAACTCGGCGTGGGGCGCCTGCAGCCCGTCACCACCGAGTACACCAACACCGCCCGCATCAAGCCGGAGCGGCTCCGCGCCATCGCCATCGAAGCCGCCGAGCAATGCGGGCGCCTGACGTTGCCCGAGATCGGCGAGTTGAAGCCGCTGGCGGCCGCGATTTCGGAACTGCCCGCCGACCGGACGCTTTATCACATGGACGAAACCGGTGGCGGCGGGGCCATTTCGGAGGTCATGGCGCCCGGCGCGATTGGTGCGCTGCTTACCGGTCCGGAAGGCGGATTTTCGCCATCCGAGCTTGATTTATTAAGGAATCTCCCGAATTCTAAATCCATCAGCCTGGGGTCCCGAATCCTCCGTGCGGAGACGGCGGCTCTGGCGGCGCTCGCTTGTTGGCAGGCACTTGCCGGAGACTGGCGCTAGGGTGAATGGCAGCCGAAGTGAGTTGTTCAGGGGAGGCGAAAGAACGGGCGATGGCCGAGGACACCAGCACGTCGGCGCCCATTGAAAGCAGGGCGCAGCTCATCTCCTATATGGAGGAGGGCTGTACGCCCCCGGATCAGTGGCGGATCGGCACCGAGCACGAGAAATTCGCCTATGATCCCCAGACCTTCATGCCGCTCCCCTACGAGGGCAAGAAGGGGATTCGCGCCGTACTCGAAGGACTGACCCGCTTCGGCTGGGAGCCGGTGCTGGAAGACGGAAACCCCATCGCGCTGATCAAACCGGATCGCTCGTCGGTCACCCTCGAGCCGGGCGGCCAGGTGGAGCTTTCGGGCGCGCCCCTGGAGACCATTCACCAGACCTGCGGCGAACTGGGCGATCACCTGAAACAAGTGAAGGAAGTGGCCGAAGAGCTGGATGTCGGGTTCATGGGCCTCGGCTACCGGGCCATGGGGCGCCTGGATCAGGTGCCGTGGATGCCCAAGGGACGCTACAAGATCATGCGGGAATACATGCCCAAGGTGGGCTCCATGGGCCACGAAATGATGCTCGCCACCTGTACCGTTCAGGTGAATTTGGATTTCTCCTCCGAAGCCCGCATGGTGCGCATGTTCCGCGCCGCCCTCGCGCTCCAGCCAATCGCCACGGCGCTGTGGGCCAACTCGCCCTTCAAGGAGGGCAAGAAGAACGGATACTTAAGCTACCGCTCCCACATCTGGACCGACACCGACCCGGACCGCACCGGCATGCTGCCCTTCGTCTTCGAGGACGGCTTCGGGTTCGAGCGCTACGTGGACTACATGCTCGATGTGCCCATGTATTTCGTTTACCGGAACGGCAGTTACATCGATGCGTCCGGACAGTCGTTCCGGGATTTCATGAAAGGCGGGCTGCCGGCGCTGCCGGGCGAAATCCCGGTCATGTCGGACTGGGTCGATCACATGACCACCGCGTTCCCCGAGGTGCGGCTGAAAACGTTCCTCGAGATGCGGGGCGCCGACGGCGGGCCGTGGGGGTACCTCTGCGCACTGCCGGCCTTCTGGGTCGGGCTGTTGTATGACGACGATGCGCTGGCGGCGGTCGAGGACCTGATCGCGGACTGGACCGTCGAGGAGATGCAGGCGCTCCGCCGCCATGTGCCCAAGGAAGCGCTGCACACCCGATTCCGCGACGGTACGCTACAGGACCCGGCCCTCAGGGCACTGGACATCGCCCATGAAGGATTGCGCGCCCGGGCGCGCCTCGACCGCTCGGGTCAGGACGAGACCCACTTCCTCCAGCCGCTGATCAAGATCGCCAGGTCGGGCAAGGCTCCCGCGGAGGAGCTGTTGGAGCTCTACGACACCGAGTGGGGCGGCAAGGTCGATCCGGTGTTCAAGTTTCAGTCCTATCTGGAGGAAGCCGGGCAGGTCTCCGCTGGCGGCGAATGATCCCCCGATGTTTTATGAGCCGAAGAACAACGATCACGGACTTCCCTACAACCCGTTCAAATCCTGTTGCATTCCCCGGCCCATCGGCTGGATATCGAGTCTGGACGCCGAGGGGCGGGCCAACCTCGCGCCGTTCAGCCAGTTCCAGAACCTCACATTTGATCCGCCCTACATCATGATATCCGCCAACCAAAACGAATCGGGTCTGCGTAAGGACACGGTTTCCAACGCGGAAGAGACCGGCGAGTTCGTCTGGAACATGGCGACATACGACCTGCGCGAAGCGGTGAACATCTCCGGCATGGCGCTGCCGCCCGACGAAGACGAATTTGAGCGGGCCGGGTTGCAGAAGCTTCCCTCCAAACTGGTGAGGGCCCCCCGGGTTCATGGCTCTCCGGTCCATTTCGAATGCCGCTACCACACCACGCTGCGGCTTCCCGGCAACGGCACCATGGGCACGGCCGATATCGTGATCGGCGAGGTGATCGGCATCCACGTCGACGACGAGTTCATTACCCCGGACGGCAAGATCGACGTCTTGAAGGCCCGGCCCATCGCCCGGCTCGGCTACTACGACTACACCTCCATCGAAAGCATCTTCGAGATGCGCATCCCCGAAGGGGAGGGCACTCTTCATGGCGGCATGGAGGGCGACCCCGTTAAGGCGGAGCCCGGCTAAGGTCCGATGGGCCCGGGCAAGGGGATCAGACTTCCGTCCCGCCGACGGTGAGGCTGTCGAGCTTCAGGGTCGGCTGGCCGACGCCCACCGGCACGCCCTGGCCGTCCTTGCCGCAGGTGCCGACGCCGGGATCGAGGGCCATGTCGTTGCCGATCATGGAGACGCGGGTCAGCGCGTCGGGGCCGTTGCCGATCAGGGTCGCGCCCTTGACCGCCGGGCCCACACGACCGCCCTCGATCCTGTAGGCCTCGGTGCAGGTGAAGACGAACTTGCCGGATGTGATGTCCACCTGGCCGCCGCCGAAATTGACCGCGTAGAGCCCGTCATCCACCGAGGCGAGGATCTCTTCCGGGTCCTGCCCGCCGTTGAGCATGATGGTGTTGGTCATCCTCGGCATGGGCGCGTGGGCGTAGCTCTCGCGCCGTCCGTTTCCGGTGGCGGCGGCCCCCATGAGCCGCGCGTTCATCCGGTCCTGCATGTAGCACGTCAGGATGCCGTCCTCGATCAGCGTCGTCTTTTGGGTCGGCGTGCCTTCATCGTCGATGGTCAGCGACCCCCGCCGGTCGGTGAGGGTGCCGTCATCCACGACCGTGACCCCCTTGGCCGCGACCCGCTCGCCCATGAGCCCGGAGAAGGCCGACGTCTTCTTGCGGTTGAAGTCGCCCTCCAATCCATGGCCGATGGCCTCGTGGAGCAGGATGGCGGGCCAGCCCGGGCCCAGCACCACCGGCATCTCGCCGGCGGGCGCCGCAACCGAGTCCAGGTTCACGCATGCCTGGCGGTAAGCCTCGTCGACCGCGGCGCGCCAGGTATCCTCGGCGAGGTACCGGTCGTAGGCCGTGCGGCCGCCGGCGCCGTAGGAGCCCTGCTCCATCCGGTCGCCGTCGCCGACCACGCAGGAGACGTTCAAGCGCACCAGGGGCCGGATATCGGCGGCGCGCGAGCCGTCGGCGCGGATGATTTCGACCGCCTGCCACTCGCCCATCAGGGAAACCGAGACCTGCTTCACCCGGTCGTCCTTGGACCGCGCGTAAGCATCGATATCGGTCAGGAGCTTCACCTTGGTCTCGAAGGGGGTGAGCGAGAGGGGGTTCACGTCCCCATAGAGGGCCTGGTTGGTGCCCGCCGGTCCGTCGGCGAGGGTGCCGCCGTGCCCCGCATGGACCGCCTGCACCGTATCGGCGGCCCGCTTCAAGGCCGCCTCGGAGAGTTCATTCGAGTGGGAGTAGCCGGCGGTTTCGCCCGCCACCGCCCGAAGGCCAAAGCCCTGGGTGGTGTCATAGCTGGCGTTCTTCAGCTGTCCGTCATCGAAGACGAAGCTCTCGGACTGGGCGTATTCCAGAAACAGCTCCCCGTCATCGGCGCCGTTCAGCGCATCGCCGATCACGCGATCGACCCGGGCCTGATCGAGGCCGGTGCGGGTGAAAAACAGCTCTTCGGCGGCGGCGATATCGGACATGGTGCGTTCCCCCGGAAAAAATATGGGTTTGGCGTGTGGGCGGTCGTTCACCCCATCATATAGCCCGCGGGCGGCCTCGCGAAAGCGCCGATCCGTCAAATTCCGTTTACCGGCCTCCGCCTTGAAGCCGCCATATTTGGCGGACTATGATGCCGCCGATGAGAATAGTTGTTCCCATATTTCTCGCGATGATTGTCTGGGCGTTGCCTCACCCCGTGGCGGCCCAGGGGATTAACGCAACGGAACCCGATTTCGGTTTGACCGCCGACGAACGAAGATGGTTGAGGGTGGCCGAGAGTGAATTCCGGAAGCGGAAGGAGAGAGGCGAACTGTATAAGCTCGCGTTCCGGGGCTTCATCGCCGGCAGTCCGCCGGAGAAAATTGAAAGCGCCAGACGGCTTTATCTCTCGGATCGTTGGACCGCAATGACCGAGCCCGAGTATCAACGGCGGTTGCTGGAAGCCTTCCAGGAGCAGGTCGACTGGTGGACCCAAGTCACGCAGCTTAAGGGAGATGTCATTTATGACATGGCGAAGGAAATGTACGGCTTCGATATGTCGAGAGAGGTCTACGGTCAGCCGCTGCCCTCGTCACCTGATATCACCCCGACATTAAAACGGCTGGTTGCGGACAAGCTTTTCTCTTTGTCCGCTCGACGTGGTTCGAACCGGGGACAATACTTTGAATATATGAGCCGACGAGGCGAGGCGGAAAGGGCCCGAAAGTCCGGTGATCAGGCCAAAATCGACGAGGCTTGCGGCGTGGATACGGTGAGGTTCCTCTGGCAGGCCGGTGCGAACGGATACCCGAGCGCGGTTCGCGAGTTGGTCGTGGCGTATCTGGACGGCCCGTGCCATACCCGGGACGACGCGAAAGCCTATTTCTGGTCGGGAAGGGCGCAGCAACTGGGTCTGGGACTTTCGACCCCAACAAAGGCGCGCCTGCAAAATATCTCCGTCGAGAAGCGCAGGCTTGCCGAAGGGTGGCTGTTGTCGGGAGAGGTTCCGCCTCTATAGGGCCAGCTCCACGTTCCGTGGTTTATTTCTTGCTGGCCGCCACGCAGGCATCGTGGCGAGCTTTCGCGGCTTCGAATGCCGTAAGCGCGACATCGACTGCCTCCTGAGCGGCTGGCAGTTCCTCTTCGGCTTCGGCGAGGCTGTTTTCGAGCGCCTTGAGTTTTGCCAGCCAAATTTCCCGCTGTTGCAGCCAAATCTGCCGACGTTTTCGGTTTCTCTCTGCGGTCTTGCCGAAATCAAGGAAAGGCAGGTCGAAGATGCTTGGCTTTTGCCCCGGCGCTGGCGGCGCGGGCAGCGCAAAGGGACCGTGAGGAATGAAGACCTTTGGTGGCTCTTGTCGTTTGTGGTACTCGATCTGTATTGGCAGCTTTATGATCCTGCCCTCAATGTTGTGAAGCTCAAATCTAGCTGCATCCAAGATTTTTTGCGCTTGCCGCATGTCCAACCAATGATCGCGGCACGGAACTTCTTCTGATTTTGAATTCGCCACTTCGGATGTCTTGTTTTGCCCCAGTAGTGCTGGGTTTGTGGTCGGGGTTGCAAGCGGTGTAACCGGCGCTACGCTTCGTGACCTCTCGCCCGCCCGGCGCGAGGCCCGGGGCAAGACATTGCCGGCATGGTCCAGCGTTCCCAACAGGACCGGCCTTTGCCTGCTTGGCGGACGGGTCGATGCCGCCGGTTTCGTCCGCGGGGTTGCTTGGGCGATGGCGCCCCATGGCCAGGGGTTGCCCGCCGACGGCGGCGTGGGCCCGGCCAGTGACGTGTTCAGCCGCTCGGCCAGTTTGGCCGCCGTCGGACCCCGGGTGCGCATGAAGCCGTCGATGGCGAGATCGTTGTCCCGCTGAAATCGTTCCAGTCCGGCGTAAATGTCCCGCATCGGGTTGGTGGACCCGAAGAGCGGCTTCCGCATCACGCCGAGGCGCCGCAAGGCCCGGTCCACAAGGTTGGCGTCGTCGGGATCGTCCAGCATACCTTTGCCGAACGACATGTTCAGAGGAAAGAAAATACTCACGGTTTCCGCCCTGATTGAATTTAATTAACCATAATATAATTCCAAATTAAGGAAAAATCAAGTCTTAAAATTGTAATTACTGTTTCGGGCGGGCGGACGGTTCCGGGACCCGGCGACTCCCAAATTTCCTTGACCGGCGGGGACCAGATATTATGGTTACGCCTACGTGGTGATTTGTTCGACCGGCTTGCGGCCACGTTAAACAAACGAGCTAAAAGGTCGGCGCTGAGGAAGCCCCGACCATCACCGGCCGGGGCTTTTGCTTTTTCGCGAACGCCCGGGCCGCCGGAAAAGAGGCATGAGGAGCCAAAAGGGAGGAGCGCGTTATGCCCAAGGACAGCGCGGACGGCAGGAAATACCGTCCACAAACCAATCTGGTGCGGGGCGGGCTCGACCGCTCCCACTTCGACGAGCTCTCGGAGGCCATGTATCTGAGCTCCAGCTACGCCTATGAATCCGCGGAGCAGGCGCAGCGGGCCTTCAAGGGCGAGGAAGACCATTATCTCTATTCCCGTTATGGGAACCCGACCGTCACATTGTTCGAGGAGCGCCTCGGGCAGCTGGAGGGCGCCGGGATCTGCCAATCCACCGCGTCCGGCATGGGCGCCATGTTCGGCTCCCTGGCCTGCATGTTGAAGGCCGGCGACCGGCTGGTGGCTTCCAAGGCGCTGTTCGGGTCGTGCGACTACGTCTGTACGGTGCTGCTGCCCCGCTACGGGGTGGAGACGGTGACCGTGGCGTCGTCCGACCTGGACGAGTGGGAGCAGGCGCTGTCGGAGCCGACCAATGCGGTGTTCCTGGAGAGCCCCTCCAACCCCATGACCCAGGTGCTGGATATTCCGGGGATCGCCGACCTGGCACACAAGGCGGGCGCCCGGCTGATCGTCGATAATGTGTTCGCCACACCCGTCTTCCAGAAGCCCCTGGAGTTCGGGGCCGACATCGTCATGTACTCGACCACCAAGCACATCGACGGTCAGGGACGGACGCTGGGCGGGGCGATCCTCACCAATGACAGGGACTATTACGAAGACTATCTCCGCATGTATATCCGCCATACGGGACCGACCTTGAGCCCGTTCAATGCCTGGGTGCTGACCAAGTCCCTGGAGACCCTCGATATGCGGGTCCGCCAGCAGGCCGCCAACGCGACCCGGATCGCCGACTGGCTTCTGGACCAAAAACGGATCACCAAGGTGATCTTCCCCGGGCACGACAGCCATCCCCAGGCGGACCTGATCAAGAAGCAGATGAGCGGGCCCGGCACCATGGTGGTGTTCGAACTCGACGGCGACCAGGCCCGGACGTTCAAATTCATGAACGCGCTCGAGGTGATCGACATCTCCAACAATCTGGGCGACGCCAAGAGCATGGTCACCCACCCGACCACCACCACCCACCAGCGGATGAGCGAAGACGAGCGCGCGACGCTGGGCATCCACGAAAACATGGTGCGCCTCTCGGTGGGCCTCGAGGATCCCTTGGATCTGATCGAGGACATCGAACAGGCGCTGAGCGCGTAGGGAGGTTAGCATGGCTGACGGATATGCAGGCGACGTTTCACCCCGGGACGCGTGGGACTGGCTCGAGGACGATGCCGATACGGTGCTGGTGGACTGCCGCACCGCGGCGGAATGGAACTATGTGGGCCTTCCGGACCTCACCGAGCTGGGCAAGGCGACCGTCACCGTCGAATGGGTGGATTTTCCCGCCAACGAACGGAACCCGAACTTCGTCGATCAGGTCAGGGCGGCGGGGATCGGCCCCGATCAGCGGGTGCTGTTCCTCTGCCGCTCGGGCGTGCGCTCCATCGGCGCCGCCAAGGCGCTGACCGAGGCCGGGTACGGTCGGGCCTACAACGTTTTGGAGGGCTTCGAGGGCGACAAGGACGATGCCGGCCGCCGGGCGACGGTGGGCGGCTGGAAGGTTGCCGGGCTCCCCTGGAGGCAATAGGCGGCAAAACCCCTTGGCGGGAGAGTCATTGAGGGTGTAATACCGCCCCCATGATCCCAATTTCCGTGGCCCAGTACCCGCTGGCAACCGTCGCGCATGGCAAATCCAGATAGTTCCGGAAGCACCGGGACCGCCGCCCTATCCGTGGTGGTGCCGGTGCACAATGAAGCCGACAATATCGAGCCCCTGGTGCGCGAGATCGCCCGCGCGCTCGGCGGCAGGCTCGCCTACGAAATCGTCTATGTGGACGACGGGTCCACCGACGGCACCTGGGCGAGATTGGAAAGCGCCGCCGCCAACCGGCCCGAACTCCGCGCCGTGCGTCACGCCGCACGGTCGGGGCAGAGCTCGGCCATCGTCACCGGCGTCCGCGAGGCCAGGTCCTCGGTCATCGCCACCCTCGATGGAGATGGGCAGAATGATCCGGCCGATATCCCTAGGCTTCTGTCCGTATACGAAGGCCGGGATGCGGGTTCCAAACTCATGGTCTGCGGCAACCGGGCGAGCCGCAAGGATACGGGTTGGCGGCGGTTCGCCTCCCGCATCGCCAACACGGTCCGGGGCGGGCTGCTCCGGGACGGAACCCCGGATACGGGCTGCGGGCTCAAGGTCTTCGCCCGGGACGATTTCCTGGACTTTCCCGCGTTCGATCATCTTCACCGCTTCATGCCGGCCCTGATGATCCGCGCCGGTGGGGCGGTGACGTCGGTGAATGTAGGGCACCGGCCGCGGCAGCGGGGGGCCTCCAAATACGGGGTGTGGGACCGGCTGTGGGTGGGGATCGTCGATCTCGCCGGCCTGTTGTGGCTGATCCGGCGGCCGACCCGCCACGATATCGACCGGCGCATCGGTGGCTGAGCATGCTGAACCCCAAATTCGTCATCCGCGGCCTCGCCGTCATTGTCGCCCTGGTGCTGCTCGGCATGGGCTTGCGCGTTCTCGGCATCGACCAGGAGTCGGGCGCCGAGCTGATCGACAAGTGGGTCCGGGATCAGGGCCTCACCGGCGAGGCGCTGTTCGTCCTGGCCGCCGGTCTGGCGACGGCCTTTGCGCTCCCCCGGCAGTTGGTGGCGTTCCTGGGCGGCTACGCCTTCGGCCTGGTCGAAGGGACGCTGCTCGCGGTCGCGGGCGCCGCGCTGGGCTGCGCGCTGACCTTCATGTTCGCCCGCTGGGTGGCCCGGGACTGGGTGTCCCGGCACCTGCCCGCGCGCATCCGGAAGGCCGACGCCTTCTTTCTCGACCACACGTTTTCCATGACCCTGTTGATCCGTCTGCTGCCCGCCGGCAGCAACTTCCTGACCAATCTCGCCGCCGGTGTGTCGAGCGCCAGGTTTCCCTTGTTCCTGGCCGGCTCGGCCATCGGCTACATCCCGCAGATGGCGGTGTTCGCGCTCCTGGGCAGCGGCATCAATCTCGATCCGGCATTGCGGATTTCCGGCAGCGTCGTGTTGTTCTTTGTTTCCGCCGGGCTCGGGATTTATCTCTTCCGGCGGTTCCGGCACGGCCACACCTTCGACCGCGCCGTCGACGAAGCGGTCGAGGCCGATGAGACCCGGGCCGAGGATAAACCGACCGCGTAGTTGGCGCGGGCCCGGGCCGCACCCCCCCCTCAATGCAAACGCATTGAACTGTCGATGATCCTGTATTCGGCCGGTTTGATCAGTTCCCTGGAGGCGATCTTCACCGAGTGGAGTTTGCCGTCCAGGCTTTCCTGCCAGTATTTCAGGAATTTGCGGATGGCCGGGAAATTGGGCGCCAGGTCCATGGTCTGCCAGATGAAGGTCTGCAGCAGCTCCGGATGGTCCGGCAGGTGGTAAAGGATTTCGGCGGTGGTCAGGCGGTAGCCGTTCAGTTGTTTCTCGAAATCGCGATGTCTCATGATTTTCTCCGTCACAAGCACGCCACGACAAAAGTGTGGGGCCGTTCGGCGATCCGAATCAACAAAAATCGTTCTAAATCAGTGGGTTGGCACCGATCCCGGGAGAGTGCTGCCAATCCGCGCCGCGGGCCGGCAAAATGCCTGAAAAAAAAATGCCGACAGGCCTTGACGATTGAAAACATTGAACTAAATTCCCTGGCAGTCCGAGGCCGAGAGTGCTAATTCAGCCTGGATTTCAGTGGAAAATGGAGGAATACAATGGGCTTTCAGCCATTGCATGACCGGATTTTGGTCCGGCGTCTCGAAGAAGACGAAAAAACTGCGGGGGGGATCATCATTCCCGATACCGCAAAGGAGAAGCCCTCCGAGGGTGAGATCGTGGCCGCCGGTTCCGGCGCCAAGGCCGAAGACGGCAAGATCACGCCCCTGGATGTGAAGGTGGGTGACCGGGTCCTGTTCTCGAAGTATGGCGGGACCGAAGTGAACATCGATGGCGAGGAACTGCTCATCATGCGTGAGAGCGACGTTCTCGGCATTCTGACCACCAAGGCCAAGGCCAAGAAGGCCGCTTAAGCGCCAATCTGTTTCAAGGAGATCAAGAAAAATGGCAGCCAAAGAAGTCAAATTCGAGGCTGATGCCCGCCAGCGCATGCTGGCCGGCGTCGATATCCTCGCCGATGCGGTGAAGGTGACCCTGGGTCCCAAGGGCCGCAACGTCGTGCTGGAGAAGTCCTTCGGCGCACCGCGCATCACCAAGGACGGCGTGACCGTCGCCAAGGAGATCGAGCTTTCCGACAAGTTCGAGAACATGGGCGCGCAGATGGTCCGCGAAGTCGCGTCCAAGACCAACGACGAAGCCGGTGACGGCACCACCACGGCGACCGTGCTGGCGCAGTCTATCGTCCGCGAGGGCGTCAAGGCGGTGTCCGCCGGTATGAACCCGATGGACCTCAAGCGCGGCATCGATCTCGCCGTCGTTTCGGTGATCGAGGATCTCAAAAAGCGCTCGAAGAAGGTTTCGACCTCCGAAGAGATTGCTCAGGTCGGCACCATCTCCGCCAACGGCGAAAGCGAGATCGGCAACATGATCGCCGACGCCATGGGCAAGGTCGGCAACGAGGGCGTCATCACCGTCGAGGAAGCCAAGAGCCTGCAGAGCACCCTCGAGGTGGTCGAGGGCATGCAGTTCGACCGCGGTTACACCTCGCCGTACTTCGTGACCAACGCCGAGAAGATGATCTGCGAACTCGAGAGCCCGTACATCCTGATCCACGAGAAGAAGCTTTCCAGCCTGCAGCCGATGCTGCCGGTCCTGGAGGCCGTGGTTCAGAGCGGCCGTCCCCTGCTGATCATCGCCGAGGACATCGAGGGCGAGGCCCTGGCCACCCTGGTGGTCAACAAGCTGCGCGGCGGTCTCAAGGTTGCCGCCGTCAAGGCCCCCGGCTTCGGCGATCGCCGCAAGGCCATGCTCGAAGACATCGCGATCCTCACCAAGGGTCAGGTGATCTCCGAGGATCTCGGCATCAAGCTGGAGAACGTGGCCCTCGACATGATGGGTTCCGCCAAGCGGATCGTCATCACCAAGGAGGAAACCACGATCGTCGAGGGGATTGGCAAGAAGGCCGACATCGAAGGCCGCTGCAACCAGATCCGCCAGCAGATCGAGGAGACCACGTCCGACTATGACCGCGAGAAGCTGCAGGAACGCCTTGCCAAGCTGGCCGGCGGTGTTGCGGTTCTCAACATCGGCGGCGCCACCGAGGTCGAGGTGAAGGAGCGTAAGGACCGCGTCGACGACGCCCTGAACGCCACCCGCGCCGCGGTCGAGGAAGGCATCGTGGCCGGCGGCGGCGTAGCACTGCTGCGCGCCACCAAGGCCCTCGATAAGACCAAGCCCGAGAACGACGACCAGCGGGTCGGGGTGGACATCGTCCGCCGCGCCCTGCAGACGCCGGTCCGTCAGATCGCCGAGAATGCCGGCGTCGACGGCGCCGTGGTCGCCGGCAAGCTGCTCGAGAACTCGAAGGACAATTTCGGCTTCGACGCCCAGACCCTGGAGTACACCGATCTGGTGTCGGCGGGCATCGTTGACCCGACCAAGGTTGTCCGGGCCGAGATCACCGATGCGGCGTCGATCGCCGGTCTGTTGGTCACCACCGAGGCGATGGTCGCCGAGAAGCCGGACGACAAGCCGGCGGCTCCGGCGATGCCGCCGGACATGGGCGGCATGGGCGGCATGATGTAAGTCGCCCGACCGTTACAAAGAGGGGCCGCGTCCTTCGGATGCGGCCCTTTTTTTGCGCCGCCGGCCCGGAGATTCGATTGGCGAACGAATCCGGGCTTGCTACAAGGCGCCATGTCCCAGTTCCTCTCCTACTTCTATGGCGGCCTGCCCCAATTGGCGGGGTTGTTTTCGGCATCCTTGGTTTGGCTCGGCCTCGCCGCCATCGGTCGCGTTGTCGCGCCGCGGGGGCTGTCGGCGGCCGCGCCGGTATTCGGGTGGGGCGTGGCAAATGCGGTCTTCACGCTGTTTGGGGTCTGGACGGGAATCTCGTTCACCGTCCTGGCGGCCGTTCTGGCGGCCCTGGCTGCCGGCTGTTCCGTCGTTGTGCTTCGACGCGAGGGGGTTGCCCCGCTGCGGGCGCCGGCAATGCTGGCGGCGCTTGCTCTGCCGCTGCTTATCCTGGTATCCGCGATGGGCGCGTCGCAATGGGATGAGTTTTCTCATTGGCTGCCAAGCGCCAAATTCCTGTTGTTTCATGATGGATTTCCGGGGATGGATGCCCCGGAGACCGGAGCCAGCTTCCCCGCCTATCCATATGGTTGGCCGTTGCTGATCTTCCTCGGCGCCATGCTTGCCGGGCCGGCGATCGAAAACGTCGGACCGTTGCTCAACCTGATGATGCTTCTCGGCTTCGGCGTGGTGATTTTGGACGTCGTCCGGCGCACGGTACCGGGAATTTCCGGGGCCGCATTCGGTTGGCCCGCCCTCGCCCTCGCGGCGCTGGCCGTTACCATCCTCAATCCCGCCTTTGTGCAGAAGCTCGTCCTGACCTCATATTCGGAGACGTCGACCATGGTGTCCGTCGGTGTCGCCGGCGTGCTCGCCTGGATGCTGCTGAATCAGCTCGCCGACCGGGACCGGGCCGATGCCGCGCTGGTATGGCAGTGGGCGCTGGCGCTCATCGTCCTGGTGAACACCCGGGCCACGAACATCATCTTTTTCGCAATTTTCGTGCTGGCGTGGCTGCTCATTTCAGGGCGGGACGGGAAGATCGCTTTCCCCCGCGCGGTCATGGTTCTCGTGGCGGCGGCGGTACCGGCGCTGATCGTCTTTGGTTCCTGGCGACTCCACGTCGCAGCGGAACTGCCCGGTGCGGAGCTGACGATCCGGCCGGTCGAAACCTGGTTCATCGGTCTTATTCCCGACATCCTTGCCGGCATGGCGCTTGTCGCGTCGAAGAAGGGCGTCTTTTTCGCTCTGATGCTGATCGTCCTCGGTTTCGGCATTCGGGGCATCATTCGTTGCCGCACCGACCTGGACCGCTTCGCCGTAATCGCGAGCGGCGTGTTCCTGGGTTTCAATGTCTTTCTGCTGTTTGCCTATGTCGCATCCTTCGGGCAGTCGGACGCGCTGCGGACGGCATCCTATTGGCGGTACAACACCCATATGGGTCTGATCGGGCTGGTCTTTCTGTCGCTGGCCGTTGCCATTCTCTGGCGCCGTTTGAATCCGGCGCCGGTCTTTGGCCTATGGCTGAAACGATTGTCCATCGTTCTGATCCTTGTCCTGCCCGTCGTGCTCGTACAAAAGATCAGGTTCGATCTTGAACCGCCGAAGCCGCATTTCCGGGCGGTCGCCGCGGCGTTGGCGGACACCATTCCCGACGGCGGGCGCTACTTTGTCCTGGACCCGCGCGGTACAGGGGAGTCGCATGTCATTACCAATTTCAGCCTCTGGCCTGCCCGGCGGTCCGTTGGCTATCTCGCGGCTGTTCACAGGATTTCCGAGGATACGTTGACCCGGTCACTGAGCCGGCCGCGGATAACCCACATTGTCCTTCATTCGGTAACCGACGAGGTGCGGCGCTTCTTCGGCCTCGAGCTGGCCGGCGGCCGGTCGTACCTGCTGGCCCGCAGGGGGACGGATTGGAGGATTAATGCCGAGTGGCCTTATCCGCCGGGGCACAGGTTCTAACCGTCTCCGCCGGTCCGGTCCAGGAACCCGGCGCTTTCGCTGATCGCTTGCGCCAATCCCACCCTTCGCACGCCGACGCCGGCGGGAAAGGCGTCGAGCAGCCGCGACGGCATGGCCCGGTCCAGCATCACCAGCACGCCGCGATCCGCCGCCTGCCGGATCAGCCGGCCATAGGCCTGTTTCAGGCGCAGGCGGGTGATGGAATCGTCGTACCGGCTGCCGCCGAAGGCCTTCTTGCGCTCCCGGTGCAGGATCGTCGGCCGCGGCCATGGAACCCGGTCGTAGATCACCATCCGGAGCGACCGGCCGGGCACGTCGATCCCGTCCCGCGCCGCATCCGTTCCGAGCAGGCACGAATCCTCGTCGGAGCGGAATATGTCGATGAGCGTGCCGATATCGAGCGGGTCCACATGCTGCGCCAGCATGGTGACGTCGTTGAGCCCGGACGCTTCGACCAGGCGGGCGTGAACGTTCCGCAGCCGGGCGATGGACGTAAAGAGGCCGAGGACGCCGCCTCCGGCGGCGAGAATGAGCTCCCGGTATGCGGCGGCGACCTGGCCGGCGTCGTTCTTGTCCACATCCGAGACGACGAAGACCCGGGTCTGCGACGGGTAGTCGAACGGCGAGGCGACGTCCAGGGTGAGAGTCTCGTCGCCCACCTTGTCGAGCCCGGTACGCAGCCGCGCCCGCGCCCAGGCCTCCGCCTCGTCGCCGCGCCCGTCCCGCAGCGTGGCCGAGGTAATCAACGCGCCGTCCGACGGCGCGATCACCGTTTCGGCGAACGGCACCGTGGGATCCACCCAGTTGCGGTGAAGGCCGATGTCGAAATCGCGGCCGCCGATCCGCTCAACGCTCATCCAATCGACGAAGCCCTCGGGGATTTCCCGGCCGAGCGAGGTCAGCATTTTGCACCAGTCGCCCACCTGAACGACGCCGCGGCGCTCCAGGGACCGGGCGACCGCCTCGATCCGCTGCCGGGTCGCGGTGTCGAGATCGTCGGCCTCGTCGTCGAGTTGCCGCGCCAAAGAGCCGATCAGCACCCGGGCCGGGCGCTCGATTTCCGCGAGCGCGTCGAGCAGTTCGAGGGCCGCGCCGGCCATGCCGTCGACGGGCGGCGCGGCATCGGTCTCCAGGCCGTAGGGACTGTCCGCATTCTTGTCCCGGGCGTAGACCTGCTGCCGGACCAGCCGGAGAAAGCTCTCCGCCGGCCCGACCGGATTGCCCTCGGTCAGCCGGGTCATCCAGCCGGGGCCCGGCAGGGTCCGCGCCGCTTGAAGCAGTTCCCCGAGGGCCGCGACGGCGGCTTCGTCCTCGCCGATCAGATCCTCGATCCGGGCTTTCAGGCCGCGGGAGCGGGAGCCCCGGCGGCCTTCGGCGCCCAGAAACCAGCGCCGGAGCTCGGCGGTTTCTCCTCCGCTCAGGTGCGCCGAAAACGCGGAATCGGCGGCATCGAATATGTGGTGCCCCTCGTCGAAGACGTACCGGGTCGGCCGGTAGGCCTCATCGCCGCCGAGGGCGGCCTGGACCATCACCAGCGCATGGTTGGCGACGACGATTTTGGCCCGGCGGGCGCGGCGCACGGTCCGTTCGATGAAGCATTTTGAGAAATGCGAGCAGGCGGAATAGATGCACTCGCCGCGCCGGTCGGTGAGCCCCATGGCGACGGGAAAGCCAAGGAGATCGGGCAGCCAGGACGGAAAATCCCCGCCGATCATGTCGCCGTCGCGTGTCGCGCCGATCCATCTCGCCAACAGGCCCATGCCGATGGCGGACCCGGTGTCGGCCGACAGCCGGCCGACGGCGTCTTCGAAGTTCAGCAGGCAGAGGTAGTTCTCCCGGCCTTTCCGGATCACCGCGCGCAGCGGTTTCTCCGTCGGGTTCGGATAGACCCGGTCAAGCTCGCCATCCAGCTGGCGCTGCAGATTCCGGGTATAGGTGCTGACCCAGACGGTCCCGTCGTTCCTGTCCGCCCAGAGACTGGCCGGCGCCAGATAGCCCTGCGTCTTGCCGACCCCGGTGCCCGCCTGGGCGAGCACCGTCCGGGGGTGGGCCGCTTCGTCGACGGGGTCGAACGCGCGGGTGACCTCACGGGTGAACAGGACCTGTTGGGGACGTGCCTCCGCCCGGGTGCCGAGCGCCGTCGTCAATTGTGCTTCGGCTTCATCCGGGCTCACCGGAAGATGGCCGGGCTGCGGCGGCGGCGCGTGCTCGGACCATTCGGGCAGGTCCCGCCAGGCCCGGAAGGCATCGGCCGGGTTTGCCGCGCGGTGTTTGGTATCGCCGTTCCCGCCGCCGAGCGCCGCCGACACCGAGGCCGCCCACGGCCAGCCGGCCCGGCCCATGGACCAGGCAATGCCTTCGGCATCGGCGGAGGCGCCGGACAATCCGCGGTGCAGGTGTTCGACCGCTTGGATGAGGGTCACGGCCTGGTCTTCCAGACCCGCCGGCTCCGGCAGGCCGAGAAATCGCGCGATGCCCAGCGGGGTCGGGGTACAGAACTTCGCCGGATGCACGAAGGCCAGCAGTTCCAGGACATCGAGGGCGGGGAAGGGTTCGCTGCCCAAATGGGCCGATGTCGCCTTGGCATGGCACACGATCGGCATGGTCTTGAACGCGTTCGCCGCCGCGTCCCGGCCGGGCAGCGTTTCGATTTCGCCATCGGGGGTGAGCCACACGGCGCCGGCGTGGTTTGCGACCAGAACCGGCGCGAGCGGCAGTTTCAGCGGCGTCGGGGAGGTTTCATCGGGCATGGAGCAGCCACTATACCCGCCCAACCGGGCCGCCGCATCGCTAAGAATCCCCGGATGCGCGGTCACGTGTTCCGGCCCCCCGCCCGTGTTGACGGATGACGCGGCGGCGCTTAGGTTCCGCGCTCCGAGAAATACCGGAATCGGAAAGCACCGAACCTATGAGTGAATTCAGGGAATATGCGCAGCAATCCAACGCTTGGCCGTTCGCCGAGGCGCGTAGCCTGGAGAAACGGCTGAACGGCGAATTGCCGGAAAAGGGCCATGTGCTGTTCGAGACCGGTTTCGGGCCGTCCGGACTGCCGCACATCGGCACGTTCGGCGAGGTCGCGCGGACGACCATGGTTCGCCGTGCCTTCGAGGAACTGACAGGCTTCGAAACCCATCTGATCGCTTTCTCGGACGATATGGATGGCCTCCGAAAGATACCGGACAACATACCCGACCCGGAAACCATCGAGCCGCATCTTGGGAAGCCGCTGACGGATATCCCCGATCCGTTCGGGACTCATGAGAGTTTCGGCGCCCACAACAACGCCCGCCTCCGGGCATTTCTCGACGAGTTCGAATTCAACTACGAGTTCAAGAGTTCCACCGAGTGCTACAAATCGGGAAAATTCGACGAGACCCTCCTCAAGGTGCTGTCGAATTACGAGAAGGTCATCAACGTCATTTTGCCGACGCTCGGCCCTGAGCGGCGCGCCACCTACAGCCCCTTCCTGCCGGTCTGTCCGAAGACCGGCGTGGTTCTTCAGGTGCCGATCGTCGAGCGGAACGAAGACGCCGGTACGGTGGTCTACGAGGACGACGGCGGCGCTAAGGTCGAAGTGCCGGTCACCGGCGGCCATTGCAAACTGCAATGGAAGGCCGACTGGGCCATGCGCTGGGTCGCCCTCGATGTCGATTATGAGATGTCGGGCAAGGACCTGATCGATTCCGTTCGGCTTTCCGGCAGGATCGCCCGGATTCTCGGCGCCTTACCGCCCGCCGGTTTTACGTACGAGTTGTTCCTCGACGATATCGGGGAGAAAATTTCCAAGTCCCGGGGCAACGGTATGACCATCGACGAGTGGTTGCGCTATGCGCCGCCCGAGAGCCTGAGCCAGTTCATGTACCAGAAGCCGACCCAGGCGAAGCGGCTCTATTTCGACGTCATTCCACGCGCCGTCGATGAATATTTGGGCAATGTCGACAGCCTTCTAAATATGCCGCCCGAGAGGAAACTGAATAATCCCGCATGGCATATTCATCGCGGCAATCCGCCGACGGAGCAGGCCCATATCCGGTTCAACATCCTTCTCAACCTGGCGGCGGTGTGCAACACCGAGGACAAATCGGTACTGTGGCATTTCATCTCCCGCTATCGCCCGGACGCGACGCCGGAGACGGCCCCGATCCTGGATAGGCTGGTGGAGTACGCCATCAACTATTTCCAGGATTTCGTAAAGCCGAATAAAGCCTATCGTGCGCCCACCGAAATGGAGCGCGGCGCCCTGAGCGATCTCTCGGAAACCCTTGCCGGGATGGCGGCGGACGCGGACGCCGAAACCATCCAGACCGAGGTATACGAGGTCGGCAAACGGCATGATTTCGAAGACCTCAAGAGCTGGTTCCGGAGCCTCTACGAGACCCTCCTCGGCCAGTCCACCGGCCCGCGCATGGGTTCGTTCATCGCGCTCTATGGGATCGAGGAGACCCGGACGCTGATCGGGAAGGCGCTGGCCGGCGAAGATCTCAACACGGAGTAAGGTCCCGATGATCCTCTACGACGATCCCATATCCGGAAACGGATACAAGGTGCGCCTCGCCATGGCCCAGCTGGGTGTCGGCTACGAGCTGATCGAGGTCGATATCCTCAAGGGCGAGACCCGGACACCGAAGTTTCTCCGGCTCAACCCCAACGGCAAGATCCCGACCCTGGTGCTGGACGACGGGCGGGCGCTCTCCGAATCCAATGCCATCCTCTACTACCTCGCCAGCGGTTCGCCGTTATGGCCGGACGATCTCTACGGCCAGGCCGATGTCCTCAGGTGGATGAACTTCGAACAATACAGCCATGAGCCCTATGTCGCCGTCGCCCGGTTCATGCTTCATCAGCCCGATCCCCCGGACCCGGCGGTTTTGGCCGAGAAGCAGGAGCGCGGTTACGCCGCGTTGGATGTGATGGACGGGCACTTGAAATCCCATGAGTTTTTTGCCGCCGGCCGGTATTCCATCGCCGACATCGCCCTCTATGCCTACACCCATGTGGCGGACGAAGGCGGGTTCGATCTCGGCAAATACGATGCGGTCAACCGATGGCTGGAAAGCGTCCGCGGC
>JAJDXO010000049.1 GCA_022823235.1 Rhodospirillales bacterium
CCTCACCCAGCTGCGGCTACGGCGCGGCATTAGCCGCGCCAAGCCACCCCCACCCACTCCCACCCGGGGGGGGGGAAAGAAGCGAGGGAAGGCACGTCAAACCCCCTCCCCCTCGAAGGGGGAGGGTTGGGGTGGGGGTGAATCGACACTCCCCCTCACCCAGCTGCGGCTAAGGCTCGCAAGCTCGCCAAGCCTTCGCAACCCTCTCCCTCTGGGAGAGGGCCGGGGAGAGGGGATTTTGTGCCTAACCGCCGGACAGCCGCTCGAGGGCTTCGGCGATCTTGTCCCTGTTGAGGGCGGTCTCCGCGCGGCGCTCTTTCTGCTCCTCGACCACTTCCGCCGGCGCCTTGGCGAGGAATCCTTCGTTGGCGAGCTTCCTGTCGAACTTGGCGACCTCGCCGTCGAGCCTGGCGATCTCGCGCTCGAGCCGCGCCTTCTCGGCCCCGATGTCGATAATATCGGCGAGCGGCAGGACCAGCGTCGCCTCGTCGAGAACCATCTGCACCGAACCGGGCGGGACATCGTCGTCCGAAAATCCGATCCCGGACAACCGGGCGAGACGGGTCACGAGCGCCCCGTGGGCGTCGACGCGGCGCCCGGCCTGATCATCGCCGCCCCGGATCACCAGCGGGATTTCGGCCTTCGGCGGCACGTTCATTTCCGCGCGGACCGACCGGATCTGGGTAATGGCGCGCACCACCCAGTCCATATCCGCGTCGGCGTCCGCATCGGCCGGGCCGTCGAACCGGGGCCACGGACTCTCGATGAGCATGGACGGGCGCTCATCGCCGAGCCGGTCCCAAAGCTCCTCGGTGATGAACGGCATGAAGGGGTGCAGGATATGGAGCAGCCGGTCCAGGGCCCAGGCCGCGGTCCTGCGGGTTTCCGCCGCCGCGTCGCCCCCTTCCTGCAGGACCGGCTTGGCGAACTCCAGATACCAGTCGCAGAAGGTCCCCCAGGTGAAGGAATAGACGGCGCCCGCCGCCTCGTTGAATTTGTACTCGTCGAGGCCGCGGGTGACGTCCCCGGCGGCCCGGGCCACCTTGCCGGCGATCCACCGGTTGACGGTTTGGGTGCATGAGGCGGGATCGAAATCGGGATCGGGCCGGCATTCGTAGTGCTCGCAGAACCGGGCGGCGTTCCACAGTTTGGTGGCGAAGTTGCGGTAGCCCTCGACCCGTTCGGCGGACAGCTTGATGTCGCGGCCCTGGGCGGCGAAGGCGGCCAGCGTCATGCGCATGGCGTCGGCGCCGTACTCGCCGATCAGGTCCAGGGGATCGATCACGTTGCCCTTGGACTTGGACATCTTTTGGCCCTTTTCGTCGCGGACCAGCGCGTGAATGTAGACCGTGCGGAACGGCACCTCGCCCATGAAGTGGAGGCCCATCATCATCATCCGGGCGACCCAGAAGAAGATGATGTCGAAGCCGGTCACCAGGACATCGGTCGGGTAGTACTTTTCGAGTTCGGGCGTCTCGTCGGGCCAGCCCAGCGTCGAGAACGGCCACAGGGCCGACGAGAACCAGGTGTCCAGGACATCCTCGTCCCGGGTGAGTTCGGCCGGCCTGCCGTAATGCGCCTCGGCGGCGGCGAGCGCCTCCTCTTCGGTCGGCTCGACGAAAATCTCGCCGTCGGGCCCGTACCACGCCGGAATCTGATGCCCCCACCAAAGCTGGCGGGAAACGCACCACGGCTGGATGTTCTCCAGCCATGAGAAATAGGTGTTCTCCCAATGTTGGGGCACGAATTTGGTGCGCCCGGACCGCACCGCCTCCATGGCCGGCTTGGCCAGCGCCGCCGCATCCACGAACCACTGGTCGGTGAGCCACGGCTCCACCACCGCGCCCGACCGGTCGCCGTAGGGCACGGTCATATCGTTGTCCTCGATCTTCTCGAGGAGGCCGAGACCCTCCATCTCGGCGACGATCTTGTCCCGCGCATCGAAGCGGTCCATCCCCCGGTAGGCCTCCGGCGCGTTTTCGTTCAGCCGCGCCTCCATGTCGAAGATGTTGATCATCGGCAAGCCGTGGCGCCTGCCGACCTCGAAGTCGTTGAAATCGTGCGCCGGCGTGATCTTCACCGCGCCGGACCCCTTCTCCGGATCGGAATATTCGTCCGCGATGACGGGGATCGGCCGCCCCGCGATGGGCAGGATGACGTTCCGGCCGACGAGGTCCCGATAGCGTTCATCGTCCGGGTGCACCGCCACCGCCGTATCGCCGAGCATGGTCTCGGGCCGGGTGGTCGCCACGGTCAAATGGCCGGAGCCGTCCTCCAGCGGATACCTGAAGTACCAGAGCTTGCCGGCGGTCTCCCGCTGCTCCACTTCCAGGTCCGAGATGGCGGTGTGGAACTTCGGGTCCCAGTTGACCAGACGCTTGTCGCGGTAGATCAGCCCCCGTTTGTAAAGCTCGACGAAAACCTTGAGCACCGCCCGGGACAGGCCCTCGTCCATGGTGAACCGCTCGCGGGACCAGTCGCAGGACGAGCCGAGCCGCTTGAGCTGATTAAGGATCAGGCCGCCGGACTGCTCCTTCCATCCCCATACGCGCTTGAGGAATTCCTCGCGGCCCAGCTCCCGGCGGTGGGTGCCGGACTCTTCAAGCTGGCGCTCGACCACCATCTGCGTGGCGATCCCCGCGTGATCGGTTCCGGGCTGCCACAGCGCGTCGCGGCCCAGCATCCGGTGGTGGCGGATGAGAATGTCCTGAAGGGTGTTGTTGAGGGCGTGGCCCATGTGGAGGCTGCCGGTGACGTTCGGCGGCGGAATGACGATGGTGTACGGATCGCCGTCCGGCGCCCGGCCGGCCGCGAACGCGCCCGCCTCTTCCCATTGGGCGTAGCGTTTGTCCTCGACGTCCTTCGGATCATAGGCCTTTTCCAGCATCCGCCGCGCGTCTCCCGAGCCTCGAAGACGAGGGGTATGCATCACCCCATCGGCCGATGCAATACCTTAGGAAAGCGCGGCGATGAGGCATAAAACGATTGCGTCATGGCCGGAAACTCCCTCCCCCTTGACGGGGGAGGGTTGGGGTGGGGGTGAAGGAGAGGATGCGGGTGATATGGAAATTCCCCCTCACCCAGCCCACCGGACCGGCTCCGCCGGCCGGAGGACAGGCATGGCTAGGCTCGCTTCGCTCACCAAGCCTCCGCAACCCTCTCCCGCCAGGGGAGAGGGGATTTTGGGGCAAACCTAATCGTCGGCCCGGTCGGCCGTGCGATTGATTTCCTCGTTCGCCAGCCGCTCGATCACGGCGGGCAGGTTCCGGTCCAGCCACTCGCGGAGCAGCGGGCGGAGGATCTCGCGGATCAGCCCTTCGAGGGTGACGTCCCGGCCGCCGACGGCGATGTCGCGCTGGCTGAGCAGCACCCGCGCCAGGTCCTCCAGGGCATCGGCGGACGCCCGCGCCGCCGGGCCGGAAACCGCCTGATCGTCGGCGATCATCTCCGGCGTCAGATCGAGCACGTCCTCCAGGCCCGGTTCGGACTCGGATTCCGGCTCGGGTTCCGCCTCCGGCGCCGCCGCGTCGGCCCCTTCTTCCCGTTCGCCTTCGGACAAATCCCGCCTTATGGAGGCGAGGATGTCCTCCATCGAAGGTGCTTGCTGTCGGTCGTTTTCGTCGGCCATCCATCGACCATCAAGTTGCCGCGTTCAAATCCTCAAATCCTTCCGGGTCATTCCGGCCCGGGGCGGAACTCCACGTCGGCGCCGCCCGTCGAATCGCCGCCGTACCGCTTGTCCCTGACTTCGTTGTAATGCTTCAGCGGATCGTAGATGTCGACCGGCAGCTTGAGACCGGCCGCGGTCAGCGATCCGATGGCTTCCAGCAGCGAGTAGGAAGCGACCACCTCGTCCCGCTGGGCGCGGACGAGGCTGACCCGCGAATCGAGCAGTTCCTGCTCGGCGTCCAGGACGTCGAGCACCGTCCGAGACCCGACCTGGGCCTCGCGCTGCACGCCTTCGAGGGCCACTTCGTTGGCCTGAATCTGCGACCGGAAGGCCTGGATTCGCGCCTTGGCGGTCGCCAGCGTCTCCCAAGCATCGCGGAGCGACTCGGTGATGTCCCGGCGGGCATCCTCCAGGTCCAACCGGCGTTGGGCGGCATCCTGCTTGGCCTCGCGAAGCCTGGAATATACGGCCCCCCGCTGATAGAGGGGCACCGAGAGGCTCAACTGGATTTGACCGGTATCCTGGCGGTTGTCGTCTTCCGATGCCTCGAAGCGGCGCCGCGCGGTGCCGACCAGGTTCAGGCTCGGCAGCAGTTCACCGGCGACGCGGCGAACGTTTTCCCGCGCCGAAATTTCATTGAACCGGGCGGCCATGATAGCGGGATGGTTCTTCAGCGCGACCCCGCCGGACTCGTCCAGGCTCGCGGGCAGACCGGAAAGCGCCGGCGGCGGCGTCAATTTGCCCGGCGCCTCGCCGACCACATTGGCGTAACTCGCCCGGGAGATTTCCAAAATGCCCTCGGCCCGGATGCGGTCGGCCGTCGCGCCGGCAAGCCGCGCCTCCGCCTGGCTCACGTCGGTCCGGGTAATCTCGCCAACCCGGAAGCGGTCCCGGGTCGCCTCCAATTGGCGGCGCAGCACCTGCTCGTTGCCGACGTTGAGATCGAGCACCGCCTGGTCGCGCACCACCGCCATGAAGGCGTTGACGGCGCGGAGCAGCGTATTCTGCTCTGCGGCGATCAACCGGGCGCGCCCGGCTTGCACGTTGCTCTCGGCCTCGCGGACCTGGGCCTCGGTGCGGTAGCCGCGAAACAACGGCTGAGTCACGCTGAGGGACGCGCCGCGGGGCGTGCGGGTTTTCTCCCGCTCCCCTCTGCGGTTGGTGAAATCGGTGTGCAGACGCGAAATGTCGGAACTCAGGGTCACATTCGGGCGCCAGTTGGACAGCGCCCGGGGCACGCCCTCGTCAACGGCGCGCAGTTCCGCGCGGGCCGCGAGCAGTCCCGGATTGTTGGCATAGGCCGCCGAAAGGGCCTGTTCCAGGGTCTGGGCCCCGGCGGTGGATCCGATGGTCAATATCGCGGCCGCGAGAACGCCGCCGGCGGCGGCTTTCATGAACGGCGGCTTCTTAATGTCTGTTGGCATTAGCCTTCCTCTCCGGTCTGGTATGCCGCGGCTCCCGAAGCGCAGTATATTCCAATATCGTTGCACCTCATAGTGCGTCTCCCGGCGCTGGAAAAGCGCATTACCCGGCTACAATTGGCCGGCTACAATCGGAACGTCGGCACCGGCTCGAAGCCCGGCAGCAGCGGCGTCCCCGCATCGAAAATCTCCCGCTCGACGACCGAGGCGCCATGCCGGGTGACCAGCACGCCATGGCCCAAACCGGTCGACTTGGCGGCCACGGCCACCAGCCGGCCGCCGTCCGCCAGCTGGTCCATCAGAGGCCGGGGCACCTCGGATACGCCGCCGCCGAATAGGATCACGTCATAAGGCGCCTGTTTCGGGTAGCCGTCCGTCAACGGCGCTTCGATGACCGCCGCATTGTCGATTCCAAGCGACGCCAATGTCTCGCTCGCCTGGTCCACCAGTTCCGCCGTGGCTTCGATCGCCACCACGGTGCCGGCGAGGCGCGCCAGAACGGCCGCCGAATAACCCGAACCGCAGCCGATGACGAGCGCCAGATCCTCGGTTTGAATTTCCGCCGCCTGAAGCAGACGGGCCAGGACCATCGGCTCCATCAAATAGCGGCCGTTGCCGACCGCCAGCGCTTCGTCCACATAGGCGACGCCCGCGAGCCGCTCCGGCACGAAGGCTTCGCGCGGCATTTGGGACATGGCCTCGATGATCAGCGGGTCGGTCACCTCATTGGGCCGGATCTGGCTTTCGACCATATTGAGACGGGCGGCTTCGAAGTCCATTCCAAGTCCTCTTTCCGGCCGAAACGCCGGCGTCGGGCGGCGGCGATCCGGATCACTGTCTTCAACGCATCACGCCCGGGAATCCGTCGCGGGCGCGGGCGGGGCGAGGTTGCACCGGGGGTGACAAGTGGGCTTTCCCGGCGGTCCAAGTCAAGTGAATTCTGGCCGAAAACCGGCGCCGCGGCGCGTGTAGAATTGGCCTCTCCCGCCGCTTGACCGGGTGCGGGTCAGCGTCTAAGTTCGGCCCCCTTCCGCGCCGCCGAGGCAGCATCTTCCGGGACGCTCCAATGCGGACCCAACGGCGCGATCTTCGCCGGCGCGGAATTCGAGAGGCGGCGCGGTGGCGGAGTGGCTACGCAGCGGCCTGCAAAGCCGTGTACACCGGTTCGATTCCGGTCCGCGCCTCCAACTACCGCGCCCGTCATGTCCGATGGGCATCCGATCCGGTGTAGCTCAGCGGTAGAGCAAGCGGCTGTTAACCGCTAGGTCGGGGGTTCGAATCCCTCCGCCGGAGCCAATTCCAAGACCGGGCCGGAGAGCGATCTCCGGCCCTTTTTCGCGGAAGGCCCGCCTGCTGGCGCCGATCTCCCTTAACGAATCTGGACCACTTTCAGGGGGTCGCTCAATGCCTTCGGCGTCTCGGCGTTTCATTTATGAACAAATCGCCATTGTGGAACGTGGTTCGTCCGAACCTCGAAGACGTTCCGCTCCGGGAACCGAAATTGTGAAATGTCGTATTGCCGATTGTTGTGGATGTCCCACTACGATTTCCAAATACGTGGAATGTCGTATCTCCGAATTTAGTAGAAGTTCCGGTTCTTCCGCCAAAATTGTGAACTGTCGTGTCTCCGACCTTGGTGGATGTTCCTGTTCGTCCGTTTCCGCAATCGTGAAATGTCGTGTTGCCGAATTGGGTCGAGATGCATTTGGCGTGCACGGACTGAGCGCCGGGAAGAGCCAATGCCGCCAAAGTCCCAACAAACGTACCAAATACTATTTGCAGCTTTTTCATTTTGACGAACCCTCGCCGTCAATCAATTCACGTCAACGATATGTTGAAAGAGCGCGACGGGAAACAAAATTGTGGAGCCCGGCCCTCCAATGTACGGTTTCGCCGGCATTGGAGATGACTACGTTTCAGCGCGCGACAATCCGGGAAGGCCGCTATCGGGGTCAAATACAAATTCATACCCGGATATCCCGGCGAAAGCATCCGGGCCCCGTAATTTTCATCGGCACCATCGAGACGCCGGACAAATTCAAGGCTGACAAACCGTTCTCCAGTGACTATTTGATCGGCGGTCCGCAACTTCAATACGGCGCGCCATCGAAATGACCGACAATGCGAAACGGCCGGGCGTCATCGAGCGTCTAGGCGTCTTCGCCGCCGGGCCCAGGGCCCAGCGGTTCATCACCATCCTGATCGTGCTCAACGCCATCACCCTCGGCCTGGAGACCGATGCGGACATCATGGCGCAATGGGGCCCGGAGCTTTCGTTCTTCGACAATGCGGTCCTCGCGGTCTTTTGCGCCGAACTGCTGGCCAAACTCGCGCACCAGCGGCTGAGCTTCTTCAAGGACGGCTGGAACGTCTTCGACTTCATCGTCGTCGGCATTGCGCTGGCCCCCGCGACCGGACAGTTCTCGGTCCTGCGGGCGCTCCGCATTTTCCGGGCCATGCGCCTCCTGTCCGTGGTACCGTCCATGCGCCGGGTCACCCAGGCATTGTTCGCCGCCATTCCCGGCATCCTGTCCGTCGGCTCGATGATTTTGCTGATCTTCTATGTCGGCGCCGTATTGGCGACCAACTTCTTCGGCGCCGACTTCGATGCATGGTTCGGCAGCGTCGGGCGATCCATGTTCACGCTCTTCCAGATCATGACCCTCGAAAGCTGGTCCATGGGGATCGTGCGGCCGGTCATGACGCAGTTCCCCCTGGCCTGGGCGTTCTTCGTGCCGTTCATCCTGGTGACCAGCTTCGCGGTGGTGAACCTGTTCATCGGCATCATCGTCGACGCCATGCAGAAACAGGGGCAGGCGGAGGCCCATGAGATGCATGAAGAGACCCACGAAATCATGCGGGAAACGGAAGCCATCCATGCCGAACTCCGCGCGCTGCGCGAAGACATCAAGGCGTTGACGGCGGCGCGGAAAGAGGATTGAACCGGCGCGGAGTGGCGAATTTATTCAGTTATAGTATTGACAAGGTATAATTTCCGCACCATATCGATGCATGAAATTTGAATTCGACCCGGCCAAGAGCGCATCCAACGGGATCAAGCACGGCATCGACTTCGACGAGGCCCAGGCGCTGTGGGGCGACCCCATGCTGCTTGAAGCCCCGGCCCGCACCGCCGATGAGCCGCGTTTCATCGTGATCGGCAAGATCGGGAGGCGCCATTGGACGGCGGTTTGCACGCATCGCGGCGAGCGGATCCGGATAATCTCCGTCCGCCGCGCCACCGCAAAGGAGGTGAAGCGCTATGATGAAAGCCCATGAGTTCGACAAGGCGTTCGACGACGGAGAGGATATCGACGCCCATGTGGATTGGCCGCAAGCCCGGCGCGTGAATGTCGAGACGAAGCGGGTCAATGTCGATTTCCCGGCATGGGTCGTCGCGGCCCTGGACCGGCAGGCCCGTGCGCTGGGCGTCCCCCGGCAGTCGCTCATCAAGCTGTGGATCGCCGACCGGCTGAGGGAAACGCCGGACGTCCGCGCGCCGGGCCTCGCCGAACCGGCGGAGCCGTATACGGCGGAGTGAACCCGCGCGTCAGCGATGCCGGTTGCGCTGCCGGTAGAGCCAGCGGGTCAGCGCCCGCTGCGTGCCGGGGATATCCAATATCACCAGAAACAGGCCGAGGGGGAACATCCAGAAGCCGAGGATGGGGAGAAACCCTAAGACGCCGCCGGCCATCAAGCCGATGCCGGCGACGGTCCTCAGGCCGGGCCTCAGCCGGCGGCGGCCTACATAATGGGCGTGCCGCAGCATGCGGACGAGAAACCCGTCCCATTTGGCAAGAAGGCCGTTCCGTCCCGGCCGGGCGGCCGCGGCCGCGGAAGCCGGCCGCCTGTCGGCGGTCACGCCTCAGGCGCTCCCCAGGCGCTCCCAAGACCGGCAATTTCGTCGTCGGTCGGAAAGCGGCCCAATTCCTTCTTGGAGAAAACCAGCCGGCCGTCGACGGAAATCTCAAACACGCCGCCGCCGCCCCGGACCAACTCGACATCGGCCCCGAACCGCTGCTTCAAATCGTCGCTCACACGGAGCGCCCGGGGTTCGTAGTTTCATTGAACGCAATATTCTATGGCGATTTTCATGCCGGAACTTTCCTCTGATCGCTTTGGAACGCTGGCCTATATATTCATCCGTCCCGGCTCGATCAATTCGCAAGCCGCTATCCGTGCTCGATGTACTCCCGAAGCATCGAGCTTTCGGATTCGAGCTCATCCAGGCGGAACTTGACCACGTCCCCGATACTGATGACGCCGCTGAGCTTCCCGTCATCCATGACGGGAAGATGGCGAATCCGGTGCGACGTCATATCGCGCATGAGTTGGTCTATTTCATCGCCGGGCGAGCAGGTGACCACGGCCTTGGTCATCAGTTCCTCGACCTTCCGGCCCATCAGGCCGACACCGGCCGAAGACAGGCCCCGGACAATGTCCCGCTCGGACAGGATACCGGCCAGTTCACCGTCGCTGGAGACCACCAGAACGGCACCGATTCTTTCTTGTACGAGCAACTTGACGGCATCCGAAACGCTGAGGTCGGGCTCGATGGTAATCATGCGATCGCCCTTGTCCCTTAAGATCGCCGATACATGCATTGGTGCCTCCCGCGTCAGCCGCACTGTCAAACCGAGTGTAGGACAGGTCACCGTGAGATTCTAGCGGCTACTCCCTCTCCCTCCCCGAGGGAGAGGGACCATGCTTAGCCGAGCTCGAACTCCATCAGCTCGCGAACCACGAAGGCATGCTCCCACTCGTTGCGGGCGTCTTCGGCCAGACGGTCCATAAAGTCGTCGTCGTGGTCCGGGTCATGGTGGAAGATGCCGAGCCGCTTCACGTTCGCCTCCCTGCACAGCGCGACGCCCTCGTTCCAGGTCGAATGGCCCCATCCGACGCGCGACGGGAACTCCTCTTCGGTGTAGGTGGAATCGTACATCACCAGATCGGCGCCATCGATGAGGCCGAGGACATTTTCGTCGTGCTGGCCGGGTACGTGCTCGGTGTCCGTAATCAGGCAGAACGACTTTCCTTCATATTCGATCCGGTACCCGGTCGCCTCGTTGGGGTGATTGAGCGGCGCCGTCCTGATCGTGACATCCGATCCGCTGCCCACCGTGAAGCTGTCGCCGGCCGCGAAATCGTCGAAGTTCAAATTCGCCCGCATGGCCTCCAGGGGAACCGGGAACACGGGGTTGTCCATCTGCGCCTGGAAGACGCTCTTGATGCCCCCGCGGTCGAAGAGGTGCCCGGCCTTGATGTCGAACGTCCGCGACGGATCGGACGCCGGCGCGAAAAACGGGAAGCCGTTGATGTGGTCCCAATGGGTGTGGGTGAGAAATATGTGGCAGTCCTTGAGCTCCGAGCGGAGCAGCTCCTTTCCGAGGGTGCGAATACCGGTCCCGCAATCCAAAAGAATTTTGGTGCCGCCCGCATCGACTTCGAGGCTGGTGGTATTGCCGCCGTAACGCATATGGGTCGGATGAGGGCACGCAATGCTGCCCCGGCAACCCCAGACCTTGACGCGCAGGCTCATACGGACAGGCCCCCCGCCGCTGCTTCCAACTCACCAAAAACGAGCGCCATTTCTCAGCCTCCAAACCCGCCGGGCGGAATTTGCGAATACGTTTCGGCGTGACCTACGTATCGCTTTTTGACCGTCAATTCAATTTCGCCGTTTTGCGGAGTTGGGTTTCAAGCGTTCCCCCACACCCTGCCCCCGGAGGAAAGCTAGGGAACGCACCTAAACTCCCTCCCCCTTGACGGGAGGGTTGGGGTGGGGGTGAAGATGAGGGTGGGGGTGAATCGATACTCCCCCTCACCCAGCCCACCGGACCGGCTCCGCCGGCCGGAGGACAGGCATGGCTAGGCTCGCAAGCTCGCCAAGCCTCCGCGTCCCTCTCCCTCCGGGGGAGAGGGATTTTGTGCCGCGAAAAACCACATTTTGCCGGTGATTCACGCCGCCCGGCCGCCGCTGAACGGAGTGCGTGACGATTTCGAAACAATATCGTAATATCCGTGCGCTTATGGCCACCCGGCGCGGCACCCGATCGACCTTGCCGCACGTTCCGCCAGTTCCCGCGCCTGATAGCGAGCCGACCGGAAATGGTCACGCCCGGCGGGGAGCGTTAGCCCAAATGGCTAGTGCTGGCTTGAACGACGCCCCACACCGCCAACGAGTTGGCAGGGACGCCGACTTTCGGCGACCGGCGACGCCAAAAGCAGGTTGGCATATAACTGCCACTATTGTTATCAACACGGTCCCTAGACCGGAAATGACTGGATTTTGGGCAAAAAGAGGGTGTGAATTTTGACGCGGTTCGGGCCACCAGAGAGGCAGGGACTTTACGATCCGGCGAATGAACACGATGCGTGCGGCATCGGTTTCGTGGCCGATATCAAGAATCGCAAGAGCCACGACATCGTCTCCTGGGGCCTGGATATCCTCGAAAACCTGAGCCATCGCGGCGCGGCCGGCGCGGATCCGCTGGTGGGCGACGGCGCCGGCATCCTGATTCAGCTTCCGCACCGGTTCCTGGCGGCCGAATGCGCCGAACTCGGCTTCACCCTGCCGGCCGAAGGCGACTACGGGGTCGGCATGGTCTACCTGCCGCAGGACGAAAAGGCCAGGGTGGCCTGCGAGGCCGCCATCGGGAAAGTTGTCGAGGACGAGGGTCAGTCGGTTCTCGGCTGGCGCGATCTGCCGACCGACAATAGCTGGCTGAGCGACAGCGTCCGCGAGATCGAGCCGTTCATCCGCCAGGTATTCATCACCCGCGGCGGCAACTGCGCCGACACGGATGCCTTCGAACGCAAGTTGTTCGTGATCCGCAAGCAGTGCCACATGGTCATTCGGGAACGACAGCTGGCCGGCGAGGAGTTTTACTACGTCCCGTCCATGTCGGCCCGGACCATCTGCTTCAAGGGCATGATGCTGGCCGGGCGGATCAAGAAGTATTTCACCGATTTGAGCGACGAGCGTCTGGAATCGGCGCTCGCGCTGGTCCACCAGCGTTTTTCGACCAACACCTTCCCGTCCTGGCAACTCGCTCACCCGTTCCGCTATCTCTGTCATAACGGCGAGATCAACACGCTCCGCGGCAACATCAACTGGATGGCTGCCCGGCGGCACAACATGTCGTCCGATGTCCTGGGCGACGACCTCGACAAATTGTGGCCGTTGATCGGCGACGGCGCATCCGACTCCGCGACCTTCGACAATGCTCTCGAGCTCCTCGTGGCCGGTGGCTACAGCCTGGCCCACGCCATGATGCTGATGATCCCCGAAGCGTGGGCCGACAATCCGCTGATGGATGAAGAGCGCCGCGCCTTCTACGAGTATCATGCCGCGCTGATGGAGCCCTGGGACGGGCCCGCGGCGGTCGCCTTTACCGACGGCAAGCAGATCGGCGCGACCCTGGACAGGAACGGCCTTCGGCCGGCCCGCTATGTGGTCACAGAGGACGACATCGTCGTCATGGCCTCCGAAGTCGGCGTCTTGCCCATCCCGGAGGAAAAGATCGTCAAGAAATGGCGGCTCCAGCCGGGCAAGATGTTCCTCATCGACCTGGAGGAAGGCCGGATTATCGACGACGAGGAACTGAAGGCCGACCTCGCCAAGGCGCAGCCCTACCAGACGTGGCTGAACCAGACACAGATCGTGCTTGAGGATCTGCCGTCCGACGTAGAGGCGATGGCGCCCGATCAGCAGACCCTTCTGGACCGTCAGCAGGCCTTTGGCTACACCCAGGAGGACGTCAAGTTCTTCCTCGCTCCCATGTCCATCAGCGGCCAGGACCCCGTGGGCTCCATGGGCCGGGACATTCCCCACGCGGTGCTCTCCGACCGCCCGAAGATGCTCTACGACTACTTCAAGCAGAGCTTCGCCCAGGTGACCAACCCGCCCATCGACCCGATCCGCGAGGAATTGGTGATGTCGCTGGTTTCGCTTATCGGGCCCCGGCCCAACCTGCTGGACCTGGATACGGGCGGGAAGCACATGCGCCTCGAGGTGCGTCAGCCGATCCTGACGAACGTCGATCTGGAAAAAATCCGCCATATCGAAAGTCAGAGCGAATCCCCCTTCCGCTCCATTACCCTCGACATGTGTTTCCCGGCATCGGACGGCATCGGCGGAATGGCCGAGGCCATCGACGCGCTCTGCAAACGCGCCGCCGAAGTGGTGCTCGAGGGACACAATATACTTATTCTTTCCGACCGCTCGGTCGATGCCGGGAACGTCGCCATTCCGGCGCTGCTCGCCACCGGCGCGGTGCACCATCACCTGATCCGCGAAGGGCTGCGGACCGAATCGGGCCTGGTGATCGAAACCGGCGAGGCCCGCCAGGTTCACGATTTCTGCCTGCTCGCGGGATACGGCGCCGAGGCGGTCAATCCCTACCTGGCCTTCGACACCATCACCGATGCAAAGGACGATCTGCCGGACGATCTGAGCATCGCCGAGGCGCATACGCGCTACATCAAGGCGGTCGACAAGGGCATGCTGAAGGTGATGTCGAAAATGGGCATCTCCACCTACCAGTCCTATTGCGGGGCCCAGATTTTCGACGCGGTCGGCCTGGCCAGCGAGTTCGTCGACAAATATTTCGCCGGCACGGCGACCGCGATCGAGGGTGTCGGACTTGAGCAGATCGCCCAAGAGACGCTTCGGCGTCACCAGCTCGCCTTTGGCGATGCGCCGATCTATCGCGATTCGCTGGATGTCGGCGGCGAGTTCGCCTACCGCATCCGGGGCGAAGACCATATGTGGTCGCCGGAAACCATCTCGCTTCTCCAGCACTCGGCGCGGGCCAACGCCCGGGACACTTATGACGAATATGCCCGGGTGATGAACGACCAGAGCCGCAAGCTCAAGAATTTGCGCGGGCTGATGGAGTTCAGGTTCGACGAGAGCCGGGCGGTTCCCCTGGAGGAGGTCGAGCCGGCTTCGGAAATCGTCAAACGCTTCGTCACCGGCGCCATGTCGTTCGGCTCGATCTCGTTCGAAGCGCACACGAATCTCGCCATCGCCATGAATCGCATCGGCGGCAAATCCAACACGGGCGAAGGCGGCGAGCAGCCGGAGCGCTTCGTCCAGATGGCCAACGGCGATTCCATGCGCTCGGCGATCAAGCAGGTGGCCTCGGGCCGGTTCGGCGTCACCACCGAGTATCTGCGGAATTCGGACGAAATTCAGATCAAAATGGCTCAAGGCGCCAAGCCCGGCGAGGGCGGCCAGCTCCCCGGGCACAAGGTCGACGAAACCATCGCCCAGGTACGGCACTCCACTCCGGGAGTCGGTCTGATTTCACCGCCGCCGCACCACGATATCTATTCCATCGAAGACCTGGCGCAGCTCATCCATGATCTGAAAAACGTCAACCCGTCGGCGCGGATCAGCGTCAAATTGGTCTCCATCGTCGGCGTGGGCACCATTGCCGCCGGCGTCTCGAAGGCCCACGCGGATCACGTTCTGATTTCCGGCTCGGACGGCGGCACCGGCGCCAGCCCGATTACGTCAATTCTCCATGCGGGCGCGCCGTGGGAGATCGGCCTCGCCGAGACCCACCAGACGCTGGTGCTGAACAAGCTCCGCGGCCGAATTTGCGTCCAGGTGGACGGCGGCATGCGGACCGGACGCGACGTGGCCATCGGGGCGCTGCTCGGCGCCGACGAATACGGCATCGCGACCGCGGCCTTGGTGGCGTCCGGCTGCATCATGATGCGCAAGTGCCATCTCAACACCTGCCCGGTCGGCATCGCGACGCAGGACCCCATACTGCGAAAACGGTTCAAGGGCCAACCGGAGCACGTGGTCAACTATCTGTTCCTGGTCGCCGAGGAAGTTCGCGGGATCATGGCGAGGCTCGGCTTCAGGACGATCAACGAAATGATCGGCCGGGTGGACCTGCTGGACAGCCGGGAGGCCGTCGATCACTGGAAGGCCCAGGGCATCGATCTGAGCCGACTGCTCTACAAGCCGGAAATGGGTCCCGACGTCGCGGTCTACAATTGCGAAGACCAGGATCACGGGCTCGACAGGGCCCTCGACAACGAACTCATCGCCCAGGCGCGTCCGGCTCTCGATGAACGGAACCCGGTCAAGATCGAAACCGATGTCCGGAACATCAACCGGACCGTCGGGGCCATGCTGTCCGGCCAAGTTGCCGAGCGCTACGGCCATGAAGGCCTCCCGGAAGATACGATTTTCATCAAGGGCAAGGGCTCGGCCGGTCAGAGCTTCGGCGCCTTCCTCTCGAAGGGGGTGACAATCGAGCTCGAAGGCGATGCCAACGACTATACGGGCAAGGGGCTTTCCGGCGGGCGGCTGATCATCTATCCGCCGAAGGAATCGCGCATCGTCGCGGAAGAAAACATGATCATCGGCAATGTGGCGCTTTATGGCGCCATTGCCGGCGAATGCTTCTTCCGGGGCGTCGCCGGAGAGCGCTTCTGTGTCCGGAATTCCGGCGCGACCGCGGTTGTCGAAGGGGTCGGCGACCATGGATGCGAATACATGACCGGCGGCGTGGTCGTGGTCATCGGCCAGACGGGCCGAAACTTCGCGGCCGGGATGAGCGGCGGCATCGCCTACGTGCTGGACGAGGCCGGCGACTTCGAACGCCGCTGCAATCTCGCCATGGTCGACCTGGAGCCGATCTCGGACGAAGACCGGATGCACGAAGATGTCGGCCACCAGCGAGGGGATCTCGAGACCCACGGACTGGTCGACATCATGCATGACATGACCGGCTACGACGCGTTGAGGCTCCACAAGCTGATCGAGCAGCATATGCACCTGACCGACAGCAGCCGGGCCCGCGAAATACTCGGGAATTGGGACGCCTACCTGCCGAAGTTCGTCAAGGTGATGCCGGTGGACTACCGCCGGGCGCTGCAGGAAATGCAGCAACGGGCCCGCGACGGCGATCGGGCCAATGTGGGCATGGCGGTCGGAGACTAGTCTTGGGAAAAGTCACCGGCTTCATGGATTACGCGCCCCGCGAACGCTCCTACGAGAAAGTCGAGGATCGTGTCGAGCACTACAGGGAATTCCTGATACCGCTTCCCGACGCCGAATTGTCGCGACAAGGCGCCCGATGCATGGATTGCGGCATCCCTTACTGTCACCAGGGATGCCCGGTCAACAACATCATTCCTGACTGGAACGATCTGGTCTATCGGCGAGAGTGGAAACGGGCGAGCGACGTCCTCCACTCGACGAACAACTTCCCCGAATTTACCGGCCGCATCTGCCCGGCGCCCTGCGAGGCCGCCTGCACCCTGAATATCATCGACGAACCGGTGACCATCAAGACCATCGAGTGCGCCATCGTCGACCGCGCCTGGTCGGAAGGGTGGATCGAGCCGCAATGTCCCTCCCATAAGACCGGCAAGACGGTTGCGGTCATCGGATCGGGCCCGGCGGGCATGGCCTGCGCCCAGCAGCTGGCCCGGGCCGGCCACGACGTGACGCTGTTCGAGAAGAACCGGACCATCGGCGGTCTGCTGCGTTACGGAATCCCGGACTTCAAAATGGAGAAGCATCTGATCGACCGCCGGGCCGACCAGATGGCGGCCGAAGGCGTCACGTTCAAGACCGGGGTCCATGTCGGGGTCGACACGCCCATCAAGGAGATTTTCGACCGGTTCGACGCGGTCGCCTTGGCGGGCGGCGCCGAACAGCCCCGTGACCTGCCGGTCCCGGGACGCGAGCTTGACGGCATCCACTTCGCCATGGATTTCCTGACCCAGCAGAACCGCCGGGTCGCCGAAGAACCGTTCAGCACCAACAAGGAAATCTGGGCAACCGACAAGCACGTCATGGTCATCGGCGGCGGCGATACCGGCTCGGACTGCGTCGGCACATCGTTCCGCCACAAGGCGGCCAGCGTCACCCAGATTGAAATCATGCCGAAACCGCCGGAGCGGGAAAACAAGGAGCTGACCTGGCCCAATTGGCCGATGAAGCTCCGCACCTCAACCTCGCACGAGGAAGGGGCCAGCCGCGACTGGGCCTTGACCACCAAATCGTTCACGGGAGAGGACGGCAAGGTCACCGGCCTCGAAACCGTCCGGGTCGAATGGCAGCCGGACGATTCCGGCCGGATGCGGATGTCGGAGGTTTCCGGCTCGGAAGAAGTCATCAAGGCGGACCTCGTGTTGTTGGCCATGGGCTTCGTCCATCCTGTCCACGACGGAATGATCGAAGACCTGAAAGTCGATCTCGACGGGCGCGGCAATGTCTCCGCCGACACCGAGAACTATCACACCTCCATCGCAGGCGTGTTTGCCGCCGGTGATATGCGGCGCGGCCAATCCCTGGTCGTGTGGGCAATCCGCGAAGGCCGGCAGTGCGCCCGCGCGATTGACGAATATTTGATGGGCCACTCCGAACTTCCCCGTTAAGCGCCGGCTTATTCCAGAGCAGTTTCCAGACCGTCGCGGGAAGCGGCGAAAAGTAATCGCAAAGAATTCATGGGAAGGTTTTAGTAGAGCCGTTTTGGGAATATCCCAAGCGAACGTAAATCCGATCCAATATTCTCCCCGCGGACTTGCCGGCGATCCGCCACAGTTTTGTCACATTTCATCATCCGGTTCCGCCCCTTGGGAATACTCAAATTTTCGTCAAATCCGGTTCGAATACTGTTCCTGGAGTTGGAAGTTTTGCACACCGGTTAAATTGCTGAAATATCAATGGAAATTGCGCGGCGCGGAAGGGCGGGTTTTGAGCCGTTTAAATTTCGTTTTTAATTTCAGCAGCTTATGGCGTTCGCCTCAAAAGGGTAGTCAAGTCCCGGATTCTCCCGCCCGATCGGACCGCCTGCCCGCGCTCAATTATCGACAGGGTTATCCACAGCACCGGAGACTGGCCGGCCCATTGCACCGGCGCCAAAATTGTCCACTAAGTGACGGATATTCATCGACTTTTTGTCCGCCTTGACGGGTCGCGGCCGATTTGATGCAATCCGCCGCCCCGAGCCCGAGACGTTACGGCAGTCGCAAATGAACAGTTCCGGCACAACCATCCAGATCCAAGCCGACGACGGGGGCGCTTTCGATGCCTACCTGGCGCCGCCGCCGGCGGAGCCCGGCCCGGCCCTGGTACTGGTTCAAGAGATTTTCGGGATTACCGACTGGATCAAGGAGACCGCGGACATGTTCGCCGCCGAAGGCTATATGGTCGCGGCGCCAGATATGTTCTGGCGGCTGGAACCCAACTTCGTTGCCGACCACGACGCGCCCGAGCAGCGCCGACAGGGCCTCGCCTACCGGGGTGCAATCGATCACGGCAAGGGCGTTTCGGATATCGGCGCGCTGCTCCGTCATCTATGCGGGCTGCCGGCCTGCAACGGCAGGACGGCGGTTACCGGCTTCTGCCTCGGCGGCACGTTTGCCTATCTCTCCTCGACCCGGCTGGAGATCGACAAGGCGGTTTCGTATTACGGCACCCAGATTCACGAGTTTCTCGACGAGGGCAAGAACATCGGCTGCCCCTTGATGATGCATATGGGCGAACACGACGACGCGTTTCCGGTCGAAGACCGGAACCGGATTCATGCCTCGCTCATCGGCATCCCGCATGTCAGCATCTACATGTACGATGCCGGACACGCTTTCTGTAACACCCATCGGCCATCTCACTACGTTGCCGAAGAAGCCCGGAAGGCCCACGAACGAACGCTTACGTTCTTCGGCTCGTTGAAATAGCCACCACGCTGAGCGAGGAAATTTCATGCCTGGATCCCCCTCCGGCCCGTTATCGGGATTGCGCGTCTTCGATTTGACGCGGATTCTTGCGGGCCCCACCTGTACGCAAATTCTGGGCGACCTCGGCGCCGACATCATCAAGATCGAGCGCCCGGGCACCGGGGACGATACCCGGAAGTGGGGGCCGCCGTTCATCCGGGACGGCGACGGCAACGAGACGAAGGAAGCGGCCTATTTCCAGGCCGCCAACCGCAACAAGCGGTCCGTCACACTGGATCTGACCGGCAGCGCCGGTCAGGAAATCGCCCGCTCGCTGATCGCCAAATCGGATGTGCTGGTGGAGAACTTCAAGAAGGGAGCGCTCGACAAATACGGACTCGGGTACCGCCAACTCAAGGATGACTTCCCGGGCCTCGTCTACTGCTCGGTTACCGGCTTCGGTCATACCGGGCCGGATGCCGACAAGCCCGGCTACGACTTCCTCGTCCAGGGACGGGGCGGTCTGATGAGCATCACCGGCGCCGCCGAGGGAGAACCGCTCAGGGTCGGCGTCCCGATCTCCGACGTGATGACCGGCATGTGGTCGGCGGTCTCGGTCTGCGCGGCGCTCCGCCACCGCGAGGTCACCGGCGAGGGCCAGCATATCGATGTCAGCCTGCTGGATGCGACCGTCGCCACGTTGACGAATCAGGGTCTCAACTATCTCGCCGGCCGCGAGGTGCCGGACAGGATCGGCAACTCACACCCCAATATCGTGCCCTATCAGGTCTTCGAGACCGCCGACGGCAATATCGTCGTCGCCGTCGGAAACGACCAGCAGTGGCTGCGCTTCTGCGAGTTCGCCGGCATTGCGGATCTCGCGACGGACGAACGATACGCCGCGAACGAAGGACGGGTCCGCAATCGGGAGGAATTGGTGCCGAAGCTCGCCGACGTATTCAAGGCGCAAACCTCGGCCTACTGGCTGGAGGGCCTCGATTCCATCAACATCAGCTGCGGCCCGATCAACCGCCTGGACGAGGTTTTCGAGGATCCGCAGGTTCGGGCCCGCGGCATGGAAATCGAAATGCCCCACCCCGGCGCCGGGTCGGCGCCCGTCCACCTGATCGGCAGTCCGATCAATATGTCGGAAAGTCCGGTCGATTACCGGCATGCGCCGCCGCTGCTGGGACAGCACACGGACGAAATCCTCGAAGAACTCCTGGATATGGACGAGGCCGAGCGGGCCCGCCTCCGCGACGAGGCGGTAATCTAGGGTCCGGACTCGATCAGGGGAGTCCCGTTCTTGCGCCCCTCTTCCCCTGATGGGGCGAATGGGGGAGTCTTTTTTTGACCCTCTCCCCCGGAGGGAGAGGGATGCGGAGGCTTGGCGAGCGAAGCGAGCCTAGCCGTAGCTGGGTGAGGGGGATTGCCGCATCACCCCCACCCCAACCCTCCCCCGTCAAGGGGGAGGGGGATTTTCCTTTAGCTCTCAACTCCCGGAAGGAGACGAGGGACTTTGTGCCGCGCCTTCCCCACCGCCGCGACACTCGTATGGCGGCTCAATCGAGTCCGGAGTCCGGAGCCTAGCTCTTTTTCTCTTCCTCGAGCACGTCCTTTACCCGGCGGCTCATATAGCGGTACTTGAACGCCGGAATCCGATAGACCCAGGGCGAGACGCGGGCGTTGATCCCGGCGGCTTCCTTCTCCGCTTTGGCCTTCATCTCGGGCGACGCGTCGTCGGCGGACCGCGCCTTATACCGCGCCCAGAAGAAGGTATCCTCGGATTCGAACGACTCGGCGCTGATGATCAGGCCGTCGGCGGTCCGGTACTCGGTCTTGACCAGCTTGTCCGCCGGGAATTCCACGTCCCCCGCTTTCTTGATGTCTTCGAGTTCCAGGTTTTCCAGAGCATCGGCGACATTGTCGACATCGGACGCGAACTTGACCTTGGCATTGGGGTCCAGCCCGACGATGCGGAACTTGCTGCCGGTCGGCGTAATCCGCTCAATCTCCATCACGTCGCCGTCGGCGTGCCGGATGGTGGCGCCGGCAATGCGCTTGGCGTCCACATTCATGAACTCGGGGCTCACCCAATCCTTGACCGCCGCGGGCACGGTGAGGCGGCCGCTCGCCAGCCAGGCGCGTTCCTCGCCCGGCTTGCGCACATAGACGCCGATCCCGGTTCCGCCGGCCACATCCTGGGTTTCACGGCCGACGATGACCTCGGCAACCGTATCGCCGCCGCCGGTCTTCAGGGTCACCAGGCGCGAGCGCGCGTCCTTCTCGGTAATGTCCTCCACCGCGAGGCGGCTGTAGCGCTCCTTGACCTTGGTCTTGGGCTCGCCCAGGCGCAGTTCGGAAAGGCCGACCAGCATATTGCGCACCACTTCGGGATCGGCGAGGTAATTGTCGCGGTCGGTGATCGCCCAGTTGTCTCCGTCCCGTTTGACGGCGAGCGTGAGATCCTTGTCCTTGTAGTTTACCTCGGTGATCTCGTTGACCTGGGCGGTCAGCCCGGGGAACAGGCGCTCATCCGTCCCGGACGAACCGGCGTCGCCGTAGCGGGAGACGATGGAGAACGACGCCGCGACGACGATCACCGCCGTGATCAGCGTAAATCCAACGAACGATTTGGGGCTCATGGTCGTTTCCTACACATTTAATTCGGACAACGTGAGGTTCAGGCCGCGCTCGCCTGCTTGTAGCGGCGCCGGCGGATCACCGCCAGCACGACCGCCACCAGGGCGATAATGATCGGCATCACCCAGATGTTGATGATCTTCAGCCGGGTATCCAGCGCCTCGATGTCGCTGCGCAGCGCATGCTGCACGTCGCGAAGCTGCTTCCGGACATCGAGCATCTCGGCGCGGAAATTGTCGAAAGAGCGCTGCTGTTCGGCGGTGAGGATGATCTTGTTGTCCTGACTCTCATCCACCTTGAGACCGCTGAGTTTTTCCTCCAGGTCCTTGAGTTTGGTGGTGAGCTGCCGTTCGGTCTGGCGGTACCGGTCCTCCGCCTGGTTCTGCAGCTCGACGATCTTGAAGAACGGACGGTTGGAGAGGCCTCGGCTGCGCAGCCCGATCAGCGCTTCGCTGCCGCTCAAATTCTCCGCCGCGTTGACCAGGAAATCGGCGTTGTTTGAGACCGGCACCGCCAGGCGCTGGCCGAAGAATTCCTGCTCGCGAAGCCAGAAACGGGTGCTCAGCAAATCAGTATCGGCGAACACCACCAGATTGATGTCCCCCTCGGATTCCGCCACATGCGGACCCGGGCCCTTCTCCTCGTCTTCCTTCTTGGCCTCTTCGCCCTCCTTCTCCTCGGGCTTGGGCGGCCCGTCGGGGAAGGCGCTCTTGACCTTGCCGCGATACCGGGCGGCATAGGTGTAGACGTTGTTGTCGGGCTTGAAATCGCGAAGGATCGCCGCCGGATCGGGCTCGCCCTGGAGCTTGTCGACGCTCACCTTGGCGCTGATCGGCGTGCTTTGGATCAACGGCGTCATCTGCAGGCCGGCACCCTCGGCAACACCGATCGCGCCGGGGCTCGCCACCGACATGGCGGTCAGCTGGCCGGTCACGATGTCGTCCGCGGCGATATGGCGCTGATCGAGCAACTGCCAGGATACATAGTCGGAGATGACGTCCCTGCCCTGGACCTGGGCGCTCACCCGCACCGCCGTCGCCCGGTCGCCGACGAAGTTGTCGGGGTCGTATTCGATGCCCCAGGCCTTGAACAGCTTTTCGAGATCCGACGTGCCGGCGCCCGGCGGCAATTGCGGCGACATGCGGGCGGTTTCGTTGTGGGGATCGACGAACACCACCGCCTTGCCGCCCCGCATGATGAACTGGTCGATGGCGTAAAGCGTTTTTTCCTGGGTGATCTTCGGATGGATCATCAGCAGGACGTCGATGTCGTCATCGATTTTGGAGACATCGCTGGCGACCGATTTGACCTGGAAGAACTGATTGATCTGATTGAGCAGCGGCCAGGGCTTGTATTGAAGCATCGGGTCCGCCTCAATCAGCAGCGAGGTCAGGAGGCCGACGGTCTTCTTTTTCGGCGCCGCCAGATCGAAAGCCATCCGGGTCAGATCATATTCCAGGAACCGTTCACGGGACGGATCGAAGAACGCCACCATCTCCCGGTCATCGGTCGAATTGGTGGCGACCAGGCCGAAATAGCCGCGTTCGCCCGTCTGGTCCAATGGAATGCCCTGGAGGCCGAACCGGACCGCGTCGTCTTCCTCGACCGAGAACGGCTCGGGATTGATGATCTCGAGATCGATGTCACCCCCCGCGGCCTTGGCGTAGTTTTCCAGAAGCTCCCTCACCCGGGTCGCGTAAATGCCGTGCTGCGGGCTGATCTCGGCCAGTTTGCGCGAGAAGTAGAACCGCATCTTGATCGGTTCGTCGATCTGATCGAGCACCTCGCGGGTGCCGTCCGACAAGGTGAACAGCTTATTCTGGGTCAAGTCGAGCCGGGAATCGGTCACCTCGGTGCTGACCAGAATGTTGAGGAAAAACAGAAACACCACCGCCACGGCAAGGCTGGCGACGGTCATTTTCTTTCGATCCATATTCGTCAGGAATTGCATGACCGGTCTCACGAACCTCGGGTTAAGTCAACGATGGCCGCGTTGACGTACAGGAAGACGCCAATCACCGAGCCGAAGAACACCACGTCCCGGAGATCGATGACGCCCCGGATGATGTCATTGAAGTGGGTCAGGAAGCTCATCGACTTGATGGCTTCGGTGACGAACAGCGGCGCCCAGCCCTGGAAGAACGACTGCACCAGTTCGACGCCGCTCATCAGGAAGAGGAACGACACCACCGCCGCGACGATGAAGGCAATGACCTGGTTCTTGGTCGCCGCCGAAACGCAGGAGCCGATGGCGAGATAGCCGCCGGCCATGATCAGGCTGCCGATATAGGCGGCGAGGATCACCCCGTTGTCGGGCTCGCCCAGCCAGTTGACGGTAATCCACAACGGAAAGGTCAGGATCAGGGCGATGGCGATGAACGCCCAGGCGGCCAGGAACTTGCCGATGACCGCCGCCCAGGTGGGAACCGGCAGCGTCAACAGCAATTCGTTGGTGCCGCTTTTCCGTTCCTCGGCCCACAGCCGCATGGCGACGGCCGGGATCAGGAACAGATAGAGCCAGGGATGGAAACTGAAGAAGGATTGCAGGTCCGCCTGGCCGCGCTCGAAAAACGCACCCATGAAGAAGGTCAGCGCGCCGCTCAGGCCCAAAAATATGACGATGAAGACGTAGGCCAGCGGCGTCGAGAAATAGGCCGCAAGCTCGCGCTTCGTGATCACCCAAACACTGTGCATTTTTTCTTTCTCCCGGACCCGCTTATTCGGACAGCGTCAGCTGGCGGAAAACGTCGTCCAAATGGCCGCGCTCGACATAGAGCTCATCCACCTCCGCGCCGCGATCACGGACCAGTCCGCCGACCTGTTCGACAATGGACGCGCCGTTCCTGGGAATGACCATCAGGGTGGAAGCGCCATCCGGCTGTTCGACCCGCTCGACGTCCGGCAGGCCGGCAAGCGCATCGCGGATGGCCGTGCCGTCGGCATTCGCGAGACGCACCGCAACCGCGTTGTGATGCGGCGCCTTGCTTTGAAGTTCATCCGGCGTGCCGTCGAACACGATCCTGCCGCGCGCGATGATGGTCGCGCGGGAACAAACGGCCGTCACCTCTTCCAGGATGTGAGTGGAAATGATGATGGCCTTCTCCGCCGCCATCTCCTGAATGAGCTCACGCACCTGATGCTTCTGGTTGGGATCGAGACCGTCGGTGGGCTCGTCGAGGATCATCACATCCGGGTCGTGCAAAATGGCCTGCGCCAGGCCGACACGGCGCTTGTAGCCCTTGGAGAGCGTGTCGATGGGCTGATTGACCACGCTTTCGAGGGCCAGACGCTTTACCGCGTGGTCGACCCGGTCCGTCTTGTCGGCGCCCGTGAACCCGCGGGCCTCGGCGATAAAGCCAAGGAAGTTGCGGGTCGCCATGTCGCCGTAGAGCGGCGCGCCTTCGGGCAGGTACCCGACCCGCCGGCGGGCCTCCTGGGGCTGGTTGGCCACATCGAACCCGCATACGCCGGCGGCGCCGGAAGTGATGGGCAGGAACCCGGTGACCATGCGCATGGTGGTCGACTTGCCGGCGCCGTTGGGCCCGAGGAATCCCAGCACCTCGCCCTTGGAAACGTTCAGGGAAATACCGTCGACCGCGGTAAAGGGACCAAACCGCTTGGTCAGGTTCTCCAACACTATCATCGGAGCTTGTTCAGACATTTCTTTTGCCACCTCCCAAACGGCGTCGATCCGATTGGATCGGAGCGCAATCCCGGCCCAGGGACCGGTCGTTCGAATTGGTCTCTGTTCACGGACGCCGGTACAAAAAACCGGCGCTCTCTCGCCGAGAGCGCCGATCATTTAGGTCAATGATTTCAGAGCGTCAAGTAGTGTGTCCGACTTTTTTCCCGAAGCGCCGCAGGCCGACCGCCTAGGCGGCGCGGGCGGACTGGATGACGGCCTTCTGAACCTTCTCGAACGCCCGCACTTCCAGCTGCCGGACGCGTTCGCGGCTGATGCCGTATACCTCGCCCAGTTGCTCGAGCGTCATCGGGTCATCCTTGAGCCGGCGCTCGATGAATATGTGCCGCTCCCGCTCGGGCAATTCGGCAAGAGCGGCCTGCAGCATTTCGTTGTGGATACCGGCCTCTTCGCGCTGCGCGACAATGGCTTCGGGCGACGGGCTCTCGTCGACCAGGGTATCCATGAACTCGACGCTGTCGCCGTCCTCGGAAACCGGTGCATTGAGGGAATAGTCCCGGGCCGACATGCGGCGGTTCATGTTGAGGATATCCTCGGCGGAGAGGCCGAACTGCTTGGACAGGGCTTCCGCCTGCTCGGGCTCGAGCTCTCCCGCATCAAGAATCTGAAGACGGGCCTTCGCCTTGCGCAGGCTGAAAAACAGCTTTTTCTGAGCCGCCATGGTGCCCATCTTGACCAATGACCATGAGCGCAGGACATGTTCGGTGACCGATGCCTTGATCCACCACATGGCGTAGGTCGACAGCCGGAAACCCCGTTCCGGTTCGAACTTCTTCACCGCCTTCATCAGGCCGATATTGCCTTCGGAAATAAGGTCCGAAACCGGCAATCCGTAGCCGCGATACTGCATGGCGATCTTGGCGACCAGGCGCAGGTGGCTGGTGACAAGCTGATGCGCCGCCTCGGTTTCGCCGTGCTCGCGAAACCGCTGGGCGAGCATGTATTCCTCGTCGGCCGTCAGCAACGGAAACTTCTTGATTTCATTGAGGTACCGGGCAAGTCCAGGTCCCTCGGATACAACCGGTAAAGTAATTGCGCTCATTGTCGTTGTCCTTTCCCGCGTCACGTTCCGCGGAGTTTAATCCGCCGGTGGTGGTGGCTTCTGTCACCGAGTTCACACTCGGCGACAAAACGTCGTTTCCCGTTTTCTCGGGAAACCGGTGCCTATTCGGGACTGAGGTGACAAATTCGTCTCATGGGTCACATCCTCCATACGAAGCAACATGCCGTTTGGCCCACATGTCTTGTCGGGCCGCCGACGGCAAAGGGTCCCAAATGCGGCAACCCCAGCCGTTCGATGGTCATAGCATTACAAAAAAATGGTCAAAAATCAAGCAAAATCGGATTTTTGGCCCGAATTCCGGATAAACTTATGGTGAGAATTCAGCCGTTTACGCCGGCTTTTTTAATGATTCGGCTCTGGAAGCCGATCAACCGCCGCCGAGGAGCCAGGCCGCCACGGCAATCACCACGATGGCCCCGACCACCCAGACGGCCGGCGAAATCCCGGCCTTCGGCTTCCCGGCCGGAGCGGAAGCGGGTTCGGGCTCCGCCGGAGCCGCCTCGGCGGGCGCGGCGGGCGCCTCGGCCGTTTCTTCCCCGCCACCGACTATGTCGCTGAACTTGGAGAAGAAATCATCGGCGGTCTTCTTGGCGACGCCGAGGACCAGCCGGCTGCCGACGCTCGCCAGCTTTCCCCCAACCTCCGCATTGGCTTCGTAGTTCAGGACCGTCTCGTTGCCCTCGCCCGAAAGCCTGACCTCCGCGCCGCCCTTGGCGAATCCCGCGACGCCGCCCTGGCCCTCGCCGGAGATGGTATAGCCGTTGGGCGGATCGATATCCGAGAGATTGACCTTGCCGTTGAAGGTGGCCTTTACCGGTCCGACCTTCGCCGTCACCTTCGCCTGGAACTCGGTATCCGACGTCTGTTCGAGGCTTTGGCAGCCGTCGATGCACTGCTTGAGAACCTCCGGGTCGTTCAGCGCCTCCCATACCTTTTCGCGTGGCGCCGGGATGGTGTATTCGCCGCTCATCTCCATAATCGTATTCCCCTTCGTATTCCCTATGGTGTCTCGACGGCATTCGCCGCCTTCGCGCGGGCGCCCTTATAGTCAAGACGTCCCTATACTGCGAGCCAATTCGGCACGCCGACCGAAACTCGGACAGCTGCGTCCGCAACTTCTATTCCGCCGCCTTCCGCCCGGTCACGGTTTCCGCGTAGATGTCGAGGGTTTGCTGCAAGGTTCTCGATTTATCCAGCGTTTCGCGGGTCTCGGCCCCCAACGGCGACGAATCGAGCAGCCGGAAGACCTCCGCGGCGCCCTTGTGCAGATTGGGCGTGAGGCCGGCGGCGCCGAAGGTTTCGGAAATCTGATCCATTTCCCCGGACCAGCGGCCGGCATCGCAAGCGTAAAACGGCACCCGGGCGGTCATCATCTCCCAATCGGCCTTCTGGCTTTTCGAAATCTCCGCCTGCAATTCCCGGCCGACACCCAGCAACTCGGCGGCGAGCAGTACCGCGGTGTGGAGCGTCATTTTGCCCTTGGTCATTCCCGCGTAGCACATCTTGATGGCGGCGGCCCGGGTGATCTCCGGTCCCATGTCGATGACGGAAACGGCCTCGCCGTCCATGAACGCGATTTCGCTTACCGACGCCCCGCCGGCATAGAACCTTGTCTTGGGGCCGCGGCCGGGCGGCGGACCGATAATCCCCACCTTCACGAAATCCGCACCGGCGCCGCTCATGGCCTCGGCAATGGCCAGCGTCGTCGCCGGCGAAACGGCGTTGCAATCCACGAACAGCGGCCGGGCGCCCGTTGCCGACATCGCCGCCGCCGCATCGGCCGCGAACCCGAGGGCGTTTTCGGGCGGCATGATGGAGAGCACCATGGAAGCCTCCCGGACAAGGCTTCCGAGATCGCCGGCGTCCTCCATATTCGATCGCCCGGCGCGTTCCCTGGTGAGTTCGCTCCGGCCCGTCAGTACGGTCAGCACCCGATGCCCCTGGCCGCCGAGCATCCCGCCGACGACATGTCCCATGTCACCGGGGCTGATAACCCCGATCGTCCGTGTATCCATTAATGAGTCCCCCTCCTGGGCGGCCCGGCATCGATTGAGGTGCCGGCTCCGAAAGAAATTTTCGATGAATGGCGCCAGTATACCAATTCGAACGCCGGGCCCAATCCCGGCAACGACATTTCTTTGTTGATGACGAGGGGCCGCCTTCCTATTGCGCCGCCGCCTTGAGAGCCGACATGCGGGAATAGGCCGCGAGATATTCGAGGCTGGTGGCGACCTCGACCAGAACCGGCCCATCGACGGCCATCGCCTTTTCGATCACCGGCGCCACGTCGTCCTCGGTTTCGATCTTGAACGCCGTCAGACCAAAAGCCGCACCCATGGCGGCGAAATCCGGATTGGGCAGATCGGTTGCGATGGTCCGGCCCGGGTAATCCTTCTCCTGATAGAGCCGGATAGTGCCCAGGCTGCCGTTGTTGGAGACGAAGATGCGGATCGGCAGATTGCGCTCCACGGCCACCGACATCTCGTTGCCCGTCATCTGAAATCCCCCGTCGCCGACCAGGCAGGCGACTTGCCGGTCCGGATGGCGAAGACCGGCCGCCACTGCCGCGGGCACCCCGAAGCCCATGGCCCCGGCGACGGCGCCCAGGAATTTGTGGGTGGGCTTGAACGGAAACAACCGGTGCAGCCAGGTCGAAAAATTGCCCGCGTCGTTGGCGATGACGGCGTCGTCGTTCAGCGCGCCGGCCAGCCCCTTGATGACGTTTCCGAACACCACCCCGTCGTCGGCGCGGGGGAAATCCCACGCCATCCGGCTCGCCGCCAGATCATGGGCCCTGGCGATCCAGGCCGGCCTCCCATCGGGCGCGGGCTTGGCGTTCATTTTCGCCAAGGCCTCCAAAACCGCCGTTCCGTCGGCGTTGATTTCCAGGTCGGTTTCATAAACCCGCCCGAGTTGCGCCGCATCGGGGTGAACGTGAATCAACGGCTGGTCCGGTTTGGGCGCCTTGGGAATGGCGTAGCCCTGCGTGGTTACGTCCCCCAGCCTGGAGCCGACGGCCATGACCAGATCCGCCTCGTTCAATGTCCGCTCGAACTCGGCCGGCATGTTGAAAGCCATGTGCGCGGCATAATTCGGGTGCGTGTTGTCGAACAGATCCTGATGGCGCCAGCCGGCGGCGACCGGGACCTGCCACGCCTCGCTGACCGCCCGCAAGGCGTCGCGCCCGCCGCCCTGGTCGATCTGACCGCCGGCGATCAGCAGCGGGCGCTCGGCGGCCGCGAGCCGCCGGGCGATCTCGGCGATCTGCCGGTCGTCGGGCACGGGAAGATCGCTGCCCGCGCGCGCCGCCGCCGGCGCGCTTATGTCGTCGAGCAGCATATCCTCGGGCAGCGAAACGACCACCGGACCGGGCGTCCCGCCTTCGGCGGCGGCGAACGCCTTCGCCGTCTCCTCGGGGAGCGCTTCGGCGTCCGTCACCTCGACCACATGCTTGGCCATGCCGCCGAAAAAGCGCCGGTAGTCGACTTCCTGGAACGCCATGCGGCCAAGGTCCGCGCGGGCCACTTGCCCGATGAACAGAACCAGAGGGACCGCATCCTGCTCGGCGACGTGAACGCCGATGGAGGCATTGGTCGCGCCGGGCCCCCGGCTGACCATGGCGACCCCGGCCCGTCCGGTCATCTTGCCGTCCGCGACGCCCATCAGGGTTGCCCCCGACTCGTGCCGGGTGGTCACGACGTCGATATGGGGGGCGTCGTACATGGCGTCGATAACCGCGAGATAGCTCTCGCCGGGAACGCAGAAGACCCGGTCGATCCCGTGCAATCCCATTGTCTCGACCAATATGTCGGCGGCGCGCGCCATGTGCTTCTCCCCGGCCCGAAATTCAACCCTCCCGGTGATATCGGTCTCCGCGCGGGTCTGCAAGACGCCAACCGCCGGGGCCGCCGCGGGCAAGAGCCGCGATTTCCGCCGATCCCTTCCGGCAATCCCCGGCGCCGTCGCCGGCGGGCCTTGCCTTTGAGCGGGGCGGACTGTCTTATGGCGATGGGCGCCCAAACGCCCGAACGCCTGGAGCGCCCATGTCCGATACCGTCCCGACGGTTGCGCCTGCCGGGACCCGGCAATCCTACCTGCTCGGGGCCGGCTTTACGCTGGCCGCGGTCTTTTTGTTTACCGCCTCCCACGGCATTGTCCGTCTGCTCAGCGGAGGCCTGCATCCGACCGAAATCGCCTTCTTCTCAAACGTCTTCTCATTCCTGTTCTACGTTCCCTGGCTGATCCGAAACGGGATCGGCGCCATGAAGACGCCCAAGTTCCACATCCACTTCGTCCGGTCCTTTTTCAACGCGGCGGCGGTGATGTGCTGGTACACCGCGCTATTCCTGACCCCGCTCGGAGACGCCGTCGCCCTGGCGCAGACGGGTCCGCTTTTCCTGACCTTGGCGGCAATCCTGTTCCTCGGCGAGCAAGTAGGGCCCCGGCGATGGGTGGCGATGGGTATCGGGGCCATCGGCGCGCTGGTCATTATCCGGCCGGGCTTCGAGGAATTCTCCCTCGGGTTCATCTTCGTGCTTGCCGGCGGGTGCTTCGGCGCCGGCACCAAGATCTTCGCCAAGTTTCTCACACGGTACGACAGCCCGGCGACGTGCGGTGCGTATGTGGCGCTGTTGCAGATCCCGATCACCTTTGCTTTCGCCATCTGGTTCTGGCAGCAGCCGACGTTGGAACAGATACTGTGGCTCGCCGCCATTGGCCTTCTGGTTGGCGCCGCTCACCTGACGATGGTGCAGGCGTTCAGATACTCGGACGTCAGCGCCGTCGAACCGCTTCACTACACGCGCCTGGTCTGGGCGGCGGCCATTGGATATTTCTTTTTCGCCGAGTTCCCCGATCTGTGGACCTGGGTCGGCGGCGCAATCATCGTCGGCGCCACCACATACGTCGCGCGCCGCGAACGCGCTGCCGGAACGATCCGGAGGCGCACCTCCGCCGACAGCCCGGCACCCGGGCCGTAGGGTCTGTACTCGATTAGGGGATTCCCGTTTTTGCGGATTTGCGGTTCAAGCTTTGCCCCTGACGAGGCGAGGGCACCCAGCGAAACTCCCTCCCCCTTGGCCTACTCCGCCGAAGTAGCCTTCGGCTACGAAGGCTGGAACGGGGGAGGGTTGGGGTGGGGGTGAAGATGAGGGTGGGGGTGGATCGACAATCCCCCTCACCCAGCTACGGCTAGGCTCGCTTCTCTCGCCAAGCCTTCGCATCCCTCTCCCTCCAGGGGAGAGGGACCTTGTGCCGCGCCGTCCTCATCGCCGGAATGATCCGGAGGCGCACCTCCGCCGACAGCCCGGCACCCGGGCCCTAGCGCAGTTTCCGGCCAAATAGGGCTGGCCACTTGGTGCGGCGGAACGCTACTGTTTAGCCAAGACAAAACCAAGACCTGCGGGGAGCGGAATCTTCTGATGGCGAACGGCATCGAAAAGGCCAACGGACACCGGCCAAGCGGACTGCTGCACCTGCTCGATCCTTCGCTGCGCCTCGCGCCGCACCCCGACCAATCCGACCTTCCCTTCGATCTCGACCAGACGCTGTCATCCGTCTTCCGGCTGACCTCGGAAGTTCCCGAGGAGGCCTTCTCGGCGCGGACGCTGGGGACCGAGCGGCAGGGCAATGCGATCGTCATCGGCGGCGGCGGGCTGATGCTGACCATCGGCTATCTGGTGGTCGACGCCGACGAGATCGTCCTTCACGGCCGCGGCGGCCGGACCCTGGCAGCCGAGCTCCTGGGCTACAACCACGAGAGCGGCTTCGCGGTGATCCGAGCGCTCGAGGCGCCCGATGTCCCGCCCTTGCCGCGGGGCAGTTCGAAAACGCTTCGCGAAGGCGACCCGGCGATTATCGCGCCGTACGGCGGCGCCGACCACGCCATATCGGGCGCCGTCGTCTCGAGGCGCGAATTCGCCGGGTCCTGGGAGTACATGCTGGACCACGCCATCTTTACCGCGCCGATTCATCCAAACTGGTCCGGGGCGGCGTTGATCGACGGGTCCGGCCAATTGGTCGGCGTCGGCTCGTTGTGGGTGAACGACGCGGAGCCCGGGAGCAAGGACAGTCCCGGCAACATGTTCGTTCCGATCGATCTTCTCGAACCGATCCTCGACGATCTGATCAACAAGGGGTTCGCCGATGTCGAGCCGCGGCCCTGGCTGGGCATGTACACGTCCGAGGCCATGCGCCGGCTGTTCGTGTCCGGGGTCATCCCCGAGGGCCCGGCCGATATCGCCGGTGTCGAGGCCGGCGATCTCGTCGCCGGGGTCGCCGATCAGCCGGTGACCCGGCTGAGCGAAATGTACCGGATGATATGGGGATTGGGCGGCGCCGGCACGGAGGTCCTGCTGAACCTGCGCCGCAACGGCGAAGACATGGATGTCACGATTACGTCGGACAGCCGCTATCGCTTCATGCAGCAGCGGCGTCCGCACTGATCAACCGGCGAAGTCAAGCTCCGCCGGCGTCTCCCACACCGCGTTTCCCGACTTGCCCCAAACCGCCATCCCCGTTGCCGCCTGGTTGTTCAGCGCCATCGCCGTGATCACGATCATCGGCGCCTTCGCCGGCGGACATGTCCTCCCCTCGCTCGCGGCGCTTTGCATCGTTCTCTATCTTGCTCTTGAATTCCGCCGCATCCCGAGGCCTCAGCAGATTTCGGGCATGGTGCTCGCGGGCCTGGGCATCGCGGCTCTGGCGGCGGCCGGGGATTGGCAGTCCGGACTGCTGGAGGGCATCAGCCGGTCGCGCGTCTTCCTGGTTCTGTTCTTCGCGGTGACCTGGATGCAGTGGCCGGTTGCCCGGAGCCCGGCCCTTCGGGCAACCCGGGCAACCATCGTCTCGCAGCCCCCCGGACGCCGCTTCGCCTATTTGACCGGCGGCGTTCACCTGTTGGGGTCGGTGCTGAATTTGGCCGGCCTCGGATTGCTCACCACCATCGTCGAAAAGCCCGGCACCGATCCGGCGCTCCGCAAGCGGCTGACCCTGGCCCTCATGCAGGGATTCACCAGCGCGTCATGCTGGTCGCCGTTCTACATCGGAACAATCGTGGTCCTCGTCGCCCTCCCCGCGCTTACCTGGGGGGACCTCGCGCCCTGGGGCGCCGGAATGGCCGTCGTGCTGATGATCGGGTCGTGGGGCCTGGCGCGATTTTCGGCAAACCGCTCCGGCGCGCGGGCCGAAGCGGCCGAGGCCATTCCGCTGCGGGCGGGTCAGGGCTTGCGCACCCTTGCCCTGCTGGCATCGCTGATCGGAATCGTGATGGTTCTCGTGGAGGTTCTCGACGCCCCGATTCCGGTGATTCTCGGCATCGTCGCGCCGCCCTTCGCGTTGATCTGGTTCGCCTCCCATAAATCCGGCGCCCACCCGTTCAGGGAACTTGCGTTGAGGGCGATGACGGCGATGCCCGGCTTACGGAACGAAACCCTCATCTTCGTCGCCGCCAACATTTTCGGGATCGGCGTCGGCGCGCTGCTTCCGGCCGCCGCGGTCGCCGAATTCGTCCACACGGCCATCCCCTTCCCCGATCTCAGGATCGTCGCCTTGATCCTCGTCTTCGTCGCCACCAGCGCCGCCGGCCTGCACGCGGTCATCGTGGTGGTCTCGCTGAGCGCCATCCTTCCCCCGTCGGCGCTGGGGCTGCCGGACCTGATCGTCGGGCTCACCTATATGGGATGCTGGGGCATGAGCACCATGATTTCGCCGTTCTCGGGAACCACGTTGTTCATGTCGCGGGCCACCGCCGTACCTGCCCATGTCATCGGCTGGCGCTGGTCGCCGCCGCTGGTCGGCGTCAGCAGTGTGCTTATCGCAGCGACGGTGATCGGATTGCGGCACCTCCTCTATTGACACGCCGCCGTCGCGCGGCGCTAAAGCGCCACCCTCTCCCCCTTCTTCTTCAGGGGGAGAGGGGATTTGACTCCCTCTCCCTCTGGGAGAGGGTTGGGGTGAGGGTGAACCGACAAGTCGTCATGCCCGGGCCGGGGGCGGCGCTCCATATCAAACCAGGCCGTCATCACCGGGCGCAGACCCGGTGATCCACGTGGATGCCCGGATCAAGTCCGGGCATGACGACAACATAACGATAATCGCGTTTTGTTCCCTCGCCCCCTTGCCCCGGCGTCCGTCCGGGCTAAATGAGTAGACGAGTGCCGCTCCATTACCGGGGCGGCGTTCTGCGTATTTGGAGGCCAGCCATGCAATTTTGTACGAACTATTCGGGGGGTACCTCCCAAACGGGTGTCATCAAATGTCCATGAATGTCCATGAATGTCCATTCCGCCGAAAACGCAGCTATGCGCCCCGCGCATGGCGGCGCTCCTCACCGTCTCCGTGGTTCAATTCGGCCGGCAACTGCTCTAATCTCGTTACGACGAACAGTAGTGTGGGGAGGTAAACGTGGCGAAAAAGCCGGCTGTTACAATCGACTGCCATGCGCACATCGTGGTGCCGGAGGTCTTCGAAATCACCTCGAAGCACGGTCTTCACGCGCGCATCGGACTGAAGGGCCGGACCAGCCTGGGGGCGGCCAGGGAGTCGCAGCGCACCATGACACGCATGGTGGGCACCAGGGAGCGGCTCCGGGACATGGACCGCATGGGCGTCGACATGCAGGTGATCTCGCCCAGCATCGTTCATCAATCCACCTATTGGGCCCCGGCGGCGCGGGCGCACAAAATCGACCGGATGACCAACGATGCAACCGCGGAGATGGTCGCCGAACACCCCGACCGGCTGATCGGTATCGGTCTGGTTCCCCTCCACGATCCCAAGCGGGCGGTCCGGGAGATGACCCGCTGCGTGACCGACCTCGGGCTCCGGGGGGTTGAGATTTCCACCGTCGTCAACGACCTGGAAATCGGCGATCCGAAATTCCTCCCGTTCTGGAAGGCGGCGGAGAAGTTGGACTGCCCGATCTTCATCCATCCGGCCGGCAACTCCGATCCGCGGCTTCGAAAATTCGGCCTAGCGTTCAATTTGGGGCAGCCCTACGAAGAGGCGTTGGCCATGTCGTCCCTGGTCTATGAGGGGATCATGGACAAGTTCCCGAAACTGAAAGTCCTCATTGTCCATGGCGGCGGCTTTTTGCCCTACTACGCCGGACGTCAGGATTCTGCTTCCCGGACCGGACGGGACGGCGCCGGGCTGAAGGGCGAATTCTCCAGCTATATCCGGAAATTCTATTTCGACACGGTGCTGTTCAACCCGGACATGCTGACGTTTCTCGCCACCAAGGCGCCGGCAAGCCACATCCTCATGGGCACCGACTATCCCTTCGGCGAGAAGGACCCGGTCGGCTTCATCAAGCGCAACCGGAAGATACCGGCGGCGGCGCGGGACGGCCTGCTGGGGAAAAACGCGGCGCGGCTGTTCAAAATCCTCGTGTGATGGCCGCCAAGCCGAAAATCCTCATCGCCGGGGCCGGCATGGGCGGACTGACCGCCGGCGCCGCCCTGCTTCAGGCGGGGTACGATGTCGAGATATACGAGCAGGCCCCCGAGCTCGGCGAGGTCGGCGCCGGATTTCAGGTGAGCGCCAACGCCACCCGCGTCCTCTGCGCCCTTGGCCTCGGCGACGGCCTGGAGCGGATCGCCGCCATTCCCGACGGCAAAGTCATCCGCATCTGGAGCACCGGCGACACCTGGCCCCTGTTCGACTTCGATCAGGCCTTCGTCGAGCGCTATGGCTATCCCTACTACACCTTCCACCGCGCCGATCTGCACGAATTGCTGGTCGACGCCGTCCGCCGCGAAAAGCCGGATGCGATTTATCTCGGCCATGCCTGTACCGGGTTCGAACAGGACGGCGGCGGCGTGATCCTGAAATTCGACAACGGAAACGAGGCGCGCGGCGACGCCCTCATCGGCGCCGACGGCGTGCATTCGACCATCCGCGCCGCCCTGGGTCACCAGGACAATCCCGTATTCACCGGCTCCATGGCGTGGCGCGGCGTCCTGCCCGCCGACGATCTGCCGGAGGACCGGTTTCCACCGGTCGGCACCAACTGGGTGGGTCCCGGCGGGCACTGCATCACCTACCACCTCCGCCGGGGCGAAATATTCAACTTCGTCGGCGTCCGCGAGAAGGACTGGCAGGTGGAGTCGTGGACGGCACGGGGCTCCAAGGAAGAATTCTTCGCCGATTTCGAGGGCTGGCACGAGGACATCCACTATCTGATCGAGCGGATCGAGGAACCCTTCAAGTGGGCATTCATGGTCCGCGAGCCGCTGGAGAGTTGGACCAGCGGCCGGGTGACGCTGATGGGCGATGCCTGTCATGCCATGGTGCCGATGCTGGCTCAGGGCGCCTGCGCGGCCATCGAGGACGGCTACGTGCTCATGCGGGCGTTCGAGGCGGCGGGCGGCGCCGTCGAGGAGGCGCTCGGGCGCTATGAAAGCGCCCGCCACGAACGCACATCCAGGATGGTGCTGGGCTCGGCCGACAACGCCCGCCGGTTTCACGACCACACCCTCGCCGATCCCTCGGAGGCCAAGGAATACGTGGACCGTGAATGGCAGCCGGACAGGATATTCGAGCGCTACGACTGGTTGTTCGCCTACGACGCGACGACGGCAACCGTATGAGACGAACCGGCTTCGTCATGGACGAGCGTCTTGCAAGGCGCCCCGTGATTGCGGAATGGGCGTTATCGACGGTTCTGTTCGTCGACGATTCCCGTTTTCCCTGGGTAATACTGGTTCCCCGGGTTCCGGATGTGACGGAGATTTACGAATTGGCCGTCGATGACCAGGCGACGCTCATGAGCGAAACCGTCCGAGCCTCCCGGGCCATCAAGGCGGCCTTCAGCCCCGACAAGATAAATGTCGGCGCTCTCGGCCACCACGTGCCCCAACTCCACGTCCACGTGATCGGCCGCAACAGAAGCGATCCTGTCTGGCCCGATCCGGTGTGGGGTCCGGGGGAGCGGGAGCCTCACGCGCCCGTCCCCTACGGCGATCCCGAGTTCGAGGAGGCACTGGAAAAACTGCGCGCCGCCCTCGAGGAGGCTTAGGCTTTGGCCACCGCGGCGCTCAGTTCGTCGGGACTGAAAGCCGGGTGAGTGTCAAATTTGCCGTAGCCCTGCGACGAATACCATACCGAGAAGGCCAGCATCGCCTCTGAAGACGGCGCATCGACGACATCGACGAAGTCGAACGCTCCTTGAACGTAGTAGACCGATTCAAGCGTAATCCCGAGTTCGGCGAGCTTCGCCTTTGCGGCATCGGTGCGCTCTTGTTGTTTAGCCGCCCATTCGGCGCCCAATGTTCCGATAAGCACGTATTTCATGAATTTTCTCTCCAGTGGAATTGATGGGACAAGTATAACGCAATCAGCCCGGAATTTGGGTTCCGCGCGCAGTTCCGCTAAAATTTGTTTATGCGAATTCTGGCGGCGCTCATGGCAATCGGACTGGGGGTTGGCCTTGGCGCTCCCGCCGAGGCGGGGGCGCCGTGCTCGTGCCGGTACAAGGGTCAGGATGTGCCGGTCGGCGGGCAGGTTTGTCTGAAGACGCCGCACGGCATGCGGATCGCCACCTGCGGGTTCGAACTCAACAACACGAGCTGGAAATTCTCCAAGCGGTCCTGCGGCCAGGTGGCCGGGCGCACCCCGCCGACCGGTCAGGCCGTGGCATTCGTCGAATCCCGCGAGATTAATCTCCCGGCATCGAAATAACCTTCTCGTAGAGCGCCGGCGCGCGAGGCCAGACCTCGCAGGCGCTCCAAGCCGGATCCTCCCGCAAGGACCGCCACTCCGCTGATTTCAGAACCGCGGCGTCGGCGAACTGATGGATGATCAGGTGTTTCGGGCTGCCTTCCATGGCCATGTAGCGGCGAGTCCGGACGATCCCGTCCATGCCGGCCAATCCCGACAGATAGACGGTCTCGTACCAGATGTTGAAGGCCTGGATTTTATCGTCCGCCAGATCAAACCGGTCGATCCACAGAAGACCGGCAAGCTTTCCGGGATCGGAATCCAGGTCCGTTCCGGCCAGCGCGCAGGTATAGCGGTCCGGGTTCCGGAATAGCCGGTGGAACAGGGCATCCCGGGGCGCCCGGTCCTTGCGGAGATCCTGATACGGCGCGCCGTACAGATCGCTGACGCTCGGAGTTTCGTAAAGCGTGACGAACCGCTGGGCGCTCCCGGCGCCCTGCCCATCCACCCGGTCGAAGCTCCCGCCGGGTCCGAAGCCGATGGCCGCGCGGGGCGGAAACATATCTTCGGCCAGGAACTCCCGGAATTCGGACCGGTGCTCCGGCTCCAGATCGACAAAGACGGCGAGCAGTCCGGCGGTGGTCGTCGTGGTCGTCATACCGTCATGTTATCCGCCCGATCCGGCGCTTGCTACCGCCCCGCCCATAGGCTATCCCCCGCGCCATGGATTTACGGAACTTCGCCATCATCGCCCACGTCGACCACGGCAAGACCACGCTGGTGGACGGCCTGCTGCGCCAGACCGGCGCCGTCCGCGACAACCAGCAGGTGGCGGTGCGCGCCCTGGACTCGGGCGATCTCGAGCGCGAGCGGGGCATCACAATTCTCGCCAAGTGCACGTCGGTGGAATACGGCGGTACCCGGTTCAACATTGTCGACACGCCGGGCCATGCCGATTTCGGCGGCGAGGTGGAGCGCATCCTCTCGATGGTCGACGGCGTTCTGCTGCTCGTCGATGCGGCCGAGGGCCCCATGCCCCAGACCAAGTTCGTCACCGGCAAGGCGCTCGGTCTGGGCCTTCGCCCCATCGTCGTGATCAACAAGGTGGACCGCCCGGACCAGCGGGCGGACACGGTTCTGGACGAAGTCTTCGACCTGTTCGCCGGGCTGGACGCGGACGAAGACCAGCTGGATTTTCCGGTGATGTACGCCTCGGCCAAGGAAGGCTGGGCCACCGGCGATCCGGACGGCCCGCGGGACGGCCTGACGCCGTTGTTCGAGGTGATCCGCGACCATGTGCCGCCGCCGGGCGCCGAGCCGGATGGGAATTTCGCCATGCTTGCCACCACCCTCGAAGCGGACCCCTATCTGGGGCGGGTGCTGACCGGCAAGATCGCTTCGGGCCGGGTCGCCACCAACATGACCGTCAAGGCGCTGAGCCGGACCGGCGACGTATTGGAGGAAACCCGGCTGACCAAACTGCTGGCGTTCCGGGGCCTGGAGCGCGCGCCGGTGGAAAGCGCCGAGGCCGGAGACATCGTGGCGCTCGCCGGATTTCAAAAGGCGACCGTCGCGGACACGCTCTGCGCGGCCGAGGTCGAAGACGCCCTCGAAGCGCGGCCCATCGATCCGCCGACATTGGCCATGACGTTCGCCAACAACGATTCACCCCTTGCCGGCACCGAGGGCGACAAGGTCACCTCGCGGGTCATCGGGGACCGGCTGCGGGCCGAGGCCGAGGGCAACGTCGCGATCCGGGTGACCCGGACCGGGGACGAAAACACGTTTGAGGTCGCGGGCCGGGGCGAATTGCAGCTGGCGGTCCTGATCGAAACCATGCGCCGGGAGGGGTTCGAGCTATCCATCTCGCGGCCCCGCGTCGTCTACCGGGAGGACGAAAACGGCAACCGCATGGAACCGGTCGAAGAAGTGACCATCGACGTGGATGAGGAGTTCTCCGGCCCGGTGGTCGAGAAGCTGGGCAAACGCAGGGCCGAACTGGTGGAGATGAAGACCGGCGAGCGGGGCAAACGGCGCCTCGTGTTCATCGCGCCGTCGCGGGCGCTGATCGGCTACCACGGCGAATTCATGACCGATACGCGGGGTACCGGCGTCCTCAACCGGGTGTTTTCCGGCTACGCCCGCTACAAGGGCGCCATCGCCGCGCGGCGCAACGGCGTGCTGGTCTCCCTGGAAAACGGAAAGGCGGTGGCCTACGCCCTCTGGAACCTGGAGGAGCGCGGGCCCATGTTCATCGGCGCCGGCGAGAAGGTCTATGGCGGCATGATCATCGGCGAACACAGCCGGGGCGGCGATCTCGAGGTGAACCCGTTGAAGGCCAAACAGCTCACCAACATCCGCGCCGCCGGCAAGGACGACGCGGTCGATCTCACCAAGCCCATCGAGATGACCCTCGACAAGGCCATTGCCTATATCGGCGACGACGAACTGGTCGAAGTGACGCCCGAAAGCGTCCGGCTCCGCAAACGCCATCTCGACCCCCACGAACGCAAGCGGCACGCGAAGAAGGCCGAGGTGGCGTGATGGAGGCGCGGGTCAAATGGGTGGAGCAGCGGACGTTCCTGGGCGAGAGCGGCTCCGGCCACTCCGTGGTGATGGACGGCGCGCCGGACGCCGGCGGGCGCGACCTGGGCGTGCGCCCCATGGAGATGCTGCTGCTCGGCATGGGCGGCTGCACGGCATTCGACGTCGTCGAAATTCTTCAGAAAGGCCGGGAACCGGTGGAAGACGTGGTGATCGAACTTTCAGGGGAACGATCCGAGGAGATTCCCAAGGTATTCACCAGGATCGACGTCAAATACATCATCACCGGCAAGGGGTTGAACCCGGACAAGGTCGAGCGGGCGGTCCATCTGTCAGCCGGCAAATATTGTTCGGCGACCATCATGATGGGCGCCACCGCCGAGATCACCCACACCATCGAGATCGTCGAGAGCGAGCGCTCTCGCTAATCACGGTGTGGCCTGATTTTCAGCCTCTTGAGACCGGCTATAGGCTTCTTGCGCCTCCTCGGTGCGACTCAAAATAGCCAGAGCGTCTCCCCGCAATCGATGGATCTTGGCGGCGCTCTCCGTGGGGTTCAGCCGTAGAGTCATATCGAAATCGAATAGCGCGTCCTCGGCGCGATTGAGTGCCAGAAGGACCTCCCCCCGGCAAGCCAGACATCTCTGTTGGCAGGATCATTTGTCACGATCAGGTTGAACTCCCGGAGCGCCCTCCTACGATGGCCCATGGAATTGAAGACTAAACCCCGGATATATCTGGCACTCAAATAACCTGGATGGCTCTGAGGAACTCGGGCGGTGGCGGCAAGCGCCTCCTCATATCTGCGCAGAGCCATTAGTGCCGCCGCCCGTACAAACGAAATTGATCCGACGAGGTCTCGGTCTCCCAGGCTGAGAGCCTTGTCGGAATCGGCAAGGGCTTTTTCCCATTCCTTCAGAGACAGATGGTTCATCCCACGCGCGGCATGGGTCGCCGCTATGCTCGGATCAATTCCGATGGCTTCCGTCAAATCGTCGACGGCTCCCCGATAATCACCATTATTTTCCCGAATCTCCGCCCGGGTAACATAAGCGTCATGCCGTTCGCCGGGAGTGGCCCCACTCTCGATCACCGCCGTCGCGTCGGCGGAAATCTCGGCCTGTGATCTGTCGTCACTGAGCCAGACATGGACCGCGGCGAGACCAATGACAAACGCTAACGTTAGGACAAACAGGCCGGTGCCGATTAGCGCGCAGCCCCATGGCCCGATCTGGAACCCGGGCTTCTTCTCCGGTGCTTCGGTACCTGCGCCGTTATCCGCCACTCTTGATCTTTTCGTGGTCGCGGATCACTTCGGCGATGATGAATTCGAGAATTTTCTCCGAGAAGTCGGGATCCAGATTTGCCGCCTTGGCGAGATCGCGGAGCCGCGCGATTTGCTCCGCCTCGCGCTCCCTGTCGGCGGCCGGATAGTCTCGCTCCGCCTTCAACTCGCCCACTTTCTTGGTGACCTTGAACCGCTCGGACAGCAGATAAATCAGCGCCGCATCGATGTTGTCGATGCTGTCCCGGAATTCCTGAAGCTGGGGATCGTTGGTTTCGGCCATGTCGCGGTCCAGTCTCGTCAATTGCGCCGACATCATAGGGAGGACACACCCATTCGTCACGGGTAGCCGTTTGCTCGGCCCGGCTTTGGCGCTATACCGGTTGCATGGCCGAGAAAGACAATCCCGGGGTCGTCCTGCCGCCGGCGCTGATCTGGGCGCTGTTCGTTGCTGCGGGCGTGGGGCTGAACCTCGCCTGGCCCCTGCCCTTCCTGCCGGCGGCATGGCTCAACCCCCTCTTCTGGACGTTGATCGCGATCGCCGCCGCGCTCGGGTGGTGGGGGAGAATCTCCTTGCGCCGGCACGGCACGGCCGTCATACCCTATCGGCCCTCCACCATGATCGTGGAGACGGGCCCCTACCGATTTACCCGAAATCCCATGTATACGGGGCAGGCTCTCGCCGTCCTGGCGATCGCCGCCCGGTTCGACAATTTGTGGCTCGTGATCCTGCTCGCCGCCTGGTTTCCGGTGATGCATTACGGCGTTATCGCCCGCGAGGAGCGCTATCTGGAAGCCAAGTTCGGTGAGGTCTACACCGGATACAAGGCCCGGGTCCGCCGCTGGATTTAGAACTCAGGCCGCGAACAGTTCCCGAATGATCGGGACCGCCTCGGCGCCGTATTCCTCGAGCGCTCCTCCGATTTCGGCCAGCAGCTTGTCCATCGCTTTGACGGCGGCCCTGAATGGTTCCGAGTGCACGCCCTTTTCGTGAACCTGCCGCTGGCGTTCGGCGACGGTGTCCACAAGGACATGCCGAAAAGCCTCGCCAAGGACCTGCTCTTCGGCAGCAGAATCAGTCCCGATATCGGGACTGAAATAACCCTACCATAAAAAAAATCATTTATGAATGATTTTTTTTATGGTAGGGTGAACGGATGTCGACTTTGAGATCAGCTGAGACTCTGATCGACAACGAGACCAGCCGGCAGGCCCAAAAGAGCGCCGCCACCCGCCAAAAGCTGATTGATGCCGCGGTGGATCTCGTTGTCGAGAATGGGTTCGCAACCATCACGACGGCCCAGGTTGCGGAACGCGCCGGCTTATCCAGGGGCGCGATGCAGTATCATTTTTCGACCCGATCCGACATGTTGCTCGCGGTTATCGACGAGGTGTGGACCCGCACGAATATATCGTTTGGCGCCCAATATCCTGAAAGTTCCTCGTTCGAAGAGCGCGTGGACCTGATTGTCGACCGATACCGGGTCTCATTTAACGACCACCTCTTCTCCGCGGTTTTGGAAGTTTTTCATGGCTCGCGCGAGGACCCGGTTCTGTTTGAACGCGTTAGCCGGAGACTCCTTGAAATTCTCGGTGAACGTGCCCAGAGGTGGGAGAATTTATTTGCCGATCTCGATTTGCCGGCAGACCGGGTCCGGCTGGCTCACGACATTCTTCGTTCGACAATTCGCGGGCTGGCGCTCCGCCGCATTTTTGGAGAACCAGGTCATTCGGCCATCACCCAAGACGAAGCCGACACGGTCGGGAAGATGGTCAAAGCAATTCTGAAGGATGAGTTGTAGCCGTCAGCGCTCACTAATTTTGCTGTTGCAAGAAGGAAGAGGACGATTTGAGCGACAAACCGCTGCTGGTGGGGAACATCCCCCTCGATACGCTTGAAGAGGTTTTGAGAATCGAAATTAATGGATTGCGGAATACTGGACTGAGGAGGAAAGCCCGATGAACGAAGATCTTTTGTCACCCATCACCGACGAACAGCGCGCCGACTATGAGCGAGACGGCGTTGTCTGTATTCGCAACCAGTTCGACGGCGAATGGATCGACCGGATGAGGATTGCCTGCGAGCACGATATGGCGGCGTCGGAAGGCCGCGTAACCGAGGTCGTAAATGAGGACGGCGACGCAACTTTTTATTCCAAAGTGTTCATGTGGCGCGATGACGACGATTTTAAGGACTACGTCTTCAACTCGCCGGCGGCGCGCATCGCCGCCGAGCTGATGGGCATCGACGCGGTCCGGTTCTACTATGATCAATTGTTCATCAAGACACCCGGCGCCTCGGCGCCGACTCCCTGGCATCACGATTTGCCCTACTGGCCGTTTCGCGGCAACCACATAGCCTCCGTATGGCTGGCACTGACCCCCGTAACCCAGGAATCCAGCGGCGTGGTATACCTCGCAGGTTCCCATAAATGGGGCAAATTCTACCGCGCCACGACGATAGACGAGGACCCCCGGCTCACCGACCCCGATTTGGAAGTCTGCCCGGACTTCCATCGGGAATTCGACAATCCCGACTACACGTTCCTGAGCTGGGATATGGAGCCCGGCGACGTGCTGGTTCACCATCCGCTCACCGTCCACGGCTCCGGCGCCAATCGATCATCCACTCAGGGCCGTATCGGTCTGTCGGTCCGGTATATGGGCGGCGATGCCGTCTGGGATCCGCGCCAATACGTGATGATCGTCGAAGGCAGCGAACACCTGGAAGCCGGGAAGTTCCCGGCAGACGATACCGTTTTCCCCCCGGCCTGGAGCCGGACGATGAACGAAGAAGGCCGAATATGAGTATTTCACGCACTGTATTGCTTGCCGGCGGCAACGGCGCCGCTCGAACATGAGGCAAGCAAGGCAACCAACAATTCAAGGACGCCCGGTTAAACTAGGCCCGATTAAACTAGGAAGGACGATATGACCGACAAACTGCTGCTGGTGGGGAGCATCCCCCTCGATACGCCGGAAGAGGTGTTTCGCACTTTCGGCCCGACCATCGGCGATTCGCTCGCCTATATGCCCGACGGCGAGGTCGGCGAGCGCCGGTATTGGATCAACTTCCTGGCCAAGAACGTCCTGAACGGTCATCCGCAACTGGAAACGGTGCAACGGCCGGAGCCGGACGAACACGGGCCCGACACATGGCGCCCTGTGGGCACCCATGACCATTTCAAGTTCAGGGTGGCGGCCGGCGTCGATCGCGTGCAATTCGGCGATCCCGGCTGGCGGCTTGGCTATGCGCGGGACGCCATCAACTCGTATTTCGTATTCAAACAAATGAAAAAAGATCAGGTGATTCCGGATGACGTCCGGTTCCAGGTCTGCGTGCCCCTGACCTACAGCGCGCTCGGCCTCTTTTTCTCAGATGACGACGATCTATTGAGGGTAGCGCCCGGCATCACCACAGCGCTGAAGGACGAGATGGCGAACATCGCCGCTCATATTCCCGCCGACGACCTCGCCGTTCAATGGGATCTGGCCGTCGAAAACCGGCGGATTCAGATGCACCTGGACGCGGGAGACGTGGACGCGGCGCGGAACGAGGCAGCCATCGTTGCGGACCCCCTGGCGGAGGCGTGTTCCGGTTTGCCCGAGACTGTCCATGTCGGCTTGCATTCCTGTTACGGCACCGTCGACGGGTGGCCGGGCCGCCAGCCCGCCGATATCACCGGCACCGTCCTGTTGCTGAACGCGATGACCCGGGCCGCGGGACGGCGCATCGAATTTCTGCATTTTCCGACCATTGCCGCAGCGGACGATAGCTTTTTCGGTCCCCTGGACACATTGGAGGTAGACGGCGCGCGGGTCTATGTCGGCGCCATCCATCATATGCACGGGACCGATGGCCTGAGGACGCAACTCGAGACGGTGAAAAGGTACCTCCCCGAATTCGGGCTGGCGGCGCCCTGCGGCTTCGGCCGCGTGCCCGAACGGCCGGGGCGCATGTTGACCGAAGAAGGCGATACCGCCCCGCCCGACTACATGCGGATCATCCTCGACGACCACCAAAATGCGGTCGAGTTGTTGGACAGCCTCTGAGCGGACCAATCGACGGAGCGAACAAGTGGATACATCGGTCCTGATCGCCGGCGGCGGGCCGGTGGGCCTCACCCTGGCCCTCACCTTCGCCCGGTTCGGCATCGGCTGCATGGTGGTCGAGCGCGCCGCGGACACCACCCGGCATCCCAAGATGGACATCACCAACGGCCGCTCCATGGAGATCTTCCGCATGCTCGGCGTGGCGGACGCCATCTACGCCGCCGCGGTTCCGGACGACATCTGCCACGATGTAAGTTGGGTAAGCTCCCTCGTGGGCCATGAGATTTACCGCTTCGAATATCCGGGCCCCCGCGAGGCTCGTGACATCTACCGGCGCACCAATGACGGCACCCAGGCTATGGAGCCCGACGTCCGTATCTCTCAGATCCTGGTCGAGCCTCTGCTCCGGGATGCGGCCATGGCGTCGCCTCACGTGGCCATCCGATATGGCTGCGAGTTCCTGGAATTCGAACAGGACGACCAAGGGGTCACCGGCCGGGTCAAGAACGCGGACACAGGTGAAACAGAGGAAATCCGGGCGCGATACCTGGCCGGATGCGACGGCGGCAACAGCCGGGTGCGGGATCAAATGGGTATCGGACTCTCCGGCGATGCCAACATCCGGACCCGTTACTCCATCCACTTCGTTTCCGAGGATAGAGCCACGTTCGAGCCCTGGGGGCCGGCCTGGCACTACCAGTCACCGATCCACGGCACCCTGGTCGCCCAGGACGGCATCGAGCGCTACACCCTGCATTCCTACCTGGACGACGGGGAGAGCCCGGAGACGGTCGATCCCTACGACAAAGTGAGAGCATTCGTCGGCACGGATTTCCGTTTCGAGCTTTTGCGGGCGCTCAACTGGCAGAACAATTTACTGCTTGCCGATGGCTACCGGGACGGGCGCGTGCTGCTCGCCGGCGACGCCGTCCATCAATACATCCCGACCGGCGGCTACGGCATGAATACGGGCGTCGGGGACGCCTTCGATTTGGGCTGGAAGCTCTCCGCCGTTATCCAGGGCTGGGGCGGCGCGCGGCTCCTGGACAGCGTCCGGGAAGAACGCCAGCCCGTTGCCCGGCGCAACCGGGAAGGCTCCAAGCGCCACGCCGAAGCGCGGATCGCCATCGGCCAGGTCTGGCCCGATAATCTCGACGATGAGGGTCGCGGCGGTGATGCGGCCCGCGCGGAACTCGCGAAGAAGATCGAGCAGATCGGCAACGCCGAAAACGAAAGCCGGGGTATCGAGCTCGGCTACGGCTACGCCGGCTCGTCCATCGTCTGCAACGAAGCGGGTGACGAAACCCAGGACGATCCTCTGCGCTACGTCCCGACGACTACACCCGGCTACCGGCCACCGGCACTCTATCTGGAGGATGGCACGCCTATCTTCGACAGGTTCGGCGCCGGGTTCACGCTTCTCGATTTTGGCGAAAAAGGTAGTGATGCATTCCAGGCCGAAGCCGCAACCCAGGGCATCCCGCTGCAAACTGCCAGCATCCAGGACGATCACCACGCCCGCGCCCTTTACGGCCGCGGCCTGGTGCTTGTCCGTCCCGACCAACATGTGGCCTGGCGGGGCGACGCGCCTCCGGACGACCCCGGAGCCATCCTGCGGCGGGTCTCGGGGAATTGACTAGGTAAGGGGAGGGAGACATGTCCGATCCTCGCAATATCCACTTTGTCGGCAGCCTTGGCATGGCCGGCGTCGAGACCGCTTTTCGGACCTTGGCCGAACAGGCCGACTGAAAACCCTGATACAGCTCGATCATCCCCCCCCTCCCAAAAACCGGGCAGGCTCACTTTGACCGCAGCCCGCCCCCCGTCATCAAATCACCGCTGGCAATACGGCGCAGGTGTGATATCACCCGCGCCCCATCCCGAGGGCATTGGTCATGGAGCAGACGGCGGCGCGGCCGGAACGGCTGGACGACCCGCCCCGCAGCTTGCGGGCGCGGGTTCGAGAGATGGTGCGCCTGGCCCTGCCGCAGATCGCATCGCGATCCGGCATGCTGATCATGGCGGTGGTCGATACGGCCATGGTCGGCCGGTTCGCCGCCCACGAGCTGGCCTACCAGTCCCTCGGCAACGCGGTGACCATTCCCCTGTTCGTGACGGCCATCGGACTTCTCCTCGGCACCCTGGTGATGACCGCCAGGACCCTCGGCAGCGGCCGGACCGACAGGCTTGGCGCGGTCTGGCGCCGGGCGACGGTCTATGCGGTTGGGCTCGGCGCCATCTGCATGGTCATCGCGTTCACAGGCGAGTGGGTGCTGGTGGTCACCGGCCAATCGGCGGACCTGGTGCGGGGCGGCGGCGAAGTGGTCCGCGTGCTGGCCCTGGGCCTGCCGTTCATGATGATCTATCTCGCCAGCGCCTACTTTCTCGAAGGGCTGAAGCGGCCGGTCGCGCCGATGGTGTTCATGATCATCGCCAATCTGTTCAACGTGCTGTTCAACTGGATGTGGGTCTATGGAAATCTCGGGTTCGACGCCATGGGCGCTGTCGGGTCGGCGTGGGCGACGACCGGCATCCGCATCCTGCTGGCCGCCGTCACCGTCGCCTATGTGTGGAACCTGCATGACCGCGACGCGCTCGGCATCCGCAGGAAGGCGGGGGGCGGCTGGCGGGACTGGGCACTCCAGCGCCGCATCGGCTATTCGGCCGGCGGCAGCCACCTCATCGAATCCACCGCCTTCGCCGCCCAGTCCTTCATCGCCGGGCTGTTGGGGGCGTTGGCGCTCGCCGCCTACTCCATCGCCTTTCAGGTGTTGGGGCTGATCTTCATGACCGCCATCGGCATCGGTGCGGCGAGCGCGGTGATGGTCGGGCACGCCTGGGGACGAGGCGACACCGCCGAGATGTCCCGGGCGGGCTGGACGGGCCTCGGGCTCAACACCATCGCCATGGGCTTCTTCGGGGTGCTGGTAGTCGCGTTCTCGCCTTATTTGGCGCAAGGGTTCGCCAAGGACCCGGCGTTGATCGAACTCGCCACGCCGCTGATCGCCTTCATCCCGTTGCTGCTGATCTTCGACGGCGGCCAGGCGGTTCTCGGCCACGTTCTGCGGGGCCGGGGCGAAACCTGGTTTCCGGTAGCCGCCCACACAATCTCCTACGGCGCGATCCTGCTGCCGCTCGCCATCGTCCTGGCGCTGCCGATGGGCCGCGGCGTCATGGGAATCCTGGAAGCGATCCTCATCGCATCGGTGATTTCGCTCTGCCTCCTCGCCTGGCGGTTTCACCGGCTCGCCAAGCGGGATCAACGCGGCTGAAATCCACGGAAACCGGAGCTACAAATCATCAAGAAGACCGCCGACGATCTAAACGCGACATAAAATCGGTCCAATTTCTAAAGCTGGTTGCGAGATTGCCAGCGTTTGCGGACAATAGCTATCCCGTAACTCCGCGCAGATGAGACATTGGAGTTCTACCGATGGGTGTCGAAGGCTTCATTCTATTTACTGCCGTGTTCGTGGCGGCAGGATTCGTCATGTGGATCTTCCAACTCTACAACGAAGCACGAAAGTACCGAGAACTAAGGCCTGAGCTGGACACTGTCCGCAACAGAACTGCGGAACTCGATCAGAAAACGATCACACTGGAGAAGGACAGAGATGAGTTCAAAAAAAATGTGGATGCCCACTGGCAAGGAATGGAAGCGATAGCAGCGGAGAAAACGATTGGTTTTCCATGGCTCGCCGGCGCGTATGCGGACTATTTTGAGTTGTTGGACAGAAAGGAAGCACGGTACCTAGAACAGAAGAAGCATCCGGCAAAAAAAGCAGCCGAGCATGTTCGTGAGGCAGCCGCCCGTCGCAGAAAGGCCGAACATCGCGCCAAAACAAATGAGTACATCGTCAGCTACTATGAATCACTTTTTCCCTGGCTATCCGAATTCCGGGAGGAAGAATCTGACGAGCTAATCGAATCCAACGTTTCTTCGGATGCGGGCGCGGATGATGCAGCAAGGCAATTCTTGACTGCGTCCGAATACGAAAAACTCTCCAACACGGAAAAATACCAACTTGCCCTAGATCGCTACAGTTCACGGAGAAAATCGAAATGGGCGATTGGTAGGGATTACGAACGCTACGTTGGGTACCTCTACGAATCACGGGGGTACGATGTCGAATACAAGGGCATCCTAGACTCTTTTGAAGACATGGGCCGCGACATAGTTGCCAGACGGTCTGACGACACACTCATCGTTCAATGCAAATGTTGGTCGAGATCCAAGATTATTCACGAGAAGCACATATTCCAACTATTCGGGACGACGATCGAGTTTTGTCACGATCACCAGCTGCCCTCCGATCTTCCACAACAGCCCAATCTTTTGGATTGGAGGTCGGCCTGGAACAATGTTCGGCCGATTTTTATCACCACGACCGAATTGTCAGATAAGGCAAGGCGGATCGCCCAAACCTTGAATGTCGAGGTAATCGAGAACGAACCGTTTGAAGAATGGCCGATGATCAAATGCAATTTATCCTCAACAGGTGAGAGGATTTACCACTTGCCCTTCGATCAACAATATGACCGAGTGATGATTGAAGCTCTTAAACAGGAGTTTTTTGCTTGGACAATCGCCGAAGCCGAAGCTGCCGGCTACAGAAGGGCCTTCAGGTGGCGCGACAAAACCTAAGCCCCGCCAATACAACCAAACCCTAGCTTTGGTCGCTTACCCCGACGCGCAGTCGACGCACAGCGGCACGGCGGGATCGCCGGCCAGGCGTTTCTCTTCGATGTCCTCGCCGCAGGCAACGCAGTAGCCGTATTCGCCCTCGTCGATGCGCTTGAGGGCGGCGTCGATGCGCTGGATTTCGATCTCGCGCCGGCGTTCCTGTTCGAGGGCCATCTCGTGTACCTGCAGCGCGTCCATCCGGGACAACCGGCCCTGGGTCTGTTGATCCAGCTCGACGGGCTTGCGGTCGTCCACGGTGATCTCTTCCAGATGCTCGATTTCGGCCCGGGCATCCAGAAGCTGCTTCCTGACCTTTTTCAGGTCCGCTGCTTTGAGTGCGGGCATAACGGTTCGATTCTAGAGCAGTTTTTACCATCTTGCCAAATCCTGACACATAAATGACGGGAATTGCCAATCACATGGCCGGCGAGATAGGGTATAACCTATTGTAAAATATATATTTTAGGGAAACGATCATGACGGCGGGCGCGGACAATCGGGGGACCCCCCGGAGGACTCCCCAGAGGATTCCCAAGGCGGGCAACCCGCTCGAAGTCTTCCTGATCTTTTTGCGTCTCGGCCTGACGTCATTCGGCGGACCGGTGGCTCATCTCGGCTATTTCCGCACCGAATTCGTCGAGAGGCAAAAGTGGCTCAGCGACGCGGCCTACGCCGATCTGGTGGCGCTGTGCCAGTTCCTCCCCGGCCCCGCCTCCAGCCAGGTGGGGATCGGCATCGGTCTGTCGCGGGCCGGGCTCCCGGGCAGCCTCGCCGCCTGGCTCGGCTTCACCACCCCATCGGCCCTCGCCATGGCGGCCATCGGATTGGGCGCGGTGGCGTTCCAGGACAATCTCACCCAGGATATCCTGAAGATGCTGATGCTGGTGGCCGTCGCCGTGGTCGCCAACGCGGTGTGGGGCATGGCGCGCATGCTGTGCACCGACGGCACCCGGGCGGCCATCGCCGTCGCCGCCACCGTGGTGCTGCTCATGGTCCCTTCCACATCCATCCAATTGGCGGTCATCGCGGGCGGCGCGGTGCTGGGGCTCGTCCTGGTCAAGGCGCGGGAATCCGAAGAGGAGGATGCCTTCGAGATCCCGGTGGGACGCGGGATTGCCGTCTTCTGCCTGATCGCGTTCTTCGTGCTGCTCGCCGGCCTGCCGGTGGCGGCAATCCGGTTCCCGGACCAGGCGCTGATCCTGTTCGACAGCTTCTACCGCTCGGGCTCGCTGGTGTTCGGCGGCGGCCATGTGGTCCTGCCGTTGCTGCAGGAAGAAGTGGTGCCGCCCGGCTGGGTCGCCCCGGATGCGTTCCTCGCCGGTTACGGCGCGGCGCAGGCCATGCCGGGCCCGCTGTTCACATTTGCCTCGTACCTGGGCGCGGTGAGCCAGGTGCCGCCGACCGCCTGGACGGGCGCGCTGATCGCCACCATCGCCATATTCGTTCCGTCGTTCCTGCTGGTGATCGGGACGCTGCCGTTCTGGGACGGCCTGCGCCGGGTCGGAAGCGTCCGCCGGGCCCTCGCCGGGGTGAACGCCGCGGTGGTCGGACTGCTGCTCGCCGCGCTTTACGATCCGGTCATCACCAGCGCGGTGGCGAACAATGCCGATGTCGCGGCGGCGCTGGTGTTGTTTTTGCTCATCGCCGTCTGGAAGGTGCCGCCGTGGCTGGTGGTGGCCGGCGCGGCGGTCTACGGCGCCGGGCTCGGCTTTGTGCTCTAGTTCACGGCGCCGGATCGGCGTCGATCAGCACGAAGGCGATCCGGCACGGCTCGTCATAGCGGTTGGCCCACGCGTGGTTGGTGCCCCGCTGAACCACCACGTCGCCGGCCTGCACGGTCATGTCCTCATCGTCCAACAGCAGATCGACCTTTCCCGACATGATCACCGCATAGTCGATGCTGTCGGTCTTGTGCATGCCGGGATGACGCGCATCGGCCGGGGTCGTGGCGCCCTTGCCGGCGAGAAGCTCCGTCTCGGCACTAACGTCCGCGTCGGGGCCGCTCTCCGGCGGGAACTCGACGATGCGAAACACCGAGCCGCCGGCCGGCGGCGGAATCGGCATTTTGTCTCCCGCCGTCTCCCGATCGCCGGAATTATCCGCCGGCGTCCGGTCGGTGGCCCAAAGTTCGGCGAGCCGGATTCCGCCTTTTTCGGCGACATTGACCGGCGGCGCGCCATCGGAGACGGCGATTGCCCGTCCACCTGAATCGTGGCCGGTGACGATCCGGCGAATGTCCATTGTCATGACTTGTCCCCTCTGTTCATTGCATAGAGCCGGTTGAGTTCCGGGTGCGGAATGGCGCCGTCGAGGAAGCCGAAGGTCCCGTCGTCCCTGAGTTCGGCCAGCACCCGGCGCAGGTAGCCGAAAGCCCCGCGGGTGAGGCCGCCCGCGACCGATACGCGGGCGACGCCGAGGGCCGCCAGACCGGCCACATCGAGACCGCCCGCGCCGGCCGGCACGTTGAGCGGCCCGTCGATGGCCTTGGCGAGGCCGCCGATGGCGTCCGCATCCGTCACCCCGATCACATAGGCGCAGTCGGCCCCGGCGGCGAGATAGGCGTTGGCACGCTCGACGGCGATGTCGAATTTCTCGCCGGGCTCCCGGATATTGCCGAAATAGATATCGGTCCGCGCGTTGATCACCATGGGGATTCCGGTCTCGTCGGCGGCCGCCCGGGCGGCGGCAATCCGGTCCACCGCGAGGCCCTTCTCCAGGATTTCACCCGAATGTTCGATGCCGTCCTCCAGATTGAGTCCAACCGCGCCGGCGTCGGCGGTCAGCCTCACGGTGTCGGCGACAATTCCGGGCGCCTCGCCGTAGCCGGTTTCCATATCCGCGGTAACCGGAATGTCGACCGCCGAGGCGCAGGCCCTGACGGCGTTCAGCATGTCGTCGCGGGAAATCACTTCGCCGTCCGGCAGACCGTGGGCCCAGGCGACCCCGGCGCTGGTGGTGGCGATGGCCTCGAACCCGGCCTCGGCCGCCAGCACCGACGTCCCCGCATCCCAGATGTTGGGCAGCACCAGCGGCGCGTCGCCGCCATGCCGGGCCCGCAGCGCCTGGGCCTTGGATACCTGATCCCTCATATCGTCCTCCCTGGATCGCACCTGAGCTTAGCCCCGGAACGATGGTGGGGAAAAGCTTGGGAATCGCGTAGCGGGCGAATCGTGCTATAGGCGGCGCATGAAGGAAACCGAGCTTTATCCGCCCATCAAGGCGTTTCTCGAGGCCCAGGGCTACGAGGTCAAGGCCGAGGTCGGCGATTGCGACGTGCTGGCGGTGCGGGGCGGCGAAGAGCCGGTGGTGGTCGAGCTCAAGACCGGATTCACCCTGCCGCTGGTGTTCCAGGGCATCCGCCGCCAGACCGTCTCGGAGACCGTCTACCTCGCCGTTCCCGCCCAAACCGGGAGCGGCAAGTCGGTCTGGCGGGGACGCTATCGGGACATCACGAAGCTCTGCCGGATGCTGGGGCTCGGGTTGCTGACGGTCGCGTTCAGGAAGTCCGGCGCCGTGGTCGAGGTGCACCTGGATCCCGCCCCCTATGCGCCTAAGAAATACAAGCCCCGTCAATCCCGGCTGCTGAAGGAACATGCGCGGCGGGTCGGCGATCCCAATTCGGGCGGCAGCACCGGCACGCCCATCATCACCGCCTACCGGCAGGATGCGTTGAGATGCGCCCGGTACCTCCTGGATCACGGCCCGGCGAAGGCCTATGTCATCCATCAGGCGACCGGCGTCGCGCGCGCCCGGCGCATCCTCTACAGCGACCATTACGGCTGGTTCGAGCGCGTGGACCGGGGGATTTACCGGCTGACGCCCGCGGGCGAGCATGCCCTCGAACGGTTCGCCGGACAATTCGCCGAAGCCGCCGAATAATCGGTTTTGACCATCGGGGCGCGCCCGCCTATGAAGACGGCAGCCCAGCCGCATCACCAATACCAGGGGAATATCGATGGCCAATCTGATCAATCTCGTCACCATGTCCTACGATGAGGACATCCTCGATGAAGCGCTGCGTCTGCTGATGATCAATGCGCGGGCGGCGCGCGAAGAGGAAGGCTGCCTGCAGTTCGACGTGGTCCGACAGCAGGGCACCGGGACCGAGTTCATTTTGTACGAGGTCTACAAGGACGAGGCGGCCCTCGACATCCACAAGACCTACGATCACTTCAAGAACTATTTCGAGTTCATCTTGAGCCAGGGCGACAAGGTCCGGCGGAAGGCTGTACTCTACGACCCGTACGAGGGCGAGTAGGCGCCCGGCATCCAGGGAGAAAATCATGTCAGGAAACGCAACGCTCGGCCGCCCGGCACTGGAGGGCATGAGACAACCGCCCCATTTCTCAAATGTGGTGGTCAGCGAGGGCGGCAAGCTGGCTCATATTTCGGGCCAGATGGGAACCGACGGCGGCCGGTTGGCCGGCGAAGGGGATCTCGCCGCCCAGTTCGCGCAAACCTTCGCCAATTTGCGGAAAATCCTCGACGGGCTTGGCGCCACCCCCGACGACGTCGTCCGACAGCGGATCTTCGTCGTCGATCTCGAGCCGGCCCACCGGGATATCGTCGTCGCGGCGATGAACGATTTCTATGGCGAGGGCAAGCCGGCGAGCACCCTGATCGGCTGTCAGGGCCTGATCATCCCCGGCGCCCTGGTGGAAATCGACCTCACGGCGGCCATCGACGGATAATCCTCAAATCAACTCGTGCTTCTTGAGCCGGTTGCGGAGCTGGTGATAGCCGAGCCCCAGGTGCTCGGCCGTCTCCTTCTGGCTGTGCCGGTTGGCGGCCAAAGCCTCGACCAACAGCCGCTTCTCGAACCCGTCCACCGCTTCGCGGATATCGATGGGGGTGACCGCCGTAATCTGTGGTGGGGCCGCCTCCGGAGCCGAAACCGCCTCTTGCCGCTCCTCGGACCGCTCCGGCCGCGGGCGGAAGGGCGAGGCGAAGGGGTCGATGACCACGTCGGCGATCGGCCGCTCCTCGTCGCCGTGCCGGTAGACCGAGCGCTCAACCACGTTCTTGAGCTCGCGGACGTTTCCCGGCCAGCCGTAGCTTTCCAGGATAGTCAGCGCATCCCGCGTGAACCCGGGATAGCCGGTCCACTCCATCTCGCGCGCCATGGCGCGGCCGAAATGAGCCGCCAACAGAGGCACGTCGCCCGGCCGGTTGCGGAGCTGCGGCACGGTCAGCACATCGAACGACAGACGGTCGAGCAGATCGGGACGAAACCGGCCGGCCGCCGCCTCGCCCGGCAAATCCCGGTTGGTCGCCCCGATGACCCGCACGTCGACGCTGAGGGTGTCGTTGCCCCCCACCCGCTCGAAGGCGCCGTATTCGATGACCCGGAGGACCTTTTCCTGGACGCTCAACGGCGCGTTGCCGATTTCGTCCAGGAACAGCGTGCCGCCGTCGGCGAGCTCGAAACGGCCGATGCGCCGCCGGCCGGCGCCGGTGAACGCGCCCGCCTCGTGGCCGAACAATTCGGTCTCCAGCAGGGTCTCGGGCAGCGCGGCGCAATTGAGCTCGACGAAACTTCCCTGCCAGCGCCTGGACAGGTGATGCAACCGGTTGGCGATCAACTCCTTGCCGGTGCCCCGCTCGCCGATCACCAGCACGGGCCGGTCCTGGGGCGCGGCCAGCGATACCTGTTCCAGCAGGGCCAGGAACGACGGCGCATCCCCGACCATCGCCGGCAAATTCGGAGCCAAAGCCATGATATCGTTTTATACTATATTTTATTATATTTCACTATTTTATTGAATATTACTTTAAGCCGCCTTTCTCATACTTTCCACCGGATGATCGATTTTCATATTAAATATCAACAGGTTGGCTGACCCTGGCACGGGTTGGCACGGTGTGTGCGATAGGAAAGGCGCTAGTCCCTGTTGAACCCGCTCCCCGGACGCCGAAAACGGCGCCGGGGAGCCCGAAAGGAGGAACCCGAAGTGGGCATTTTTTCGAGACTGTCGGACATCATCAACTCCAACCTGACCTCGATCCTGGACAAGGCCGAGGATCCGGAGAAGATGATCCGGCTGATGATCCATGAAATGGAAGACACCCTTGTCGAAGTCCGCTCCGACGCGGCGCGCATCATCGCCGACCGCAAGGAAGCCCAGCGCACCCTCGGCCGCCTGGAAGAGGCATGCGCCGAATGGCAGCGCAAGGCCGAACTGGCGATCACCAAGGACCGGGAGGACCTGGCGAAGGGCGCGCTGCTGGAGAAGGCCAAGCTCGAGGAAACCGCGACCCTGCTCGCCGAGGATGTCGGCGCGTTGAACGCCGCGCTCGAAAAGCATGAGGCGGATATCGTCAAGCTGGAAAGCAAGCTGCGCGAAGCCAAGGCCAAGCAGAAGAGCGTCCAGGCGCGCAGCGACACCGCCCAGTCGCAGATCAAGGTGCGCAAGACGGTCAACGACCGGCGCATCGACGATGCCTTCGCCCGCTACGAAAAGATGGAGCGGCGCATGGACGGCCTCGAGGGCGAGGTGGAAGCGTTCGATCTCGGCAAGGGCAAGACCCTGTCCGAGGAAATCGCCGAGCTCGAAGCCGAGAGCGGCATCGAAGACGAGCTGGCGGCGCTGAAGGCCCGCATGAGCGGGCGCAAAACCGAAACGTCAAAGGAACGGGAGGACGGCTGAGGCCGTCCTGCCCACCCGGACCCGTAGGAGAGAGAGTACCTGGAAATGGGCGGATTTTTCTTAGTCCCCATCGCCGTCGTCTTCATGGTCATAGTCCTGCCCATCTGGATCATTGCCCATTACGCGACCCGCTGGCGGACCAGCAAGACCATGACGTCGGGCGACGAACAGCTGCTGACGGAGCTGTGGGAGAGCCTCGGCAAGATGGAAGACCGCGTGAGAAACCTGGAGCGCATCCTCGATGAGGAAGCGCCCGAATGGAGGAGCCGGATATGAGCGGCGAAAACCACGGCAACGGCACCCGGCACGGCAAGCGCCGCCACGCGAATATCGACTGGCAGCAGTTCAGCCCCACCCGGTTCTACCGCGATCCGAAGAACGGCATAATCCGCGGCGTTTGCGCCGGCATCGCCGACTATTTCGGCATCCCGGTGGTCCCGGTCCGGATCGCCATGATCGTCGCCTTTTTCCTGTTTTCGGTGCCGGTGGCGCTCGCCTACCTCATCCTCGGCTTCGTCCTCAATCCGAAACCGGACGGCCTCTACCGGTCGGAGGACGAAGAGCGGTTCTGGCGGCGGACCCGGGTCGATCCCCATCGCACGGTCTCCGAGTTTCAGCAGAAATTCCGCTCGGTGGAGAAGCGCATCCGCGACGCGGAAGCATACGTCACCTCGTCCGAGTTCAAACTGAACCGGGACTTCAGGAACCTGTAGGCGGACAATTTCCGCGCGCCCCTGGACCCCCCGAACCTCCCTGCCCTATGCTGGACCCGGCAAGCTGCTCAATGGACCGCTCAACCGGCGGCCAAGGGTACAGCAAGGCGGCAGGGAGAATATTTCATGATCAACGTCACCGACATCGCCTACGGGCGGTTGAGCGCCCCGGACCTCGATTTGATGGAAGCGTTCCTGACCGACTTCGGCATGGTCCGGGCCGAGCGCACCAAGACGGCATTGTTCATGCGGGGCACCGATGCGGAACATCACCTTCATGTCACGGAATTGGGCGATCCCGGCTTCATCGGGGTCGCGTTCCATGCCGCGTCGGAAGAAGACCTGCACACCCTGGCCGAAGCCGAGGGGGCGACGCCGGTGGAAGACCTGGATGAGCCGGGCGGCGGCAAGCGGGTCCGCCTCACCGATCCGGACGGCCGCCAAATAGAGGTGGTCTGGGGCCAGGAGATGCTGGAGCCGCTGCCGGTGCGGGACGTGGTGATCAATACGGGCAAGGAGCGCCTGAACCGGGCCGGCGACCTGCAGCGCGTCCCCAACCGGCCGGCGCACGTCAAACGCAGCGCCCATGCGGTGGTCACCACCGCCCAGGTGAAGGCCTCCAACGACTGGTACCAGGCGCATCTCGGCCTCAAGACCACCGACGAGATCTGGATGGAAACGGAAGACAACATCTTCGCGGTGTTCAATCACATCGACGCGCCCGCCGGCAGCTATGTGGACCACCACGTCTTCCTCAACATTCAGGCGGAAAAGGCCGGGTTCAATCACCTGTCCTTCGAGGTCGCCGACTTCGACGACGTTCAGATCGGCCATTACTATCTCAAGGAAAAAGGCAAATACAGGCATGCCTGGGGCATCGGCCGGCACACCCTCGGCAGCCAGATTTTCGACTACTGGCGGGACCCGTGGGGCCGCATTCACGAGCACTGGACCGACAGCGACATGGTCAACAACGACCACCCGGCGGGATTCCACGCGCCCGAGGAGGGCCTGGCCAATCAGTGGGGCCCGGAATTTCCGATGGAATTCCTCGACGATCCGGAGAAGCACGCCATCGTGTGAAATCCGGGGTCCGGACTCGACTGAGCACCATATGAGTGTTGTGGCGGCTGAGGATTAAAATGACTGCGTCATGGCCGGGCCAGGACCCGGCCATCCACGTGAATCACCGGCCGCCAAGCCCGGTGATGACGACTTATGCCCTGGATGCCCCGCACGGAGGCGGGGCATGACGGGTTGGTCAATTCGGACGAATTGACCGACCCTGTGATGACGGCGTGCGGGTGCGTGAGGTTCAGGGTTTCCGCCCGGCGGCACGCGCCGGGATCAGTAGATCTTTCACCCGATGGGCATCTTGTTGCCGAGCAGCAGCCGGGCGACGTTCGTCGTGCGGCTGTCCGGTACTTTCCAGGAGACCTGGCTGCCCGAGACCGTGGGCTTGAAGCACATCTCGGCCTGGGCGCCCTCCCGGTCCTTCAGGCACACCTCGCCGGTGTCGCTCACCTTGAAGCTGCCGTCGGTGAAGGTGCACGGCACGTACCGGTCGAAATTGCCGAAACGGCCGAAGTAGATGGTCGTCTCGAGCCCGGAGACTTCGTCGGTGTAGATGATCGAATTGTTGGTCAGCAGCTTCTCGATGGAACGCTCATCGCCGGGCCCATCGGCCATTGCGGACCCGGCGCCGGCTACGAGGACGATCGCAGCCGACACCGCAATTCCAACCAATTTCCGGACCATGCGCGCTCCTCCCGAAGAGAGCTTAACCTGGATGGGTTCGGATGAAAACGACGCCATCGGCATCGACTATCCGGAAAACCTGATCCGCCACGAAGCCGGCCTTACATTCCCTTCGCCTTCGCCTCCCGGCGGCGTTCGTGGAGGATGTACTCCGTATAGCCGTTGGGCTGCTCGCGGCCCTTGAAGATCAAATCGCACGCCGCCTGATAGCCGACCGAGCCGTCGAAGTTCCCGGACATGGGCCGGTAGGCCGGGTCGCCCCCGTTCTGGCGGTCGACGACGGCGGCCATCTTCTCCAGCGACGCCCGGACCTGGTCCCCGGTGCACACGCCGTGATGCAGCCAGTTGGCCAGATGCTGTGACGAAATTCTGAGGGTCGCCCGGTCTTCCATCAGGCCCACATCCTTGATGTCCGGCACCTTGGAACAGCCGACGCCCTGCTCCACCCAGCGAACGACATAGCCGAGGATACCCTGGCAGTTGTTGTCGAGTTCCTCCCGCACCTCTTCGTCGGACAGGTTCCGCCCGCCGAGCAGCGGCACGGTCAGGATGTCGTCGAGGCCGGCCCGGCCCCGGTTCGCCAGTTCGTCCTGCCGGGCGGCGACGCCGACCTTGTGGTAGTGAATGGCGTGCAGGGTGGCGGCCGTCGGGGACGGGACCCAGGCCGTGTTGGCGCCGGCCGTCGGATGGCCGATCTTGGCGTCCATCATCGCCGCCATCTCGTCCGGCATGGCCCACATGCCCTTGCCGATCTGGGCCGAGCCCTTGAAACCGGTCTCGAGACCGATGTCCACGTTCCAGTCCTCGTAGGCCGCGATCCACGGTTCGCCCCGGATGTCGTTCTTCTTGAGGAACGGCCCGGCCTCCATGGAGGTGTGGATTTCGTCGCCCGTGCGGTCGAGGAAACCGGTATTGATGAACACCACCCGGTCCATGGCCTCGCGAATGCATTCCTTGAGGTTGATGGTGGTGCGCCGCTCCTCGTCCATGATGCCCACCTTCATGGCGTTGGCATCGAGTCCGAGGGCCTGCTCGACCCGTCCGAACAGCTCGCAAGTGAAGGCGACCTCTTCGGGCCCATGCATCTTCGGCTTCACGATATAGAGCGAGCCGGTACGGCTGTTCCGCACGCTGCTGGTCTGCTTGAGATCGTGAACGCCGATCAGGCCGGTGACCATGGCATCGACGATGCCCTCGGGCACCTCTTCGCCGCCGGCGGTCACGGCGTCCGTGTACATGTGGTGCCCGACGTTGCGGAACAGCAGCAGCGAACGCCCGGGCAGCGTCACCTCGCCGCCATCGGGTCCGGTGTAGGTGCGGTCCGGCTCCAGCCGCCGGGTCACGGCCTTGCCGCCCTTGTCGAAAGTGTCCTCCAGGTCGCCTTTCATCAGGCCCAACAAATTGCCGTAGGCCAGCGCCTTGTCCTCGGCATCCACGGCCGAAATGGAGTCTTCCAGATCCTGGATCGTGGTGATGGCGGCTTCGAGCACCACGTCCCTGGTGCCGGCCGGGTGATCCCTGCCGATGGCGTTGTCCCGGTCGATCCGGACCTCGATGTGCAGTCCGTTGTTCTTGAGCAGCACGGCGCCGGGATTCGCCGCATCGCCCCGGTAGCCGGCGAACTGCGACGGATCCCTGAGCGCGGACCCGCCGACGCTGAGGGCGCCGTCGGCGACTTCGTAGCCGGACGCCGTCAGGTGGCTGCCGCTCTCCAGCGGCACGGCCTCGTCGAGGAAGGCGCCGGCATAGGCGATGACCTTCTCGCCGCGCACGGGATTGTAGCCGGAACCTCTCTCCGCGCCGCCGTCCTCGGGGATGACGTCGGTGCCGTAAAGGGCGTCATAGAGGCTGCCCCAGCGCGCGTTCGCGGCGTTCAGGGCATAGCGGGCGATGGTCACCGGGACCACGAGCTGCGGGCCCGCCACTTCGGCGATTTCCGGATCGACATTGGACGTCGCGATCTCGAAATCGCCGCCCTCCGGCAGCAGATAGCCGATTTCCTTCAGGAAGGCGGTGTATTCGCCCGGGTCGATGTCCCGGCCCTTGCGCGCCGAATGCCACTCGTCGATCCTGGCCTGCATGTCGTCCCGCTTATCCAAGAGCGCCCGGTTCCTGGGCGCGAGGTCGGCAATGAGCGTTTCCAGCGCCGCCCAGAAATCCGCCGGGTCGATTCCGGTGCCGGGCGCAATCCGCGTTTCCACCAGGTCATGCAAAACTCGGGCGATGCCGAGCCCGCCCGTCTCTACTCTGTCGCTCATTTTCGGCCTCGAAGGTCTGGAAATTTCATCCGGTTGCCATGATCTGCTCTAGGGCCGCTCTTCTCGGGTTTCCGTCCGTCGGCGGCTTCGCGGGCGCGGCAGTTAAGCATTTCGCCCGGGCCAAGAAAAGGCCGGGGGTGCGCTACTTGGCGGCGCCGGTCAGCCAGCCGGCGATGAGTTCGAGGACCGCTGGGGAGATCGTCTCCAAGATTGTCGCGTACTCCCGGGGATCACCGGTTTTCGAGATTTGGAACAGGTGGTTGGCGTCCGGCACGACCTCCACGCGAGCCGCGGGATTGGCTGAAAACGCCGCGCGCGCGGCGGCCGCATTCGGCTCCGCCAGGACCTGCAGGTCGGTCCCGCCAAACAAGGCCAGCACCGGCAGACGGAGCCGCGACAGGATCGGTCGTGGATCGAATGCCAGGAAATGACGCACCCACCCGGAAGAAAAAAATGCGGCCTGCACCTCCGCCCACCGTTGGTTCTCTCCCTCGCGCGCCCTGATATCCTCGACGGCGTCCGTCAGAGCGGTTTGATCGAAGGGATCGGCCGTTGCCAGGGCAATCAACCGTTCTACATCGCGGTCGTTTCGCGCAATATGAGCGGCGTCTTTGCCGATCACCTCCAGTTGGGCGCCTATCTGCTGCCGAAGAACCCGATCGCCGGGGAGCGCCATGCCCGCGAGCATTACGAGGAACGCGAGATCCCCGTGCCGGGCGGCGACGATCGCTGCGATCGTCGCCCCTTCGCTGTGGCCCAATATGCCGACGCGAGACGGGTCGACATCCGGACGCCGGCGCAGATAGTCAATCGCCGCTCGGGCGTCGCCGGCGAAATCCAAGGTTGTGCCGCGATGTTCCCCAGTGGATTGCCCGACTCCCCGATCGTCGTAGCGGAGCACGAGGTAGCCCCGGTCCGATAGAAATTCCGCGATCACCTTGAACGGCTTGTGTCCGAATATGGTTTCGTCCCGGTCCTGCGGTCCCGAACCCGTGACCAGAAGAACAGCGGGAAACGGGCCTCCGCTATCGGGCTTGGTGATTGTACCGGCCAGGACGAGCTTGGCGCTCTCATTCCTGATGGAAACGAATTCCTCTGCCAACGCGTTTGCTCTGACGGATTGCGACTGAGAAAAGATCAGAACCGCGAACATCGCGGGAAGGATGGCGGTGAGTTTCATTAACCGGTCATCTGAAATCATTCGCCCTTGGTTCTCAGGAATGCCTACTCCCGGTAGCCCGGCGGCCCGTTGGGCGGCGCATATTGGCATTTCGCCCGGGCCAGGAAAAGGCCGGGCTTGCCACGGCGGGTGCCGCCCTATAGCCCTAAAACGCGATAATTCGGGAGCCGGAAAACACGTGGACGATTTCACCTTCATCGCCCTGATTTTGCTGGTGTTCCTCATCGCCGGCGGCGTGAAGGGAGTGGTCGGACTCGGCCTTCCCACGGTGTCGCTGGCCATCCTCGCCACCTTCGTCAGCGTCACGGAAGCCATCGTTCTGATGCTGGTACCGTCGCTTGTCGCCAATGTCTGGCAGGCGCTGGTCGGCGGCGAACTCGTCAATATCCTCAAGCGCACATGGACCCTGCTGGCCGCCGCCGCAGCGGCAACCTTCGTCGGCGCCGACATCCTGGCCGATGCCGACGCCGTGGTGCCGCGCACCATGCTGGGCGTGCTTCTGGTGATCTATGCCGTCTACGGCCTGACGGCGCCTCAAATCCCCGAGCCGGGCCGCCACGAAGGGTGGTTGTCGCCGGTGATGGGCGCCTTCGCCGGGCTGTTCACCGGCTTGACCGGCACATTCGTCATTCCGGGTGTGCTTTACCTTCAAGCGCTGCGCCTGCCGCGGGACACACTGATCCAGGCCATGGGCTTGGCCTTCACCCTGGCAACCGTATCGCTGGCCGCCGCACTGGGCGTTCAGGGCCTGGTGCCCGCGGACCTGGGGTGGATTTCGGCCGCGGCAGTCGTCCCCGCGCTCATCGGCATGGTGATCGGTCAATGGGTCCGCCGGCGCATCCCCGAGGAAACCTTCCGCCAGGTGTTTTTCGCCGCCTTGGGCCTGGTGGGGGTGTTCCTCGCCGCTCGCGCGTGGATTTAGTCCCGGTAGCCCGGCGCCACTTCGTCCAACAGCCTGAGCATCGCCGGCCAGTCGTCCTGGCCGCGGCCCTTCTGGTGGGCCTCTTCCTGCTTCGCGGTCTTGCGGGAGATCTCGTCGGACGGCGCCACCACTTCGGCGCCCGACGCCATCACCTTCAGCTGAATTTCACAGGCATCGATCAAGTGGTTCATGGTGATATAGGCGTGACGGGGCGTTTCTCCGACGGTGGTCGCGCCGTGGCTGCGCATCAACAGCGCCCGCTTGCCGCCCAGCGCGGCGATGATCTTGCCGCGCTCATCGGCGTCCTCGGTAATGCCGTTGTAGTCGTGATACCCGACCTGACCGTGAAGGAAGGCCGACTGCTGGCTCAACGATATCAGTCCGTCCTTCATCACCGAGACGGCGATGCAGGCCCCGGGATGAATATGCAGCACCGCTCCGACATCGGGCCGCGCCCGCTGGATCGCCGAGTGCAGCACAAAGCCCGGCCGGTTCACGCCGGCGCTTTCGTCGAGTTCGCCCGTCATGCCGACCTTGACCAGGTTGGATGCCGTCACCTCGCGCCACAACAGGGGATGGGCCTTGATGAGAAACTGATCGGGCTCGCCGGGCACCCGCATGGAAGCGTGGTTGTAGATGCCCGAGTTCCAGCCGTTGATCTCGACCAGCCGATAGAGAGCGGCCAGATTGACCCTCGCCTCCCACTCCTCTTCGGAGACCTTGTCCCGCAAGGATGTTACGTCGCGCAGTTGAACGACATTGCTCGCCCGGCCGCCGGCCATTTTTCGCCCCCCGAATGGCATTGCGTTCCGATAAACATACACGGAGAAAGCGGGCGGCGTGAAGTCCGGACGGCGCCCGGTGGCGCGCGCACCCGCTTTCCGCTATAGCTTGAGACGCAAAGCACCACCCGGGGGGACATTTCATGGACACGGTTTACCAGGGCCTGACGGCGGACGAACTCGCCCGGCAGCTTGACGTCGAAAAGACCGTCGAGAGCGTCGATGCCTACCGCGAGAAAAACCTGCGGATGAGCGAGGACGCGCGCCTTTTGTTTCCGGCCGCCCGCCTGGACGTGGCCTATGGCGGCGATCCGGAGCAGAAGCTGGATATTTTCGCGCCGCCGGAAGCCGACAACCGGCCGGTGATGATCTACATTCACGGCGGCGGCTGGCGCAGCGGCTCCAAGGACGCCGCCGCGTTCATGGCGAAGGCGATGTGCGGCCGGGGGGTCATCTGGATTCCCATCGACTACGGCCTCGCCCCCGATTACCGGATCGACGCCATCGTCGACCATGTCCGCTCGGCCGTCGCCTGGGTCTACGATGAAATCGCCGGCCATGGCGGCGATCCCGGGCAGATCTACGTTTCGGGCAATTCGGCGGGCGGCCATTTGACCGGCACCATCCTGATGCCGGGCTGGCACGGGGCCTACGGCGTACCCGCCGACGTCATCAAGGGCGCCTGCGCCATGTCGGGTATATTCGACCTGGATTCCCTGCTGCTCGCCTCATACGGATACAACAACGAACTTCAACTGACGGCCGAAAGCGCCCGCGCCTATTCGCCCCAATACCATCTGCCGGCGGAGGCGGGCCCGCTCATCGTCGCCGTCGGCGCGCCGGAACCGGACGAGTTCCGCCGCCAATCCTCGGCCTACGCCGCCGCCTGGACGGAAAGGGGCCTCGACGGTAAGCATATGGAGATCCCGGACGCCAACCACTTCATGATGGGCCGGGAACTGGGCAACCCCGAGGGCGATCTGTTCAACGGCGTGATGGACATGATCGGCGTGTAGGGTTTCCCCCGCCGCGAGCCGCCCGCCTCAGAACGAATATCGCAGCGACAGGCGCACGCCGTGGCCCCGGAGCCTCGCCCGCGTCGGCGCCAGATCGAGCGGCCTCGGCCCCCGTGTGCCGTCACGCCAAGCTCTGCCGTCACGCCGGACCGAGCGGCCGGGACCCCGCGGCGTGCGGATTTCGCCAAGGTCGCTGTAGCGCCAGGCAAAATCGAGCGTCACGCGGTCGTCCAGCGCCATCGCCACACCCGCCGTCGCCATCCATGCCGGCCCTGTCTCGCTCCCGCCGGGCACGGTCGTGGTCGTCGCCGGGAAGGTCATCGTGGTCTCCCCTATCCGGGTATGCGCCGCGCCGATCCCGGCGCCGAGGAACGGCGCGAGCGGGCCGGCCTTCGGCGCCCCGAGCGCGGCCAGGTCGATAAAGCCGGCCAACATGGCCGACACCGACGACAGCCTTGCCGATACGTCCTGCCGCCGGTGCGGCGCGAGGAAATTGGTCCGGCCCTCGAACGTGTATCGCGGCCGGGTCTCGACCAGCGCCTCGAAGCGGAACGCCCCGGCCGCATAGCCGAGCCCGAGTTCGACCGCGGGCACCGTTCCGAATCCTCCCGCCGACCGGTAGGGCGCGCCGTCGCTGCCGCTCCCGCAGCCGTAGAGCGCGGCCGGAGCCGTGCTGGAGCAATCCGTGTCGGTGAACGCCGCCTTCCCCGGCCGGTCGAGACCGATGCCGGCCCGAAGGTAATTGTCGCCGGCAGCGGCGGCGCCGGACGCCAGCCATACCGCGAGCGCGATCATCGCCCCGATCCTCGGTAAAGCGCGGTTACGACAGGTTCCTGACATGTCCAAGGGCCCAACGGAAAACCAAGTTGAACGATTTCGATCCTTCATGTGTCTTCCGGGTTGCTGGCGCGGAGGAAGCCCTGCCTGGGACCGAAACCGCCCGCTCCGACTATGACCGGCGCGGCCTTCGTTATGCAAGCGATGTTGCCCCGGCGCGGCACAAGGTCCCTCTCCCCTGGAGGGAGAGGGATGCGGAGGCTTGGCGAGCGAAGCGAGTCTAGCCATGCCTGTCCTCCGGCCGGCGGAGCCGGTCCGGTGGGCTGGGCGAGGGGGGCGCAAAAACGGGAATCCCCTGATCGAGGCCGGACCCTAGAGTTCCACCCCGGCCTGACCGGCGACGCCGCCCACATCGATGACGGCACCCGACATCTGTTCGGCTTCGTCCGACAGCAGAAAAGCCACCGCGTTGGCGACGTCCCGCGGAGCGGTCTGGCGGCCGGAAACCGTGCCGGGCGGGGGCGGATCGCCAACCGCCGACATCTCCTCGACCATGCCCGACGCGGTCTGCGGTCCCGGCACCACCACGTTGACCCGGATGCCGTCGGCGCGGTGATCATGGGCCAGTGCGGCGGACAAGGCGAAGACCCCGCCCTTGCTCGCCGAATAGGCGAGAATGCCGGGCTTCCCGTAACCGGCGCCGGACCCCACATTGACGATCGATCCGCCGCCGGCCTTTTTCATCAGCGGGATCACCGCCCTGCAGGTGAGGAACTGCCCCTTGAGGTTGACGGCGAGCGTTCGCTCGAAGGTCGCTTCGTCGGTGTCCAGGATGGTGCCCGTGGGCCGGATCGCCGCGTTGTTGACGAGCCCGTGGACCCGGCCGTGGGCCGAGGCCGCTCTCTTCACCGCCGCCGCCACCTGGGCGGCATCGCTGACGTCCGCCTCGATGATCTCGGCAATCAGGTCTTCGGCCTTGAGCGCGTCCAGGGTTCCGGCGATTCCGCCTTCGGCGGCGCTCCCGACCTGCCGACCGTCGAGCCCCAGGCCCACCACCGGCCAGCCCCGGCGGGCGAGATCGAGGACGATGCCCCGGCCGATCCCGTAGGTGGCGCCGGTGACGATGACGGCGCCCGGCCTGTCGCCGCCGGCCACTAGAAGAACACCGTCAGGTTCTTGGCGAGCAGCACGTTCTGATCGAGGAAGATGCGGCGTTCGGCGATCCTGAAACCGCCCGGCGCCCGCCTCAGCCGGTCGCGGCGCTTGCCGACGAACGTATCGGTCTCGGTCTCGTTGCGGCTGCGATAGAGGAGGAACCGGCACCCGGCGGCGATTCCCTCCCCATCCTCTTCCACCTGCAGGTTGGAGATCAGGTGGCTGGTGCGGGAGACGGGTTCTTCCGCCCAGTGCAGTCCGGTCATGATCTGCTTCACCCGCTGCTCGAGTTCGAACTTGCCTTCGTCGAACCAGTTCAGATCCCTGCCCGCCTCGGTCAGTTCCCCCTCCCACTCGCCGAAGGCCATGTTGCGGGTAAGCGGCATCCAGTAGTGGATGTCGTCGTCCAGGAGATCGAGCCAGGCCTCGAACTGCCGCGTATCCAGCAGCTCCGCCTCCATGGCGTAGAATTGTTCGACGGCGTGGCGCAGCAGAAGCCGCTCCAATTCCGGCGTGTCCCGATGGCTGTCCATTATTCCGCCGCCTCGAAATTCTTTCGGGCGCCCTGCGCGCTGGGCGGGGTATCCAAATAGCGGGCCCAGCAATCGAAGAACGCCCGCTGGTTCTGTTCGGACACGTCTTCGGTGGCGTAGATGTCGCCGCCCAGCCATTCGGCCGGCCAGCCCCGCTTTTCGTGGCCCTGCCCCATGCCGTAGTGATAGTCGAAGCGCCGCGCGATGGTGCCGCGGGCGCCCTCATGGGCGTAGCCCCAGTTTTCCATGTCGTCCTGCTCGGTGAGCCCGGACGGCCCCTGATAGCGGATGACGTAGTGGCGGAGCACGTTCTTGACCTCGTCGGGCGCGTCTTTGGGCGCCAAGAAGATGCGCCAGGCCTCCGTCTCGTGCGGCCCCACCGGGTTCCAGGTGCCCATGGACTGGACCCCGTTGGAATAGGAGACGTTGGGGAAGACGGTCCCGCCGTGACCGAAGAAGCGCGCCTTCTCGCCCAGCCGTTCCCGGCGCTTGGCGTAGCACTCCCGGAAGTAATCCTCGACCACCGGCATTTCCTGGTAGGTGGGCATGTACTCGTAATCTTCCTTGAAGTATTCGCCCCGCGCCGTGTGGCCGATGCCGGGGAAACAGACATTGAGCTTGTGGTGTTCCCGGGCCCGGGTCACGGCGTCATAGGTGTGCCGGCCCTCGACGCCGGCCGGCGAGAGGATCACCGCGTCGACCGAGGCATGCGACGGGTTGTGGTAATAGTCGCCGCCGAAATTCTCCGCCGCGAATTTCCAGTTGCAGGGCATCCGCCATTTCAAGGTGCCGCCGAAGGCCTCCCATTCGCCGAAGCCGCCGTCGAACGTCCGGCAGTAATCGTCGAAGTAGAAGCGAAAATCCCCGAGATAGTCCTCGAACCCCGGCGTTTCCTCGTCCCAGCAGGCGAACACATAGCCGTGGTATTCGGCCACCCTGGCTTCGATCAGGCCCCATTCGGCGGTGTCGAGTTCGTTGTGGTAGCCGCTTTCCAGTTTCGGAACGGCGATCAGGCCGCCTTCGTCCGAGTACACCCAGGCATGATAGGGGCACTGGAACTTGCGGCTGTTTCCCTGGTCGTACCGGCACACCCGCATGCCCCGGTGACGGCAGGTGTTGAGGAAGACGTGAAGCCTGCCGTTGCGGTCCCGGTTGAAGATGACCGACTCCTCGCCCATGCGGCCGAGGACGAAATCGCCCGGCTCCGGAACCTGGCTCGCATGTCCGACGAACAGCCAGCAGCGGGCGAACAGGCGCTCGAGTTCATCCTCATAGACCGGCTGGCTGGCAAAAACGTCGCGGCTGATCCGCCCCTCCGAGGTGCGCACCAGTCCACCGAGATATTTCCGATCTCCGCCCGCCATGGAGCCAAATCCCCGCCTATCCGGCCGAACTATAGCCATCGCCGGCCGGGGCGGGCAATCCCGGCCAGCCGAGACCGGTCAACGGTCAGGGCCATGAAGACCATTCATTCCCCGATTCCGGTTTGCTAAAGTAGTGCCAGGAGGAATTCAGATGATCGAGTTGCGCGATCTCAGCTACGTACGCATGGGCACCCGGGACCTGGACGGGGCCGAGACCTACGCCAAGGAAATACTCGGCTTCCAGCCGATCCGGCGGGACAACGGCCAGCTTTATCTCCGCACCAGCTACCGGGACCATTCGGTGTGCTATTTCGAGGGCGATCCCGGGGACCATGCCGTCGGCATCGAGCTCAAGGACTGGTACGGCCTCGACGCCGCGATGGCCTATCTGAACGGCCAGGGCATCGCCTGCACCCGGGGCACGGCGGAAGAGACCGCCGATCGGCACGTCATGGACATGGCCTGGTTCAGGGACCCGACCGGCAACCGGATCGAACTGGTGACCCGGCCCGAGGATGCCAACCGGCGCTATTTTCCGACCCGGGATGCCGGCGTGACGGGCCTCGGCCACATTGGCCTCAACACCACCGATCCGCCCCGGGACGAGACGTTCTGGGTGACCCATTTCAACATCAAGGTCAGCGACTGGATCGGCACCTCGCCGCTTCTGCGGATGAAGAACGTTCACCATCAGATCGCGCTGTTCCCCACCGATCATCCGGGCGTTCAGCACATCAACCATCAGGTGGAGAGCATCGACGACGTCATGCGGTCCTGGTACTTCCTTCAGGAGCGCCAGGTGAAGATCGTCTTCGGCCCCGGCCGCCACATCACGTCGGGCGGGTATTTTCTCTACTTCGAGGGCCATGACGGCATGGTGTTCGAATATTCGAACTCGGACCGCAACATCATCGACGACGACGGGACCTACCGGCCGCGGCAGTTCCCGTTCGCCGATGCGTCGTTGTGCGGCTGGGGCGCGGTGCCCGATATCCCCGAGTTCCAAAGCTGAGCGGCAAGACGCAAATCCTCGTCCGCATGGCCGCCCGGGCGCTGGCCCGCGCCGGCCTCGTGCACGCCTATGGCCATTGCAGCGCGCGGCTCGATGCCGGCAGCTTCCTGGTCTGCGCCCCCAATCCCATGGGCCTGATCAAACCCGGCGAAGACGGCCACGCGGTGCCGGTCGAGGGTCCGTTGCCCGAGGGCGTGTTGGGCGAGGTCCGCATCCATCAGCAGATCTACCGGCGCCGGCCGGATGTCGGCGGCGTGGTCCGCTCCATGCCGATGAACGTGATGGCCCTGTCCGCGATGGCGAAAACGCCGAAGGCGCGGCACGGATTCGGTTCCTATTTCGCGCCCGAACCGCCGCTCTGGGACGATCCCCTGCTTATCCGCTCGGACGAGCAGGCGGCGGCCCTGGCGGATTTGTTCGGCGGCGGACGCGCCCTGATCATGCGCGGCAACGGCTGCGTCACGGCGGGCGGGACCCTCGAGGAAGCGGTGGTTTTCACCTGGTATCTGGAGGACGCCGCCCGGGTGGAGTTGGAGGTGCTGAAATGCGGCGAGGCGGAGACCGCGCCCGTGATGACCCCGGAGCAGGCCGAAATCCGCGCCGTCGGCACGGGCCGGATTTATGAACGGATGTGGGAGCACCTCACCAGCGGCGACCCGGAAGCCGCCACATGAGTGTCGCGGCGATAAAGACGGCGCGGCATAAGGTCCCTCTCCCCTGGAGGGAGAGGGACGCGGAGGCTTGGCGAGCGAAGCGAGCCATAGCCGTAGCTGGGTGAGGGGGATTGTAGATTTACCCCCATCCTCACCCCCACCCCAACCCTCCCCCGTCAAGGGGGAGGGAGTTTCGGTGGGTTTCCTTGCCCCCCTCCGGGGACAGGGTGAGAGGGGAAAGTTTGAATCTCAAATCCCAAAAACAGGAATCCCCTAATCGGGTATGGACCCTATTTGCGCGTCATTATTTCCTTGAAGTAGGCGACGATCTTGGGATCGACGGTGTCCACGGAATTGACGATCTTGATGCCCTCTTCGACGCTGACGGACTGCGGCGGCAATCCGATGCTCTTCAGCATCTTCGGCGCCAGTTCCGGATCCTTCCACGCCTTGGCGAAACCTTCGCGCAACGGCTTGTTGGCGGCGTCCGGCGTGCCGCGCGGCGAGAATGACGCGTAGATCATGTTGCCGGTCACCTTCTGCATCCACTTGTGGGCTTCCCAGGCGATGCCGGACGGTTCCTTGCCCTTCACCTGCTTGTAGTACTCGTAGATGTTGGGCATGTCCTTGATGAACGGCGACTTCTTGATCGTCCCGTCGGCACCGACCGCCGGATAGTAGAACAGCGGAATGACCTCTCCGGCCTTCACCACCGAGGGTTCCACCCGGTTGCGGTAGAAGTTGATGCCGGTCGTGGTCAGGTTGGTCTCGCCCTTGCGGACCGAGGCATAGGCCTTGGGCGGATTGAGGCCGGGCACATAGATGTAACTGTCGACGCCCAGCATCTCCAGGCTGGTACGAATCGACAGATCGAGCACGCTGGTCGGACGGTTGCCGGCCAGGACGATTTTCTTGGCCGTCAACAGGTCGTCCCGGGTCTTGATGTTGTCGGGGCCGCCCGTCCTGATGTAGCTCATCCGGGGAATGGGCTGACCCGTGATGAAGTTCATCTTCGAGTAGTCGGCCCGGAGACCCTTGGAGCCGGTCACCCGGCCCACCGGATTCCAGGCGCTGTAGATGATGGTCAGCCCGTCGGGACGGGTCTTTTCCCAAAGCAGGTTCCAGGGCTTCTGGCCGCCGGCGCCCGGCATGTTCTTGACGACGATTTCCGGGTTGCCTGGAATGTGCTTGTTGAGGAACGGCGCCAGCAGTCTCAGGCTGGTATCCGCCCCGCCGCCGGCCCGCGAGCCGGTCAGGATGGTGAGGGTCTTGCCTGCGTAGAATTCGGCAGCGGTCACGGACGTGACCGGTGCGCTGAACGCCGCCGCGGAAACCCCTGCAAAAAGGCCCGCGAGGACGGCTAATCGCGATTTCATCATGGTATCCTCCCCTACTGGCGATCACATTGTTAAAAGTGATCATGCTCAGGAATTCAGCGTAAACCCGATTGGGGAGCCGGCGCAAGTTTACTTGGAGCGGTTTCCGGACAAATTGAACCACCAAACTAGGGTTGCGGCGATTAGGCATAAAATGATTGCGTCATGGCCGGGCCCAGACCCGGCCATCCACGTGGATCACCGGGTCAAGCCCGGCGATGACGACTTGCGGGTGAGTGGGGAGATGGGGAAGGCTTGAAATACAAATCCGCAAGAACGGGAACCCCCTAATCGGGTACAGACCCTAGGCGCCGCGAATCGTATCGACCATTTGACCGCAATCGAGGGGCAGCGCCCCGCCCCGCCAGGCGACGTGCCCGTCGGGCCTGACGAGAACCAGGGGCTGCTCGTAAAGCGCCGCGATATCGTCGTTTTTTATATCCCGCACGGACAGCGGCACGCCCCGGTCCGCGGCGGCGGATTCCAGTTCGGCGGTCCCGGCGCCGTCAAATCGCAGCAGCGTGAAACCGCGCCCGAACAGGTCGAGGGTGGAGGTTTTCTTGTCCAGCCACCCATGGGGCGCCCGATGACCGGGCCGGGCCGTCGGGGTGTAGTTCATGACCTCGAAGGGCGGCTCGGGCGTGCCGTCGGGCAGGATGACCGGCGAGCCTTCGTAGCGATAGCCGAGGGGCACGCCCTCCATCTCGTATTCCCGGTCGAAACGCTCGGCGTAGATGGTCTCGCCGATGCGTTTCCGGAGGCCGTCTCCTTCCGGCGCGGTCACGTCTTCGGCGCCCCTGGGCAGCTTCGAGAACTGGGTGAAGTTGCGGGCGGCTTCGTCGACGATGGTCCAGGCAACGGGCCGGCGCTCGGCATCGTAGCTGGCGACCAACGCATCGCCGCCCCAGCCTTCGAGACGGGCGGCGATCTTCCACGCCGCGTCCACCGCCTCCTGAATGCCGGTATTCATGCCGAAGCCACCGGTGGGCGACATCTGGTGGATCGCGTCGCCTGCCAGCAGGATGCGGCCTTCCCGGAACCGCTCGGCGACGACCCGGCGGCGCTCCCAGGGCAGCACCGAATAAATCTCGTGTTCGATCTCCCTGCCGACGGCGCGGCACAGCTCCCGGCTCATCTCCTCGACCGACGGCACCTCGCCGCCGGGCACCCGCATGAGCGAGAACCGCCAGAGGTCCTTGCCGTTGATGGAGACGATATCCGCCCAAACGCCCTCGCCGTCGATCATCCATTGCATGACGCAGCGGCCGTGTTTGAACAGCGCATCGTGATCCTCGGACCGGAAGAAGGCGTTGACGTTGTAGTTCATGGACATGTCGCCTTCGAGGCCGATGCCCAGCTGGTCCCGCACCCCGCTCTCGGCCCCGTCGCAGGCGATCATGTATTGGGCGCGGATGTATTTGGTCCCGCCGGTCCCGATGTCGGTCACCCGGGCCGTCACGCCGCCGGCGTCCTGGGAGACCTCATCGAGCTCATGGGAATAGAGGTTGGCCGCGCCGCCAAGCTCCATGGCGTGGTCGCGCAGGATGGGGTCGAAGTAGATCTGCGAGCAGCGCTGGATGGCTTCCGGCGAATTGATGCAGGGCTCGTCCTTGCGGGCCGGAAATTCGTAGTGGGCCAGCTGATGGCCCGACGCCGCCGTCAGGAACCGGATGTTGCGGGGAAAATCCTCCGGGACCGAGCTTTCCCGCACCTTCCGGGCGATGCCCCAACGGCGGCAGTGCTCGACGGTCCGCACCCCCACCTGGTTCATTTTGGGATGATTGACCTCGCCGTCCCGGCGCTCGATCAGGGCGCTCCCGATCCCCCGCCAGGCAAGCTCAATGGAGGCGGAGAGCCCCACCGGCCCGGCGCCGACGATGAGTACCGGTATGTCCAGGTCATGCTTGATCGGCATGCCCCCCGCGGATTGCCGCCGCGCGGCCGTTCCACTAGTCTCGGTTTCGGGGAGGATGCCATGCCCGTCAGGAACCTGCAATATTACGCCCAGACCGTGCCGGACCTGGAGGTCGGCCGGAAATTCTTCAATGACTTCGGATTGGAAACCGCCGAGCGCGACGGCATGGTCGTCTGCCGCTGCGCCGGGCGCGATCAGGATCAGGTGGTGCTCATCGAGGGCAAGCGGAAACGCCTCCACCATGTGAGCTTCGGCGCCCGGGAAGGCGACATGGATGGGCTCCGTTCCAAGCTTGAAGCGGCCGGGGCCGAGTTCGCCGGCGCGCCCGAACATTTCGATCAGGGCGGCATCTGGTTCCGGGACATGGACGGCATGCTCACCAACATCCAGGCGGCCGAGCCGGCGCCCTGGGACGAGGGGCTGGCGCCGGACTTCAATACGCCGACCAGGCATCCGCGCCTCGGCGAACGGACGGCGCTGATCGAGGATCCGCCGGTCCGGCCCCGGCGCCTGGGCCACGTGGTGCTGTTCGCCAAGGACGCGGCCGGGAAACAGAAGTTCTACACGGACGTGATGGGTCTCGCGCTGGCCGACAGCGTCGCCGACTTCCTGCACTTCATGTACGCGCCGACGGGCAGCGACCACCACATCGTCGCCTTCGCCAAGTCGGGCGACTACGGCATCCAGCATGCGGGCTTCGAGGTCGGCTCCACCGACGAGGTGGGCATGGGCGGCCGCCAGATGGTGGACAAGGGCTATATCGCTTCATGGGGCCCGGGACGCCACGGGCCGGGCTCCAACGTGTTCTTCTACATGCGGGATCCGTGGAACGGCATCGTCGAATACTTCGCCGACATGGATTTCATCCCGGAAGGCGCCGACTGGAACGCCGAAAACTGGGCGTCCAAGGAATCGACGGTGGTCTGGGGAACCTCCGAGCCCAAGGACTTCCCGACCAACTTCGAAATTCTCGACGGCCCGGGAATGCACTAGCCGCAATTTCGGCCGGCGACGGGAAACAGTAGCGTCCCTACCCCGGCCGCTGGGAGGCCTCGACGATGCGGGGCAGAGTCACATGGCCGACCGGCGCGCCGTTCCGACCGGTGACCGTCGCCTGGGCGAGGC
>JAJDXO010000058.1 GCA_022823235.1 Rhodospirillales bacterium
CGGGGGTGGGTTGGGGTGGGGGTGGGGGTGAAGATGAGGATGGGGGTGATTGGAAATTCCCCCTCACCCAGCTACGGCTAGGCTCGCTTCGCTCGCCAAGTCTCCGCATCCCTCTCCCTCCAGGGGAGAGGGACCTTGTGCCGCGCCGTCCTGATCGTCGCAACACGCGTAGAGCGGCTCAATCCAGTCCGGACCCTAAAGCAGGGTTTCGAGAATTCTATCCGGCGGCGCGTGACCGTCGATGAAGCTCTTGATGTTGACGATCACCTTTTCGCCCATGGCGATGCGCCCCTCGAAGGTTGCCGAACCCACGTGAGGCAGCAGCACCACGTTCTCCATCGCCAGGAGCTTGGGGTGGACCGCCGGCTCATGCTCGAAAACATCCAGTCCGGCGCCCGCGATACCCCCCGCTTCAAGCACCTGCACCAGCGCATCCTCGTCGATGACGCTGCCCCGTGACGTGTTGACGATGATCGCGTCGGGCTGCATGAGCCGCAGCCGGCGGGCGCTCAACAGGTGAAACGTGGCCGGCGTGTGAGGGCAGTTGACGGATACGATGTCCATGTGAGCGAGCATTTGATCGAGGCTTTCCCAGTAGGTCGCCTCGAGCTCGGCCTCCGCATCCTCGTGAAGCCGGTTGCGGTTGTGGTAGTGCACGCTGAGGCCGAACCCGCGCGCGCGTTGCGCCACCGCCGAACCGATCCGCCCCATCCCGACGATTCCGAGACGTTTGCCGTTGATCCGGTGGCCCATGAGGTAGGTCGGCGTCCACCCGGTCCATTCGCCGGCGCGCAGGATGCGCTCCCCTTCACCCAGCCGCCGCGGGGTCATGAGAATAAGCGCCATGGTCAAATCCGCGGTGTCCTCGGTCAGAACGTCCGGTGTGTTGGTAACGACGATGCCCTTCCTGTTGGCCGCCGCCAGGTCGATGTGATCGACGCCGTTGCCGAAATTGGCGATGATCTTGAGTTGATCGCCGGCTGCGGAAACCACGTCCTCGTCGATGGAATCGGTTACCGTCGGCACCAAAACGTCCGCCGATTTCACGGCCTCGAGGAGTTCCGCCTTGGAGAACGGGTGGTCGTCGAGATTGAGCTTGGTTTCGAACAGTTCCATCATCCGGGTTTCCACCGCATCGGGCAGTTTCCGGGTGACGACGAGCGACGGTTTTGGCTGGTTCAAGCAGTCCTCCCCTTTGTTTTGGAACTACCAGCATCGTGCCGCCGTGTCCAGCGCGGCAACCCGCCGGCATTGCCCTGGGGCGTCATGCGGCGTCATACGGCCGTTAAGCTTCCGGCAATCCTCTCATGCTATGCAATCGGCCCATCGGGTTTGTTCGCATCGGGATTGAAGCAACGATGATTATCAGGTTCCTGCTGGTTGCCGGCCTGGCGGTTTTTGCGGTTGTTCCGCAAAGCGCCATTGCACTGGGGGCCGGCACTCCCCCCAATATCTCCCCTAATGCCTCCATTGGCGCCGCACCCGGCGCTCCGCCCCGGGCGGGCCAGGGAAGCGGCCTGCCGCTCCCCCGTTTCGTCAGCCTGCGGGCCTCCGAAGTGAATATGCGGACCGGGCCGGGCGTCCGTTATCCCGTCGACTGGGTCTACAAGCGCCGGCAGCTGCCCGTGGAGGTCGTTGCCGAGTTCGGCACATGGCGAAAGGTCAGGGACGGCCGGGGAACCCAGGGCTGGATCCACCTATCCATGCTTTCCGGTCATCGCTCGATGCAGATCACCGGACAGGCACGTATCCTGCGCGCCGAAGCCGAAAGTCATGCCGTCGGCATCGCCCGCATCGAGCCGGGGGTCATCGGCCAACTCCTGGAATGCCCGGAAAGCACCGGCTGGTGCCGGGTCAAGGTCGGCCGCTTCGAAGGCTGGCTGCGGCGCGCCGAGTTTTGGGGCGCCTATCCCGGCGAAGCGGTCAAGTAGGGTCCGGACTCGATTGAGCCGCCATATGAGTGTTGCGGCGATGAGGACGGCTTGCGTTCCCTCTCCCCTGGAGGGAGAGGGATGCGGAGGCTTGGCGAGCTTGCGAGCCTAGCCATGCCTGTCCTCCGGCCGGCGGAGCCGGTCCGGTGGGCTGGGTGAGGGGGATTGTCGTTTCACCCCCAACACTCTTCTTCACCCCCACCCCAACCCTCCCCCGTCAAGGGGGAGGGAGTTTCGGTGCGTTCCCTCGCCCCTTCCGGAAGAGAAGGACAAGGTGAGGGAGGCGCAATATGAGCAGCCCGCTTGAGCGAGTCAAAATTCTCTAGCAATTCCAAAAAAGTAACGAACCGGCCGGAATAATACCTATTTCTTTGCCTGTAGCCGGACGATCACGTCCACGCGGGATACCTCGGCATCCGCCGGCGGCGCCGGCAGCCGGGCCACCTGAATTTCCTCTTCGGCGATATCCTCGAGGCGCCTCGTGTCCTCGAAGTAGAAGTGGTGGTGGTCCGAGACGTTGGTATCGAAATACGACCCTCCGGCATCGACCACGATCTCGCGCATCAGGCCGGCATCGGTGAACTGGTGCAGCGTGTTGTAGACCGTCGCCAGGGACACCCGCACCCGGGCCTTCAGCGCCTCGCTATGAAGGCTTTCGGCCGTCACATGGCGGTTCCCGCCGTCGAACAGCAGCTTGGCAAGGGCCAGACGCTGACGGGTCGGGCGCAGACCGGCCGACCGCAAGCGGCCGAGAGCATCGGTGAACGGACGGGAATTTACCATCGATCAGCCTTTCGACCATATCGTCGTTGGCTAATATGAACAATATGGACAATAAATCAAGGGGATAGGGCGCTTTTTTGGATAATTCCAGCAAACGAAAAGTGACCGGACGCGCCCGCCCGCCCGGCCTTGATCAGCCGCCCGGCGAATTGCCCGGCGACTTGAACGGCAGCCCGATCGCATGATAGCCGCCGTCCACATAGTGAATTTCGCCGGTCACGCCGCTCGACAGGTCGCTCAACAGATAGAGGGCGGCGTTGCCCACCTGTTCCAATGAAACCGAGATGCGCAGCGGCGCATTGGCCTCGCTGACGGCGTAAATTTTCCGCGCCGCGCCGATGGCGCTGCCCGCAAGGGTGCGCATGGGACCGGCGGAGACGGCGTTCACCCGAATGCCGGCCGGGCCCAGATCCGCCGCCAGGTATTTGACGCTGGCCTCCAGCGCCGCCTTGGCGACGCCCATGACGTTGTAGTTGGGAATGACCCGGTTGGCGCCGAGATAGGTCAGCGTGATCAGGCTGCCGCCGTCTGGCATCAGGGCCGCGGCCCGGCGCGCCAACTCGGTGAACGAATAGCAGGAAATCCGCATGGTCCGCTCGAAGTTCTCCGCCGTGGTATCGACGTAGCGGCCGTTCAACTCGTCCTTGTCCGAATAGGCGACGGCGTGCACCAGAAAATCGATGCCGCCCCAAGTCCCGGCCAGGGCCGAGAACAGAGCGTCCAGGCCGCCGGCGTCGGTGACGTCGCAATCCGCCACCAGGGGCGACCCGACACTCTCGGCCAGCGGCCGAACCCGCTTGCCGAACGCCTCGCCCTGATAGGTAAACGCCAGTTCGGCGCCCTCGGCACGCAGCGCCCGGGCCACCCCCCAGGCGATCGAACGCTCATTGGCGACGCCTAGGATAAGGCCTTTTTTGCCGGCCATCAGGCCGGACGTGCGGGAATCGGGTTGGGTCATGAAGAGCGCCGGTCCGGAACCGCTATAATTGCCCGCTTACGCTTCCAGGCGCTTGAAGACCAGCGACGCGTTGGTGCCGCCGAAACCGAAGGAGTTGGAGAGCGCGCAGTTGATCTGGGCGTCGTCCATGCGCTCCAGCACGATCGGCATGTCGTCCGCCGCCGGCTCCAACTCCTCGATGTTGGCCGACGCGCAGATGAAGTCGCTGTCCATCATCAGGAGCGAATAGATGCTCTCATGCACCCCGGCGGCGCCCAGGGAATGGCCGGTCAGGGATTTGGTTGAGTTGAAATAGGGAATCCGGTTCCGGTCGGCGAACACCTCCCTGATCGCCTCCAGTTCCTTGACGTCGCCCACCGGCGTCGAGGTGCCGTGGGTGTTGATGTAGTCGATGGGCCGGTCGACGGTGGACATGGCCATCCGCATGCACCGGACCGCGCCCTCGCCGGACGGCTGAACCATGTCGTGGCCGTCCGAGGTCGCGCCGTAGCCGGCGATTTCGGCGTAGATCTTGGCGCCGCGGGCCTTGGCGTGTTCCAGTTCCTCGACCACCACCACGCCGCCGCCGCCGGCGATGACGAACCCGTCCCGGTTGGCATCGAACGCCCGCGAGGCCTTCTCGGGCGTGTCGTTGTACTTGGACGACAGCGCCGGCATGGCGTCGAACAGCACCGACAGGGACCAGTGGAGCTCCTCGCCGCCGCCGGCGAACACGATGTCCTGCTTGTCCCACTGGATCATTTCGGCCGCGTTGCCGATGCAGTGGGCGCTGGTCGAGCAGGCCGAGCTGATGGAATAATTCACGCCCCTGATGCCGAACGGGGTGGCGAGCGTCGCCGAGTTGGTGGACGACATGGCGCGGGGCACCATATAGGGGCCGACCCGTTTCGGGCTTTTCTCCCGCGCCGTATCGGCGGACTGGATGAGGTTCATGGTCGACGGGCCGCCGGACCCCATGATCAGGCCGGTCCGCTCATTGGAGACATCGCCCTGCTCGAGGCCGGCATCGGCGATGGCCTCGACCATCGCCACATAGTTGAACGCCGCGCCGTCGCCCATGAAGCGTTTCAGCTTGCGGTCGATGGCCTCGCCGAGGTCGATATCGGGCGCGCCGTGAACCTGGGACCGGAAGCCGAGTTCCTTGTATTCGGGCGCGAAACTGATGCCCGATCTGCCGTCTCGGAGCGATTCCCGGACTTCTTCCTTGTTGCTCCCGATGGAGGAGACGATGCCGATGCCTGTGATGACTGCTCTTCTCACGGAATTCCTCCGTTACATGTCGTCCGTCGAGGTGAACGTGCCGGCGCGCAGCCCGTCCGCCTCGTAAACAATTTCGCCGTCGACGGCCATGGTGCCGGTGGCGAATCCGATGGCCACCTGGCGGGCCAGCACCCGGCGTATATCGACCGTATAGGTGACCAGCCTGGCCGCCGGCGTCACCTGGCCGGTAAACTTGACCTCGCCGACGCCGAGCGCCCGGCCGCGGCCCGGCGCGCCGGTCCAGGCGACGTAAAATCCGACCATCTGCCACAGCGCATCGAGGCCCAGGCATCCCGGCATGACGGGATCGCCCTCGAAATGGCAGCCGAAAAACCACAGGTCCGGCTTCACATCGAGTTCGGCGACAATTTGGCCCCTGCCGTATTGACCGCCGTCCGCGGTGATGGAGGTGATCCGGTCGAACATCAGCATCGGGGGCGCCGGCAGCTGCGCGTTCCCGGGTCCGAACAGCTCACCCCGCCCGCAAGCCAGCAGGTCCTCGTAATCGAAGCTGTTCCGCTCGCCGAAGGGAAGATCGTTGGCCGATGTGGCGGCAGATTGCGTGGTCATCTACGTCACTTTCTCAAATCATCCGGCGCCGAAGCGGCGGCGCTTGCCTCAAGTACCACATGCCGCCGCCCCGCCCCCGGAACGCCGGCGTCGGAACGTTTTCGTTCCTTACCCTTTATTATATGTACCTAAATCGCAAAAGACGAACGGACGCGGGAAAAATCCCGATGGATTCTTCCCGCGCCCGTTCTTCCCGATTTATTGCTAGCCGGCGCTGGCCTGCTTCTCGCCGCCGGCGGTCTCCTCGCCGGTCTCCTGATCCACCGCCTTCAGCGACAGCTTCACCTTGCCCCGGTCGTCGATCCCGATGAGCTTGACCTTCACCTCGTCGCCCACATTGACGATGTCGGTGGTCTTGCCGACCCGGTGCGGCGCCAGTTCCGAAATGTGAACCAGACCGTCCTTGGAGCCCATGAAGTTCACGAAGGCCCCGAAGTCGACGGTCTTGACCACCTTGCCGGTGTAGATTTCGCCCACTTCCGGCTCGGCGGTGATGCCCTTGATCCACTGGATCGCGGCCTCGGACGCCTTTTCGTCCACCGCCGCCACCTTGACCGTGCCGTCGTCCTCGATGTCGATCTTGGCGCCGGTCTCCTCGCAGATCTCCCGGATAACCTTGCCGCCGGGGCCGATGACCTCGCGGATCTTGTCCTTGTTTATCTGGATGACCGTGATCCTCGGCGCATTCTCGCTGACCCCTTCGCGGGCCGTCGAGAGGGCCTTGGTCATTTCGCCCAGAATGTGCAACCGCCCGTCGCGGGCCTGGGCCAGCGCGGTCTGCATGATCTCCTCGGTGATCGAGGTGATCTTGATGTCCATCTGAAGCGACGTGACGCCGGCTTCGGTGCCCGCGACCTTGAAGTCCATGTCGCCCAGGTGGTCCTCGTCTCCGAGAATGTCGGAGAGCACCGCGAAGCCGTCGTCCTCCTTGATCAGCCCCATGGCGATACCCGCCACCGGCTTGGGCAGCGGCACACCGGCATCCATCATCGACAGGGACGAGCCGCAGACCGTCGCCATCGACGACGAGCCGTTGGACTCGGTGATCTCGGACACCACGCGAATGGTGTACGGGAAATCGTCCTTCTCCGGCAGAAGCGGCTTCAGCGCCCGCCAGGCGAGCTTGCCGTGTCCGATTTCGCGGCGTCCCGGGCCCAAGCGGAAGCTGGCCTCGCCGACCGAATAGGGCGGGAAGTTGTAGTGGAGCAGGAAGTGCTCCCGGTAATCCCCGTCGAGGCCGTCGATGATCTGCTCGTCCTGGCCGGTGCCGAGAGTGGTCACCACCAGCGCCTGGGTCTCGCCGCGGGTGAACAACGCGCTGCCGTGGGCCCGCGGCAAAAGGCCGACCTCGCATTCGATGGGGCGGACGGTCCTGGTGTCCCGGCCGTCGATCCGCTGCCCGGTGTTCAGGATGTCCTTGCGGACAATGTCCTTTTCCAGGCTCTTGAACGAACCGGCGACAAGGCTGCCGTCCGCTTCATCTTCGTCGAAAGCGGCGACCACCTTCTCCTTCACCGCCGCGATCCTGTCCTGGCGCTCGCTCTTGACCGTTTCCTTGTAGGCCTCGCGAAGATCGCTCTCGGCCAGGTCGCGGACCTTGGCCGACACCGCCTCGGCGCCTTCGGGCGCGCCGGGCAGTTCCCAGGGCTCCTTGGCGCAGGCTTCGGCCAGCTCGATGATCGCGTCGATCACGTCCTGGTAGGCCTTGTGGCCGAACATGACGGCGCCGAGCATGGTTTCCTCGGAAAGCTCGGAAGCTTCCGATTCCACCATCAGCACGCCCTCGCGGGTCCCGGCGACGACGAGGTTGAGCGCCGAATTCTCGAGCTCCTCCAGACGCGGGTTAAGGACATACCCGCCGTCGACATAACCGACCCGCGCGCCGCCGATGGGACCCATGAAGGGCAGGCCCGAAATGGTCAGCGCAGCGGAGGCGCCGATCATCGAAACGATATCCGGATCGTTTTCCAGATCGTGGGCCAGCACCGTGGTGATAACCTGGGTTTCGTTGCGGAACCCGTCGGCGAACAGGGGCCGGATGGGCCGGTCGATGAGACGCGAGGTCAGCGTTTCCTTTTCGCTCGGACGCCCCTCCCGCTTGAAGAAGCCGCCGGGAATTTTTCCCGCGGCGAAGGTCTTCTCCTGGTAATTCACCGTCAGCGGAAAAAAGTCCACGTCGGGATTGGCCGATTTGACGCCGACCGCGGTGCACAGCACCTTGGTCTCGCCATAACTCGCCATCACGGCGCCGTCGGCCTGCCGGGCGACCTTCCCGGTCTCCAGGATCAGCGGCCGGCCGCCGAATTGAATCTCTTTCCTAAACTCTTTGAACATATCTTTCTCTTCCTTCCTACGTTCGTTCTCTTCCCCAACCGCCTACGTACCGAAGCCCGAGGACCCGACCGGATTGCCGGGCCGTCAAGCAGCTGCAGGCCGCGGCGGCGCCATGCCTCCGCAGCCGGCGAAAACAAAAATCATTGGGTATTGGCGACGGGCGCCAATCGGTTTCCTGCACAATTGCTTGGGCAATTCTAACGCCTGAGGCCAAGCCGCCCGATCAACTCGTCGTAGCGGCCACGGTTCTTGCGGCTCAGATAGTCCAGGAGCCGCCGGCGCTGACCGACCATCATCAAAAGCCCCCGGCGGGAGTGGAAGTCCTTCTGGTGGGTCTTGAGATGTTCGGTGAGGTTGGCGATCCGTTCGCTGAGAATGGCAACTTGCACTTCCGGCGAGCCGGTATCGCCCGACTTGGTCGCGTATTCGGAGATAAGCTCCTGCTTACGCTCTGCGGTAATCGACATCATGGTCTCCAATTAAAGGTTCAACACTCGAAACGGACGAATCTCGCCGCCGTCGAATGTCGCAAGCGCCACCGGTTTTCCCTCCGCCATGGCGCAGACAACCGCGCCCTGGTCGATTTCACTGAGGGGGGTTCGGCGGGCCACCTGCAACGCCGAGACCGGTTGGCCTCTTCTCAGGCGACGGGCTTCGTCCTCGGTGAGAACAAGTGCCGGGATGTCGTCCAGCGCGTCCTCGACCGGCCGAAGCTCGGCTTCGGCGGCGGCAATATGCCCCAAAGCCTCCAGTTTATCCAGGGAAATCGCGTCCTGCTCGGAAAACGGCCCGGCCCGGGTGCGGCGCAAACCGGACAGGTGGCCGACCGTCCCCAGGGATTGTGCCAGATCGCGCGCCAGGGACCGTATATAGGTTCCCTTGCCGCAGGACACCTCGAATTCGGCGTGATCCCGGTCCACCATGCGAACCAATTCCAACCGCTCGATATGGACGTTTCTGGGGCGCAGTTCCGGGGTTTCGTCGGCGCGCGCCAGTTCGTAGGCGCGCCTGCCGCCGACCTTGATGGCCGAGAAGGCGGGCGGAACCTGCCGGATGTCGCCGATGAACGCCGGAATTGCGTCGCGGATCGTATCTTCCGTCGGGCGGACCGCGCTGGCCGCGGTCACATCGCCCTCGGCATCCTCCGTGGCGCGCGCTTCGCCCCAGGCAACGGTGAAGGTATAGGCCTTCGGGCCATCCATGACGTAGGCGACGGTCTTGGTGGCCTCGCCGAACGCCAGCGGCAGCACCCCCGTCGCCATGGGATCGAGGGTGCCGCCGTGACCCACCTTTGCCGCATCGAGAAGACGTTTGGCCGCACCCGCCGCCTTGGCGGACGTGATGCCGGCGGGTTTGTCGAGAACCAGCCACCCATGGACCGGCCGGCCCTTCCGCCGCCTCGACCGCCCCATGGGCCGCTAGTCCTCCGCCTCCGGCCCGGGGGGCGGCGCATCGATCCGGTGCAGGAGCGCGTCGATCCGGTCCGCATCGTCAAACGAACGGTCGGCTTCGAAGCGCAGTCTCGGCACATGACGCAACCGGACCCGTTCGCCGATTCGGCGGCGCAGAAAGGGCGACGCCCGGTCAAGCGCAACCACGGTATCGTCGACGCCGCCATGATCCATGGTTGCGACGAACACGGTGGCGTTCTTGAGATCGGGGCTGATCCGCACCTCGGTCACCGTCACATCGATACCGGCCAACATCGGGTCGTGCAGCTCATGACGCTCCATCACCTGGGCCAGGACATGGCGCAATTCCTCTCCGACCCGGAGCTGCCGCTGGGACGGCGCCCGGCCCGCGAGGTTGCCGTGGCCTCTGTTGCGGCCCCTGCTCATGAGTTCACCCATCAAGGGCCCGTTAGAGGACGGGCGCTTCCTCATGGACGTCGAAGCACTCGATCACGTCGCCTTGCTTGATGTCCTGGTAGTTCTCGAACGACATCCCGCACTCGTAATTCTGCTGAACCTCGCGGACGTCTTCCTTGAAGCGCTTGAGGGTCGACAGGCTGCCCTCGTGGACGACCACATCGTCCCGGAGCAGGCGCACCTTGGCGCCCCGGCGGACGACGCCTTCCGAGATGTAGCAGCCGGCGACGCGGCCGACCTTGGAAACGTTGAACACCTCGCGCACCTCGGCGTTGCCGAGGAACTCCTCGCGAAGGGTCGGCGCCATCATGCCGACCAACAGCTTCTTCATGTCGTCGACGACATCGTAGATCACGGAGTAATAACGGATGTCGACGCCCGCGGCCTCGGCGGCGTCGCGCGCCTGCTTGTTGGCGCGGACATTGAAGCCGATGACGACCGTACCGGCGGATTCGGCGAGGGTGACGTCGGATTCGTTGATGCCGCCGACGCCGCCGTGCAGCACCGAGACACGCACCTCTTCCTGGGGCAGTTTGTCGAGCATGCCGACGATGGCCTCGACCGAGCCCTGGACGTCGCCCTTGATGACGATCGGCAGTTCCCTGGTTTCACCGGCCTTGATGGCATCGAACATTTCCTCGAGCGTGCCGCGCGGCGCCACCGCCGTCCGCGCCGCCCTTTCCTTGTTTTGCCGGAACTCGGAAATCTCCCGCGCCCGGGCCTCATCCTCGACGACGACGAACTGATCGCCGGCCTGAGGCGCGGCGTTCAGGCCAACCACTTCGACGGGCTGTGACGGTCCGGCCTCCTTGATGCCCTCGCCGCGGTCGCCGATCAGCGACCGGACCCGGCCCCATTCGGCGCCGGCAATGAATATATCGCCGACTTTGAGCGTGCCGCGCTGCACCAAAACGGTCGCCAGGGGTCCGCGGCCGGTTTCGACCCGGGATTCGACGATCGCCCCCTCGGCAGTCCGCTCGGGATTGGCCTTGAGGTCCAGAATCTCGGCCTGCAGCAGAATGGCTTCCTCGAGCTTGTCGAGATTGGTCTTCTGGACCGCCGAAACCTCGACATCGAGAACATCGCCGCCCATCGCTTCGGAAACGATCTCGTGCTCGAGCAACTGGGTGCGAACCCTGTTGGGATCGGCATCGGAGCGGTCCATCTTGTTGATGGCGACGATGATCGGCACGTCCGCCGCCTTGGCGTGGTCGATGGCCTCGACGGTTTGCGGCATGATGCCGTCATCCGCGGCGACCACCAAAACCACGATATCGGTAACCTTGGCGCCCCGGGAGCGCATGGAGGTGAAGGCCTCGTGACCCGGCGTATCGATGAAGGTGATCCTGTTGCCGCTCTCGGTGGTGATTTCGTAGGCGCCTATATGCTGGGTGATGCCGCCGGCCTCGCGGGAGACCACGTCGGTGGCCCGGATGGCGTCCAGCAGCGACGTCTTGCCGTGATCGACGTGACCCATCACCGTCACCACCGGCGGGCGGGGCAACAGCTGACCCTCCCGGTCATCCTCGCCGCCAAGCCCGATTTCCACGTCGGAATCGGCGACCCGTTTGATCTTGTGGCCGAATTCCGCCACCACCAGCTCGGCGGTATCCGCATCGATCACCTGATTGGCAGTGGCCATCACGCCCAGTTTCATCAGCGTCTTGACCACCTCGACGGACCGCTCGGCCATCCGGTTGGCGAGTTCCTGAACGGTGATGGTCTCCGGCACCGTCACGTCGCGAATGATTTTGGCATGCTCAGTGGGACCGGCCTCTTTTTTCTTCTGGCGCTCCCGGGCGCGCCGGACGGAGGCCAGCGACCGCGTGCGTTCGGAATCGTCCAGGGCCTCGGCGATGGTGAGCTTGCCCGCGCGCCGGCGCGGCTCGCCCCGGCGGGACGGCGACGGCGCCTTTTTCGGCGCGGCCTTGCCCCGCTTGGCGGCCGGCCGGGCCTCGCCGTCTTCCTCTGCCTCGCCATCTTTCTCGAGCGCCCGCAATTTGGCCATTCCGGCCTCCGCCGCGGCCTTGCCGCGCTCCTGGCGCTGACGCTCCTCCTCGGCTTCGGCCAGCCGGCGGGCCTCTTCTTCGGCCCGGCGCTCCTCATCCTCGGCGGCGGCGCTCTCCTCCTCGGCTTCGGGTTCCGGTTCGGGTTCCGGCTCGGGCGGTCTGTTGCGCAGCTCTTCTTCGGCCTTTTTGGCGTCCTGAAGCGCCCGGGCGCGCGCCGCCTTTTCCTCATCGGTGAGAGACCTGGACGGGGCTTTGGCCGCCTCTTCGGCATCCGGCTCACTCGGCGCCGCCTCGGCATCCTGCCGCTCTTCGGTGATGACCTCTTCCGCCGCCTCGGGACTTTCCTTCACCTCGGTCATGCCGCCCGTATCGCCGGGCCTGAACGTCCGCTTCTTGCGGACCTCGACGGTCACGACCTTGGAACGCCCATGGGAGAAGCTCTGGCGAACCTGACCGCCCTCGACGGTCTTTTTCAGCTCCAGTTTTCCCGGCCGGGAAAGGCTGAGCTTCTTCTTCGGTTTTTCTTCCTGCGTCTCGGTCATCGTATCGAATCTCGTCTGTGCGGCGCCGTTCAGGCGGCCGCGGTTTCAGTTCCACCTCTCGTCCCGCCTTCGGCCGACAGACCCGCCAGCCGCCGCAGTTCGTTCGCCAGCCGCGCCGCGAGCCCGCTGTCGGCGACGGCGACATGGACCACGCGCTCCCGGCCGATGGCTTGGCCCAGTTCGGCGGATGTGAACCGGGTGCAAACCGGCACGCCGGGCGCCAAGGCGCTCATCTTGCCCCGCTCGTCGGCGGATCCGTCGGACGCCGACAAAAACAACGCCGCGCCCGTGCCCGACAGCATATCCCGGACCTGTTGGGCGCCGCCGGCGAGCTGCCCGCCGCGCCGCGCCAAACCGAGCAGGTCCAGACATTTTCGGCGAACCATCGCCTCGACCTGGTCGGCCAAACCGTCCGGAACGGTTAGTTGAGTGCGTGCCGCTCTCGAGAAGGCTTTCTTGGCGCACGCCCGGTCGATCATATCCCTCTCGGCACGCAACCACAAACCGCGGCCGGGAAGCCGTTCGTCAATATCGGGAACGAGCTCGCCGCCGGGACCGGCGACGAACCTTATGAGCCGCGATCTGGGAAGGGTCTCGCCGCTGAGCAGGCATCGCCGGCCGCCGGCCGCCTTGGACCGCCGATCCGCCTTTCTATGTTTTCCGCCTGCCGCCATTTTTCCTCTAATCTGGCCTCGCCCGCCGAATGCCTGTTCCGCCCCGGTCTCATTGACCGGCGCCATCCGCGGCTTCCGCCGCCGGCTCCTGACTTTCGGCGGCCTCGCCGCCCTCTTCGTCCGCACCCTCGCTCTCCGCCTCGGGCGCGTCGTCGTCGTCGTCGAACCAGTGCGCCCGCGCAGCCATGATGACCTCGTTCGCCCAGGCCATGGTGACGCCGAAGTTCTCGAGAATGCCCTGTTCCTCATCGCCCTCTATGCCGACCAACTCGTCCGCGGCCAGATCGGCGAGATCGTCCAGGGTCTTTACGCCGGCCTCACCGAGAACCACCAGCATCTCGGGCGTCAGGCCCTCGACCGCCGCCAACTCGTCCGTCACACCGGCGGCTTTCCGGCGCTCGGTCAGCTCCGCTTCCCGTTCCTCGAGATACGCGCGCGCGCGGAGGCGAAGCTCCTCGGCAACCTCGTCGTCGAATCCCTCGATGGTCGCCAGTTCCTCGATCGGAACGAACGCAACCTCCTCGATCATCGAGAAACCCTCGGTCACCAGCAGCTGAGCGATCACCTCGTCGACGTCGAGCGCGTCCAGGAACAGCTGCAGACGGACGGCGAATTCCTGGGTCCGGCGTTCGGATTCCTCGGCCTCGGTCAGGATATCGATGTCCCAGCCGGTAAGCTGGGAAGCCAACCGCACGTTCTGTCCGCGGCGGCCGATGGCGAGGCTGAGCTGATCGTCGGGAACCACCACCTCGATCCGGTTGGCCTCTTCGTCCAGAACCACCTTCGTCACCTCGGCGGGGGCCAGGGCGTTGACGATGAACGTCGCCGGATCCTGGGACCACGAGATGATGTCGATCTTCTCGCCCTGCAGTTCGGCGACCACCGCCTGCACACGGGAGCCCCGCATGCCGACGCAGGCCCCGACGGGGTCGATGCTGGAGTCGCTCGAAATCACGGCGATCTTGGCCCGGCTGCCGGGATCCCGCGCCACCGACTTGATTTCGATGATGCCGTCATAGATTTCCGGCACTTCCTGGGCGAACAGCTTGACCATGAACTGGGGATGGTTCCGGGAGAGGAAGATCTGCGGTCCCCGCAGTTCCTCGCGAACGTCGTAGATGTACGACCGCACCCGGTCGCCGTTGGAGAAGTGCTCGCGCGGAATGGATTCATCCCGGCGGACAATGCCTTCCGCCCGGCCGCCCAGATCGACGATGATATTGCCGAATTCGACCCGCTTGACCATGCCGTTGACGATCTCGCCCACCCGGTCCTTGAACTCGGCGAACTGCCGCTTGCGTTCGGCTTCGCGGACTTTCTGGACGATGACCTGCTTGGCCGTCTGGGCCGCGATCCGTCCGAAATCGATGGGCGGCAGCGGATCGACCAGAAACTCGCCGACCTCGGCGTCGTCTTTCCGTCTTTTGGCGGCATCCACGGTGACCTGGGTGGTTTCGTTCTCGATCTCGTCCACCACCTCGACATAGCGCGCCAGCTTGATTTCGCCCGATTTGCGGTCGATCTGCGCCCGGATATCGTGCTCCTGGCCGTATTTGGACCGGCCCGCCTTCTGGATCGCCTGCTCCATGGCGTCCAGCACCTCTTCCCGGTCGATCCCCTTTTCCCGTGCGACGGTGTCCGCCACCAGCAGGAGCTCCGGATGGGTGTACATGGTGGTGTCCGTTTCGGTTTCTATCTCGGCAGCCATCATTTCTTACCTTGGCACGTCCTTTTGCCTACATGTTTGCCCGCGACGCCGCTTCGATCAGCTCATCGGTGAGCAGCAGCTTCGCGGTCCGAATGTCCTCAAAATCGAGATCGACGTCGCCAGCATCGGTTCTCAGACGAATCCGGCCGCCGTCGATGCCGGCCAATCTGCCCCTGAACCGTTTCCGTCCGTCAATTACCGTCCGGGTTTCCAGTTTCGCGTCAAATCCGGCGTATCTCTCGAAATCCCCCGGCGTGACCAGCGGCCGGTCGATACCGGGCGAACTGACCTCCAGCGAATAGGCGCCCTGGACCGGATCCTCGACGTCCAGCAATGCCGATACCTCGCGGCTGATGGCGGCGCAATCGTCGACGGTCATCGCCGCCTCGTCCTTGCGGTCGGCCATGATCTGCAAGGTGACGTTCCTGCTGCCGCCGAGCTGCACCCGCACGAGGTCGTATCCCATCGCATCCAGCGTCGGGGCAACGATCTCGGCGACACGGCCTGCTTGATCCATCGTCTTCCAATCCACGAGTTGCGCCCCACGAGTTGCGCCGTGAGGCGGCCGCGATCCACGGGGGCGGAACCCATCGGCCCAAAACCAAAAAAGTGGGCCGATGGCCCACTCTTAGAATTTACCCTGCATCGCAGAGCAACCAAGAATGTGGCGTATAAATGTCTCAAAACCCCATCGGATTCAAGCCCTTTCCGATCACGGCCGCCAGCCGTCATCACCATACCAAATCCGTCATGCCCCGACTTGTTCGGGGTATCCAGGATATTCACCACAGAGACGCAGAGATTGAGAGGAGAGGTTTCGATCCCTGTGTTCCTCACTGTCTCACTGTCTCCGTGGTTCAAGAATTGAAAATCTGGATACCCCGGACTTGCGCCGGGGTATGACGAATTGGCGGTGCGCCGGGTCAGTTGCGCCGGAAACCGAGATAGACACACCGGCGTCCCTCTGCCAGCGCCTTGCGTTCGTATCTCGTCTCGACGGCGTCGGCCGGGCGGTTGCGCCAATCGGCCGGGCCGGCGGCCGGCCAGCTGAAGTCCGGGCAGCGGCGCATGTGCTCCAGCGTCCAGGAAATATAGCTCATATCGTCGGATGCGAACCGGAGTTCGGCGCCCGGCCGCAGAATCCGGGCCAGGGCGTCCAGCGTCCTCGGCGTAATGATCCGCCGTTTGTTGTGACGTTTCTTGGGCCAGGGATCGGAGAACAGTATGAACGCCCGGTCGATGACGCCTTCGGGCAGGCGCGGCAGCAACAACCGCGCATCGTCGTCGAACAGCCGGATATTGGCGATGTCGTCGGCCTCCATCCTCGCCAACAGGGCGGCGACGCCGTTGATGAAGGGCTCGCATCCGAGGAAACCGATGTCCGGGCGGGCGAGCGCCTGGGCCGCCAGGTGCTCGCCGGCGCCGAACCCGATCTCGAGCCAGTAGCCCTGCATGGGCCCGGCGAAAAGCGATCCCAGATCGGAAACCGGCGTATCGGCGGCGGGGTCGCACACCCGGAGCGCCGGCAGCCGGCTCTCGATCAGGGCGCGGCGGCCTTCGCGAAGACGATGACCGGATCGCCGGCCATGGAATCGAAACTCCCTCGGCGAACCGGTCAGCCGCCGTTCAGCGCCGTCTTCAGATCGTCCACCAGATCGGTCTTTTCCCATGAGAACCCGCCGTCGGCATCGGGGTGGCGGCCGAAATGACCGTAGGCCGCCGTCCGCGCGTAGATCGGCTTGCTGAGCCCAAGGTGTTCGCGAATTCCCCGGGGGCTCAAATCCATGACGTCCTGCAACGCCCGGGAGAGCTTCGCCTCGTCGGCTTCGCCGGTGCCCGCCGTGTCGACATAGACCGACAGCGGCTTGGAGACGCCGATGGCATAGGCCAGCTGGATGGTGCAGCGCTCCGCCAACTCCGCGGCAACCACGTTCTTCGCCAGATACCGCGCCGCATACGCCGCCGAGCGGTCGACCTTGGTCGGATCCTTGCCCGAGAAGGCGCCGCCGCCATGCGGGGCCGCGCCGCCGTAGGTGTCGACGATGATTTTCCGGCCCGTCAGTCCCGCATCCCCATCGGGCCCGCCGATGACGAACCGGCCCGTCGGGTTGACGTAAAAGCCGTCTTCATCGCACATCCAGCCGTCGGGCAGCACGTTGACGACGTGGGGCCGGACGATTTCGCGGACCGCTTCCTGATCGAGATCTTCGGCGTGCTGCGTCGAAACCACGACCGAGGTCGCCGTCACCGGCTTGCCGTCTTCGTAGCGCAGCGTCACCTGGCTCTTGGAATCGGGACCCAGGCCGGGCTCGGCGCCGGAATGGCGGGCCTCGGCCAGGGATTTGAGAATCTCGTGGGAGAAATGAATCGGCGCCGGCATCAGCGCCTCGGTCTCGCGGCACGCATAGCCGAACATGATGCCCTGGTCGCCGGCGCCTTCATCCTTGTTTCCCGAGGCATCGACGCCTTGCGCGATATCCGTCGACTGGTTGTGCACATAGACCGAAACGTCGGCGTTCTTCCAGTGAAACCCGTCCTGCTCGTAGCCGATATCCTTCACCGCATTTCGCGCCACCTCTTCCAGCCGCGCATGGGTGATCGATTGCGGCCCACGGACCTCGCCGGCGAGAACGATTCGGTTGGTGGTGCAGAGGGTTTCGACCGCGACCCGCGAATGGGGGTCGCCGGTGAGGTAGGTGTCGACGACGGCATCCGAAACTCGATCGCATACCTTGTCCGGATGTCCCTCGGACACGGACTCACTGGTGAATAGATAGGAATTGGATGCCACGGATCGACCTCCGAATGTCAAACTTCATGCGGTTCCAAATGGAAACGTCCGCCCCGACGCGGCGTCGGTCCTGACTGGCCGGACCCGGCTGGAATCGGGCCCGATAGGACGCCTCACCTGTGGGCGGTTTTGTTGCAAGCTTTATTTGCCGCGTCAAGGGCCAGGCAAATCATGGCAAGTCATGGCGGGAGAAGGGAAGGGCGATGGCCCATCTCCCGATGGGCCATCGCCCATGGCGGTTCCTAACTCATCCTGGCCAGGGATTTGACCAGTTCGAATACCCGCTTACGAACGGCGGGGCTCGGCACCTTGTAGTAGGCCCGGACCAGTTCCAGCGTTTCCCGGCGGGTCAGCGGATCCTTCTCCGCCGGCGGCTGAACTTGGCCGCTCCTGGCGCCCGCCGCCTCGCTTTGGCGGTCCTGAACGTCGCCCGGCATCTCTTCGAAGAAATACGCCACCGGCACATCCAGGACTTTGGAGAGATCGTACAGCCGGCTCGAACCGATCCGGTTCGCGCCGCGTTCGTATTTTTGAATCTGCTGGAAGGTCAATCCGACCGCCTCGCCGAGCTTCTCCTGGCTCAGTCCGAGCAGCGTGCGGCGGAGCCGCACCCGGCCGCCGACATGGATATCCACCGGATCGGCCACCCCCGGCACCCGCCGCCGCGTGATACGGCGGACAGGCGCGCCCTGCAGCCTGGGCGATCTAGCACGTGGTTTTCTAGGCATCGTCTGTTTTACCCGCGTTAGTGACTTGAGGAGCGTTTGGACGTTGCCCGCTTCCCTTCGTTCCCCCCGCGGATTGCCGGACCAGTCCCTCGGAAACGGCAATCCGTCACGGCTCCTTAGGTTCGCGAGCTTTCGTTATGCTTTCATACTATAGCAATAAATGAGCTTTCGGATGTCATTTTTCATATCTCCGGATTCCGGCCGCCGCCAGAACGATCAGCACCAGGGAGAGGGGAACCCAATTTCCCCACGCGGCATAGAAAGTAGGCGACAGGGCGTCCGGCAGTCCGCTGTCAAGCGCCACCGCCTGGTTGAGCTTCGAACGGACGACGATCCGGCCGTACGGATCGACCACGCCGGAAATGCCGGTGTTGGCCACCCGAACCAGCGGCAATCCCTCTTCGACCGCCCTGAGCCGCGTGCTCGCGAAGTGCTGGTACGGGCCCGATGAGGTGCCGAACCAAGCATCGTTCGTCAGGTTCAGCAGCCACCCGGGACGGTCGGCGCCGTCGACGGCCCGGCCGGGAAAAATCGCCTCGTAGCAAATCAATGGACTGAACGCCGGTCCGCCCGGGAGGTCGATGCTCCGTAGTCCGGGTCCCGGGCTGAAATCGGTCCGCCCCGCGGTGATCTTGTCCATACGGAACACCGACCGGAACGGGACGTATTCCCCGAACGGAACCAGATGGTGCTTGTCGTAGGAACCGGCAATCCGTTCATCCGCGGTGACGACCGCGAGGCTGTTCCACAACCGGCGCCGGGCGGCGGCGCCCTCAGGTTCCGTCGACGTCCTGAGCGCCCCTGAAATCAATGCCCCGCCGGCCGGCGCCGCCCGGGCAAGCGCCGCGACCCCCTGCCGGTCGCCGTCGAGGAAGAACGGCACCGCGGTTTCGGGCCAAATCACGTGGGTCGGCCGGGCGCCCGGCGCCGGGTGCCGGCTCAACGTGCGCAGGGTCGCGAGATGTCGGCCCAGCAACTCGGGGCGCCACTTGTCGCGCTGGGCGATGTTCGGCTGAACCAGCCGCAGCCGGACATTTTCGACGGCATCCATATTCGCCGATGCCAGACGCTGGGCGCCGGCGCCCCACACCACGGCCAAAATAACCAGCGGGGCGCCGCTCCAGACCCAGCGGCCGCGAAGGGGCACGTTCCGGTCGCCGAGCAGGGCGGGAAAGGACGCGGCGGCGACGGTCAGCAGGCTCAGAAGATAGGTCCCGCCGAACGCCGCCGCCTGGATCATCGAATCGGAAAACGTCCAGGCGGTCCCGATCAGGTTCCAGGGAAATCCCGTCAGCGCCCAGCCCCGGACCCATTCGGCGCCGGCCCAGAAGCCGGCGAACCCGAGCACGCGGAGCGGGCCCGCCGGCGCCCACAGACGGGTCAAGACGGCGACAAGGGCGAAGTAAAATCCGAGCAGCGCGGCCAGACCGATGACCGCGAACGGGATCATCCAGGCGAAGGTCCGGGCATCGACAAGAAAGGAAAAGGAGATCCAATAAAGTCCGGCCACGAAGTAGCCGATGCCGAAACACCAGCCGGCGAGCCCGGCCGAAATCAGGGCGCGGCGCCGGGTCGCGTGTTCGGGGCCGCCGTCGATCAGCCACACGAGGACGATAAACGCCGGCAGAAGCGCGGCGACGAAATGCACCGGCGGCAGCGCCAGAACCGCGGCGGCGCCGGCAAGAGCCGCGAGACCGTACCGCCGCCGGCCCGCAAGGCGGATGACGGCGTCCCGCAGGCGCTCGGCTATGACGGAAAGACCGCTCACGCCGACGGCTTCGGCTAGTCCCGCGCCTCGGCCGCCGGGTCGGTCGATGCGGCAACGCCCCTGACGCGCAGCCGTCTGATGCGCCGGGGGTCGGCCTCGAGGACCTCGATCTCCGCGCCCGACGGGTGCCGCACGAGTTCGCCGCGGATCGGGACCCGTCCGGCGAGCGAGAATACCAGCCCGCCCAAGGTGTCGATTTCCTCCCGTTCCCCGGACGACGCGATGGACCCGAACCGTTTCTCGAAATCCTCGATCAGGACGCGCGCATCGGCGTCGATCGCCCCGTCGGCCCGAATGCTGACCTCGGGCTCGACTTCGCGGTCGTGTTCGTCCTCGATCTCGCCGACGATCTCTTCGACCAGATCCTCGATGGTCAGCAGCCCGTCCACGCCGCCGAACTCGTCGACCACCAGCGCCATGTGGGTTCGCTTGACGCGCATTTCCAGCAACAGTTCGAGCACCTGCATGGACGGCGCGACAAACAGGACGTCCCGCATCACGTCGCGGATCCTGAACCCGTTCTCCGTATCGGTCCGGTCGATGAGGTCCTTGAAGTGAACCATGCCGATCGCATCGTCGAGGGTTTCCTGATAGACCGGCACCCGGGAATGGCCGGCCGACTTGATGACCTCTACCAGGTCGTCGAGCGCCGAATCCGCGTCGATGGCGACGATATCGGCCCTGGGCACCATCACGTCGGCGACGGTCTGGTCGCGCAGCTTGAGGATGTTGGCGAGCAGCGTCCGCTCCTGGCGGTCGAATTCAACCGCCGAATCTCCCTGATCCTCGATCAGTTCCTCGATGGTTTCGCGGACAGAATTTTCGCCGTTCCGTCCCCACAGCCTGCCGGTCAAACCGCGCCAGGCCCGCGAAATTCCTGTTGGTTCATCGGCCCCGGATGTCCGCGTCGCGGAGCGGGGCGCGGGAGATCGGCTGCCGCCCGAATCGTCGGTCATTTGGTCATATCACCCGCCGCCGCCGGTCCCGTCCCGGCAACGGCGTAGGGATTTGGGATGCCCCATCGTTCAAGTAGCCGGGCCTCGAGCCCTTCCATGGTTTCCGCCTCTGAATCCTGCTCATGATCATACCCCAAAAGATGCAGAATACCGTGCACCAGGAGGTGAGCGAGGCGGTATTCGGGGTGCCGGGCCCGTCCCGGCGGCAGACCGCGGCTTGCCTCCCCGTAGGCGATAACGATATCGCCGAAGAGGCGGGGCGCGCCGTTGAGCGGCGGCCGGTCGTTTTCTTCGCCGCCGAACGACAGCACATCCGTCGCCGCATCCTTTCCGCGGTAGTCGCGGTTGAGGCCGCGAACAAACTCGTCCCCGGCCAGGACGACGGATAGCTCCCCATCGGTCTCGCCCAACGCTTCCAGCGCTTCCGAAGCGATCCTGGTGCAGTACCCGACCGGGTCGGGCGTTACCCCCCGCCACGCGGGCTCCCGCAGGTCCACGGCGATCTCGAAGCCGGCCATCATGGGGACTTGGCGGGCTTGGCGGGATCCCGGGTATCGTAGGCCTCGACGATGCGGGATACCAACTGATGGCGGATGACGTCCTTCGCGGTGAAGTTCACGAACGCCACCCCGTCAACGTCCTTCAGCACGTTGACCGCGTCGCGAAGTCCGGACCTGGCCCCGCCCGGCAAATCGACCTGACTCAAGTCACCGGTGACGACCATGCGGGCGTTCTCGCCGAGGCGGGTCAGGGACATCTTCATTTGCACGGCGGTCGTGTTCTGCGCTTCGTCGAGAATGACGAAGGAATGAGACAGGGTGCGCCCCCGCATGAAGGCCAGGGGCGCGATTTCGATCTCGCCGTTGTCGATTTTCTTCGCCACCTGGTTGGCCGGCAGCATGTCGTGAAGCGCATCGTAGAGCGGGCGCAGATAGGGATCGACCTTGTCCTTCATGTCGCCGGGCAGAAAGCCGAGCTGCTCGCCGGCCTCGACCGCCGGGCGGGACAGCACGATGCGGTCGATCTCGCCCCTGATCAGGCTTTCGACCGCCTTGGCGACCGCAAGATAGGTCTTGCCGGTTCCGGCCGGACCCAGGCCGAACACCAGGTCATGATTGTCGATCGCCTCGAGATACGCCGCCTGGCGCTGGGAGCGGGGCAATATTCGCCGTTTGCGGGTCTGGATCGCCAGGTCTTCCGGCAACAGGTTTCCGCCGGGCGCCTCGGCCGGGGCGGGCGCCTCGGCCATGCGCAGCGCGCCATCCACTTCCGCCGGATCGATCTCGGCCCCTTGTTGGAGACGCGAATAAAGTCCGCTCAGGACGTTCCGGGCGACCTCGGCGGCCACCGCCGGGCCGGTAATTGTCACCGCGTTGCCGCGGGACCGGAGCTCGACTTCCAGTTCCTGTTCGATACGCGCGAGATGAGAGTTATGGCTGCCGAACAGCTGCGGCAGCAGACGGTTGTCGTCAAACTCGAGCTCTACCGTCGTGGCGTCAGACGTCGCCGAAGCTATGGTCAAGCGAAAGCCCTCTCCATGTGCGAGCCGTTTCCTCCTTCTTCCCCCGCCAAACGCGCGCTCAGGCTGTTGGCGTGGGCATCGGTAATCTCCAATTCCGCGATGCGGCCGAAATAACGGGCGGGCGCATCCACGTGAACCGGCTGCATGTAGACGCTGCGGCCGGCGAATTGCCCGGCCTTCCGGCCCGGACGATCCAGCAGCACCGCCATCTTGCGGCCAATCGACGACCGGTTAAAGACAATCTGATTCTGGTCGAGCACCGCCTGCAGTTCCGACAATCGTTCCGCCTTGACGCCTTCATCGATCTGATTCGGCATCGCCGCCCCGGGGGTTCCCGGCCGGGTCGAATATTTGAACGAGTAGGCCTGAATGAACCGGGTTTCCCGGGCGAGCGCCACGGTCTCGTCGAAATCTTCCGCGGTTTCGCCGGGAAAGCCGACGATGAAGTCCGACGACAATTTCAGGTCCGGCCGCGCCGCCATCAATTTGTCGACGATCCGGCGGTAGTCGTCCCGGGTATGCCGGCGGTTCATGGCGGCCAAGACCCGGTCGGAGCCCGATTGCACCGGCAGGTGAAGAAACGGCATCAGCGCCTCGACCTCGCCGTGCGCCGCGATCAGATCGTCCGACATGTCCCGCGGATGGGAGGTGGTGTAGCGGATGCGCTTCAGTCCGTCGATTTCGGCCAGCCGGCGGATCAGCCCGCCGAGGCCCGCCTCGGCCCCGCCGCCGGCATCGCCATGGTAGGCGTTGACGTTCTGCCCGAGCAGGGTGATTTCGAGGGCCCCGTGATCGACGACGCGGCGCGCCTCGTCCAGGACATCCTTCACCGGACGCGAGAACTCCGCGCCCCTGGTGTACGGCACGACGCAGAAGGTGCAGAACTTGTCGCAGCCTTCCTGGACCGAGAGAAACGCGCTGGGACCCCGGTGCCGGACCGGCGGCAGGTGATCGAATTTGGGCTCGGCCGGAAACTCGACATCGACGACACCGGACGGGTTCGACGGATCGCGCCGGGCCGCCTCGGCGATCAGTTGCGGCAAACGATGATAGGATTGCGGTCCCACCACCATGTCCACGTACGGCGCCCGGCTGAGGATTTCGGCGCCCTCGGCCTGCGCGACGCAGCCGGCGACGGCGATCATCGCGGTTTCGCCTTCGGCCGCGCGCGCCTCCTTGGACCGGCGGATGCGGCCGAGTTCCGAATACAGCTTCTCCGCCGCCTTCTCCCGGATATGGCAGGTATTCAAGACCACCAGATCGGCGTCGTCCGCCCGTTCGGTGGCCGCGTAGCCCAGCGGCGCCAGAACGTCGGCCATGCGCGCCGAATCGTAGACGTTCATCTGACAGCCGAAGGTCTTGATGTGCAGTTTACGCGTCACCGCGAGCTCTCGATTGTCCCAGGTTCCGATTGCGCGGGTTCATTCGCCGTCGTCGTCCACCGGCACGCCGAACAACTCCAGCCGGTGCCCCACCAGTTTGAAACCGAATTCCTCGGCGACTTTTTCCTGCAGGGCTTCGATGGCCTCGTTTTGAAACTCGATGATCTCGCCGGTTTTCACGTTGATCAGGTGATCGTGGTGTTCGCCGGAAGCCTCTTCATAGCGCGCCCGGCCGTCACCGAAATCGAGCCGGTCCAGCAGGCCGGTCTCCTCGAACAGCCTGACGGTGCGGTAGACCGTCGCAATGCTGATCTTGGAATCGATTTCCGCCGAGCGCTGGTACAGTTCCTCGACGTCCGGATGATCGGAGGCTTCGGCGAGGACGCGCGCGATGACGCGGCGCTGCTCGGTCATCTTCATGCCGCGCTCGGCGCACATCCGCTCCAGACGGGTTTCGAGAGTCTGTTCCGACACGGGTCCTTTATATCACCGATATACGTGGATTGAACAATTAGCTCGCCGCGCGACGGCGGCGGGGCCGGGTGCCGAGACCGATCTTCTTCGCCAGACTGCTGCGGTGTTTGGCGTAATTCGGCGCCACCATGGGGTAGTCGCTCGGCAAACCCCACCGCTCCCGGTATTCCTCGGGGGTCATGTTGTAGGCGGTCTTGAGATGGCGCTTCAGCATCTTCAGCTTCTTGCCGTCCTCAAGACAGATAATGTGGTCGGCGGTGACGGATTTCTTGATGGGAACCGCGGGCCGCGGGCGGTCCGGTGCCGGCGGCGAGCCGCCGACGGCCGACAGGGTTCTGTACACATCCTGGATGAGCCGCGGCAGATCGCTGACCGGCAGCGTATTGTTGCTTACGTGGGCCGCCACGATTTCCGTGGTCAGCTCCAACAGTTCCCCACTTTTTGCCTGGTCGGACATTGAATTAGTATTCCTTGTTTGAAGTCGGGATGTATATAGTTTTGCAAATAGGGCGAATCAAGAATAAAGGCGCAAGTAATCGTCCGAACGAATAGTGGCCGCGCCTTCCTCGGATTACAAAACCCACGGCTAAAATAGGGTCTGTACTCGATTGGGGGATTCTCGTTTTTGCGCCCCGCTCACCCGCAAGTCGTCCTCACCATGTAAAATAAGGTCAATTCGTCCGAATTGACCGACCCGTCATGCCCCGCCTCCGTGCGGGGCATCCAGGATATTCACCACGGAGGCACAGAGGTCGGGAGGAGAGGTTTCGGTCTCCCGGTGCGCCTCACCGTCTCACCCGCAAGCCGTCATGCCCGGACTTGATCCGGGCATCCACGCCTTGCGGAAGGCACACACGTGGATGGCCGGCCTACGCCGTCCGAAAGTCGGCTTCGGCCGACTGAAGGCCGGGTCCAGGCCCGGCCATGACGCAATTTATTTGTGTATCGCAGGCTCACCCGGCGACCGCCCCCGTCGCCGCAACACTCATACGGCGGCTCAATCGAGTCCGGACCCTAGTTCCTTCCTCATAATGAGCGCGTCCCGGCGGCCGGCATTCGACCGGTAATACCCGGTTCTTGTCCCGACGCTCTTGAACCCGGTGATTTCGTAGAGCGCGGTTGCCGCCGGGTTTCCGGCATCGACCTCCAGAAACCATTCCTTGATCGCGGATCGCCGCAGAAACTCCTCCGCGGCGGCCATCAGGCGGCCGGCTATGCCCCGGCGGCGGCGCGCCGGCAGGACCGCCAGCGTGACGATTTCAGCCTCCGGGGCGGCGAATCTGCAGATGATGAAACCCGAGACCCCGTCGGCGTCTTCGCCATCGAGAGCCGCCAGGCCGAGCATGTCGGGTTGCCGGAGCATGCGCCCGAATCCGGCGGCGCTCCACCCGTCGTCGAAGGACAGCCGGTGGATTTCCGCAAATGCGGCCGCATGGGCCGGCGTTGCGACGATCAAACCGGACCCGGTCACCGCCCCGCCGGTCATGGTTTGGGGCCGGTGGTGTCGGGAGGGCGCAGATAGAGCGGCGCCAGGGGCGCCGGCGAGACCCCCGGGGACCAGCGTTCCTCGGCCATCCGGGCGGCCACCGCCGCCTGGGGCTCCGCCGGACCGTCCGCCATCCGGAAATCGCGTCCCGCCTCCTCGAGCGCCGCCGCCATTGGCTTAGAAGCGCTGCCGGCGAGAATCAGGCCGCCGTCAATCGATAAATCGGCGGCCAGCGCCGTGGGCGTCGCGGCCATGGGCTCCGTTTTCGGCTCCCCATCGGCGCCGAACAGCTGCGCATAGATGTCCTCCCGTTTGCTTTCGACGCACGCCAGCACCGGATGCGGACCGGCCGCCGTCCCGTCGATGCCGGCCGCGACGACCTCCAGCGTCGTCAGTCCCAGGGCCGGAATCCGCGCGGCGAGAGACATGGCCCGGGCGGCGGCGATGCCGATCCTCATCCCGGTGAACGACCCCGGGCCCACCGTCGTGGCGATCAGGTCGAGGTCCGCGTAGGCGAGGCCCGCCGCCGAGACGACCTCTCCGACCATGGGCATGAGAATTTCGGCCTGGCCGCGGGCCCGCTCTTCATAACGCCCGGCCAGCGTCTCTCCACCCGAGCGAACGGCGGCCGAACACGCGCCGACGGATGTATCGAATGCCAATATGGTCGTCATGAAGCCTGTATCGCCTGTTTCCCGGCAGCTTATAGTATCGGCTCCCGCCAATTGCACGTTCCCCGGACGAGATTAACGGACCAGCCCCATGCCCGACCTGATCGAGATTCTGCCGGCGACCCATGATGTCGAACTGGACATCGCCTACGCCACCGCCGACAACTTCACCGGCAAGCCGGTCTACCGCCGGGCGGCCTGCTATCTCCATCCGGACGCCGAGAACCTTCTCAGACGGGCATGCGAGCTTGCGCGGATACTCGGCTACCGGATCAAGATCTTCGACGCCTTCCGGCCCGCCGAGGCGCAGTTCGTCCTGTGGAACCACACGCCGGACCCCGAATTTCTGGCCGATCCCCGCAAGGGCTCGCCCCATTCTCGGGGCGTGGCGGTCGATCTGACCCTCGTCGATGCCGCCGGAGAAGAACTCGACATGGGGACGGGGTTTGACGAATTCGACCCCCGGTCCCATCACGGCAATCCGGGCATAAGCGCCGAGGCCCAGCGAAACCGCATGATCCTGATGGGCATCATGACCACGGCGGGTTGGGACTTCTACCGCAATGAATGGTGGCACTATCAACTGTTCGATTCCAAGCGTTACCCGGTGCTGAAGGACGAAGTGCTGCCGCAAGGCATGATGTGAGGCGGGTCCGCGCCGGAAAGATAACGCCAAAAACATACCCGTCCGGATCGCCCTCTGGTAAGCTCCGCCGATGATCAGAATATGGGCCGCGGCGCTGGTTCTTGCCGTGACGGCACTGTTGCCGGCGCCTTGCGCCGCCGCCGGTTCCGCCGTTGTCGTGATGTACCACCGGTTCGGCGAGGACAAATTTCCCTCCACCAACATTCGGCTCGAGCAGTTCGAGGCTCACCTCGAGGAGCTCCGGGCCGGCGGGTTCAACGTCCTGCCGGTCCCGGCGATCGTCGATGCCATCCGGAAAGGCGACGCGCTCCCCGACCGGGCGGTCGGCATCACCATCGATGACGGCTATCTCTCGATCTACACCGAGGCCTGGCCGCGCCTGAAGCGGGCCGGCTTTCCCTTCACCGTCTTCATCGCCACCGCCCCGGTCGACCACCGGCTGTCGGGCTTCATGTCGTGGGATCAGATCAGGGAGTTGCGGGACGGCGGCGTGACCATCGGCGCCCACACGGCGACCCACAACCACATGCCCGAACATGACGACGCCCGGAACGAACGGGAGCTGACCGTCTCAAACCGGCGATTCGAAGCCGAGCTCGGGACCGTCCCCGCCCTTTTCGCCTACCCGTTCGGCGAGGGCGGCACCCGCGTGGAGAAACTGGTTCGCGCCGCCGGCTACCGCGCCGCCTTCGGCCAGCAGTCCGGGGCCGTTCACGGAAGCCAGAACCGGTTCAGGCTGCCGCGCTTCGCGCTCAACGAGCGGTATGGCGAGATGAGCCGGTTCCGGCTGCTGATCAACTCGCTGCCGGTCCCGGTCGCCGATTTCACGCCGGGCGACACGGTGATCGGGAGGAACAATCCGCCGGCGGTCGGGTTCACGGTCGCCGAAGGGTTGGGGTCCCTGTCCCGGCTGGAGTGCTTCGCGTCCACCGAAGGCCGCCTGGACATCCAACGGCTTGGCCCAAGGCGGGTCGAGCTCAGGCTTACCAATCCGCTGCCCGACGGACGCTCGCGGATCAACTGCACCATGCCGGCGGACCAGGGCCGGTGGCGGTGGCTGGGAATCCAGTTCGTGGTTCCGAGACGGTAGGGTCCGGACTCAATTGATAGCGTCATGGCCGGGCAAGGACCCGGCCATCCACGTGGATCACCGTCTCCGTGGTTCGGACATTGGAAATCGGGAATTCGCTAATTGAGTACAGACCCTAAATCGCGGGTTCTTCCGGCGAACGGCGGGAAGCCGTTGCGACGCCGAGCCGCGCGCCGTCAAAGGCCTGCAGCCGGTTGAACCGGATCAATCCCTGAATCGACTTCACGTACTCTTCGCCGCGTTCGGAGTAGCCGGTCAGCGTCCTCGCCAATTCCACGCCGTGAAGCGGCTGCGAGGCGGCCCGTCGGGCGGATCGCAAAGCGCGAAATCCCCGGTAGGCGCGGTGGGTGTTGAGATTTTCCATGTACGCCCGGACCCCCTCGATCAGGCTTGGAAAGGCCCGAACCTGATGATTGCGCCCGGCGGCGCGTTTCCGGGGCACCATGTGCCTGTTGCGGGAGAAGGTCCACTGACCGAACAGCGCGTTGCCCTCGAGCACGAAGCGGGAGGTGCCCCAACCGGTTTCTTCCGCCGACTGCGCGATCGCCAGCGAGGGCGGGATCACGTCCATGCGGGCGAGCAGGCCCTTCAGATCGGCGCGCTTTACCTCGTAAACCTCCGCCTTGGCCGCCAGCCAAAGCCGGTCGACGGCGGGCAGATCGCCCTTGTGCCCGAGAATCCGCTCGAGCCGCGCGCGGTCGGCGCGAATCTCGTCGTTTGCCTGAAGGATCAGCGGCAACACCGTCTTGATGAACAGCGCCTTCCGCTTGGCCGGCACGCGGATCGCCCGCATATCGACCGGCATGGCGGCGACGAAATGCCTCGGCACCAGCCCGTCCCCGTCCCGCAGCCGGTCGAGGTCGTAGCCGAGCCCGGCAAAAGTGCGATCGAGGGCGCTGACGGTCAGCAGCGGCGCGGCGCGCGGCCCGGCTCCCCGGACCGAGGCGGAGATCACGCCCGACGCGGCGTCGAATGCCGGGTCCTCGAGCTTGAATTCGGCCTGGGGCGACCGGGTCACGGACGCCGGCGGATAGCGCAGCGCCGCCACCATGGCGGCCACGGCGCACACCCCAACGAACCCGATGACCGTCTTTTCGAAGGTCGATTTCCTAGTGGCCTCTGTCATAACCGGGGATCCGAAATTCTCACCGACGGCAATACACAGGCATAATACGAACTCCGCGTTTTTCGGAAGCGAAACGCGCGCGGAATTCCTGCCAGCGCCGCTCTTATACCCAATTCCGGGGCCGCCGGGCCAGCCGTTTTTTTTAACGGTGCGTTAACCATTTGACGGCACGGCGCCCGGAAGACGCCGAAATGCGCCTGAAACACACCTGAAATACGCCTGAAACCGGGCGGCTACGGGGCGGGGCGCAGCAGCCCGACGATGTCATAAACGTCGTCGAGAACCGGCTTCGCGATCTCGGATGCCTGTTCCGCGCCGCGGGCGAGGACCCGGTCCAGATAGGCCGGATCGGCGGTCAGCCGGGACATTTCGCCGCCGATGGGGGCCAACACCGAAACCGCGAGCTCGGTGATGGAGTCCTTGAACCGGGAGAACTGGGCGCCGGCGAATTCCCGGCACACATCCTCCATCGTCTTGTCGCAAAGCGCCGCGTAGATGCCGAGCAGATTGCGGGCTTCGGGGCGCCCGTCCAGTCCCGCCGGGGTCTCCGGCAGGGGCTCCGGATCGGTCTTGGCGCGCCTCAGCTTCCTGGCGATGGTGTCGGCATCGTCGGTCATGTTGATCCGCGAATTTTCCGACGGATCCGATTTGGACATCTTGCTGGACCCGTCCCGGAGCGACATGACCCGTGTCGCCTCGCCGAGGATCAGCGGCTCGACCATGGGGAAGAACTCGACCCCGAAGTCGTTGTTGAACTTTTGGGCGATATCCCGGGTGAGCTCCAGATGCTGCTTCTGGTCCTCCCCCACCGGCACGTGGGTCGCCTTGTAGACCAGGATGTCCGCGGCCATCAGGCTCGGGTAGGCATAGAGGCCCACCGAGGCGTTCTCCCGGTTCTTCCCGGCCTTCTCCTTGAACTGGGTCATCCGGTTGAGCCAGCCCAGCCGCGCGACGCAGTTGAAGATCCAGGCGAGCTCCGCATGGGCGGGAACCGCCGACTGGTTGAAGATGATGTTGGTCTCGGAATCGAGCCCGGCGGCGATCAGACCCGCGGTCACCTCCCGGGTGTTCGCCGGCAGCTCCTTCGGGTCCTGCCACTGGGTAATCGCGTGCAGGTCGACGACGCAATAAATGCACTCGTACCGGTTCTGCAGCGCCGCCCAGTTGCGCAGCGCGCCGAGATAGTTGCCGAGATGCAGATCGCCGGTGGGCTGGACGCCGGAAAAGATGCGGGACATGGAAACTCTCAAAAACTGCGCGAGGAAGCGGCGGTGTTATGGCGTCCCGGTTCCCGGGGGTCAAGCTTGGGGGCCGGGCACGGGGTCCGGCTTGGAATCAGGCGCGCTTGAGAAAGCTCCTCAGGTCGGCGGGCCGGGCGGCGCCAAAGACCATCGCCGCGAGGCCGAACACCGCGAGCCCGCCGGCGACCAGGACCGCGAGACCCAGGATGCGGTCGAGCTCCGGTCCCGCGGCCAGCCCGGCCAGCGCCCCGGACCCCCAGTAGAGCCCCGCGCCCATGACCGCACCGGCGGCGATGGTCCGCGCGGCGCGGGCCTTGAGCCGCGCATCGGGCTCGAAATGGCCGCGGCGCCACAGCACAAATCCGAGCGCGCCCGCATTGAGCCAGCTCGAGACCGCGGTGGCGGCGGCGATCCCCACATGCAGGAACGGTCCGATCAAGGCCAGGCTGAGACCCACATTCACCGCCATGGCCGCCACCGAAATGATCACCGGCGTCCTGGTATCGCCGCGGGCGAAGAAGCCGGGCGCCAGCACCTTGACCAGAACATAGGCCGGCAGGCCCCAGGCGTAGACCGCCAGCGCGGCGGCGGTGGCGCTTGCCTGTTCGGCGGTGAAGGCGCCTCGCTGGAACAGCGCGGCGACGATGGGCCCGGCGATGATGGCCAGCGCGATGGCGGCCGGGATCGTCAGCAGCAATGAAAATTCGAGCGCCCGGTTCTGGGAATGCATGGTTGCCGCGTCGTCGCCGGCCCGCAGTTGACGGCTGAGCATGGGCAGCAGCGCCGTGCCCACGGCGACCCCGATGACCCCCAGCGGGAGCTGGGTCACCCGGTCGGCGAAGAACAGGTACGAAATCGAGCCGCTCGGCAGCAGGGAGGCGATGATCATGTCGATCACCAGGTTGATCTGGTAGACGCCGGCGCCCAGGGCGACCGGCAGGATGCGCCGGAGCAGCAGCCGGACGTCGCCGGTGAGCCTCGGCCAACTCAGCCGGAGCGCGAACCCGGCGCGCGCCGCCGCCCAATACAGCCACGCCAGTTGGATGGCGCCGGCGGCGAAGACCCCCCAGGCCAGGGCATGAGCGGGGCTGGGCAGCACCGGCGCGGCCGCGAGCAGGAACCCGATCAGGGAGAGATTGAGCAGGACCGGCGTCGCCGCGGCGGCGGCGAACCTGCCGACCGAGTTCAGCACCCCGGCCAGCAGCGATACCAGCGAAATGAACAGCAGGTAGGGGAAGGTAATCCGCGTCAGCCAGACGGTGAGGTCGAACTTCTCCGGCTCGTCCAGGAACCCCGGCGCCAGCCCCCGCATCAGCCACGGCATGGCGATTTCGGCGAGCGCCGTCACGACGGCGAGCAGAACGAACAGGACCGCGAGAGATTCCTCGGCGAATTTCCGGGCCGGCGCCTCGCCGTCGGCTTCCAGCTTGCCGGCGAAGATGGGCACGAAGGCGGACGCGAAGGCGCCCTCGGCGAACAGGCGGCGGAACAGATTGGGCAGCTTGAAGGCGACGAAGAACGCATCGCCCACGCCGGTCGCCCCGACGATGGCCGCGATCAGAATGTCCCGGATGAACCCCAGGACCCGGCTGACCATGGTCAGGCCGCCGACGGTGAGGATGGAGCGCAGAAGGTTCATGGTCGGGTCACGCTATCCCCTCACTCCGTCCCTCTCTCCCTGACCAAACCAACTCCCCTCCCCCTTGACGGGGGAGGGTTGGGGTGGGGGTGCATCTTAAAATGGGTGGGGGTGATTTGGAAATTCCCCCTCACCCGGCTACGGCTAGGCTCGGCGTTCGCCTCGCCAAGCCTCCGCATCCCTCTCCCTCCAGGGGAGAGGGACTTTGTGCCGCGCCCCCGTCACCGCTCTAGCGGTCAATGCGGGCAAAAATGTGGCGCCTATTCCGCCGCTTCAACCGTTTCGTCCCCGGCGTTCGCGCCCGCGCCGGTTTTCGGATCGCCCACCGCCTCCATCAGGCGGTCGCGGATTTCCTCGATCTTGTCGTCGTGGGTGACCTTGAGCCCGAACACGTCCTTGACGTAGAACACGTCCACCGCCCGCTCGCCGTAGGTAAGAATATGGGCGCTGGAAATCTTGAGGCCGAGTTTCAGCAGCGCCGCCGTCACATCGTGCAGGAAGCCGGGCCTGTCCCGGCCGTTGACCTCGATCACCGAATCCGTGCTGGAGGCCCGGTTGTCGATCAGCACCCGGGGCGCCACGTTGAAGTACTGCTGGCGGCGGCCGAGAATGCTCTCGGGGCTCTTGGCGAGCTCCGCCGCCGGATTGTATTTGCCGGCGAGCCCGTCCTCGAGCCGCGTATAGAGACGCTGGAGCTTGGCCGGTTCGCTGAAGGCGCCGGATTGGGCGTCGCGGATGGAGAAGCTGTCGAGCGCCATCCCGTCCGACATGGTGACGATCTTGGCGTCCATGATGGTCGCGCCGGCGAGCGCCATGGCGCCGGCGATGCGGTTGAACAGGCCGGGATGGTCGGGGGTGTAGATGGTGATTTCGGTGAAATCGAACTCGTCGTCGATCCGGGTGTCGATGTGGAGCGTCAGATCGCGCCCCCTGGCTTCGCGGACGATCTCCGCGTGCCGGAGGTGGGTGCCGCAGTCATAGGCCAGCCAGTAGGCCGGATATCCCTTGGAGATGTGGTCCTCCAGCTCGGCCTGGTCCCAACCGGCGGCCGCCGCGCGAAGTTCGTTCTTGGCGGCCTCGATCCGGTGCGTCCGGTTCTCGCTCATCATGTCGCCGGACATCACCTCGAGCGCCCGGAGATACAGGCCCCGGAGCAGGCCCGATTTCCAGTTGTTCCAGGTGGTCGGCCCGACCGCCTTGATGTCGGCGACGGTGAGGATGGCGAGCAGCCTGAGGCGCTCCACCGACTGCACCACGTCGACGAAATCCAGTACCGTGCGGGAATCGTCGATATCCCGCTTGAACGCGATGTGGCTCATCAGGAGATGCTGGCGCACCAGCCAGGCGACGGTCTCGGTCTCTTCCTCGGTCATCCCGAAGCGGGGGCACAGTTCGTTCGCCACCTCCTCGCCGAGCACCGAATGATCGCCGCCCCGTCCCTTGGCGATATCGTGGAGGAATACGGCGACGTACAGGGCGCGGCGCGACTGGATTTCCTTGATCGCGGCGGTGACGTTGGGCGTGTCCTCGACGAAGTCGCCGGTCTCGATCTTGTGCAGAATGCCCATCGCCCGGATGGTGTGCTCGTCCACCGTATAGGTGTGGTACATGTCGTACTGCATCTGGGCGACGACCCGGCCGAAATCGGGAACGAATTCGCCGAACACGCCGCTTTCGTTCAGCTTCCGGAGCCCGTCCTCGGGGTTCTTCCGGGAGCACAGGATTTCCAGGAACAGCCGGTTGGCTTCCGGATCGCTGCGGAGACCGTCATCCACCAGATCCAGCTGGCCCGCCACCAGGCGGAGGGTGTTGGGGTGGATGTCCAGATCGTGCATGTGCGCCTCGTGGAACAGCCGCAGCAACTTGACCGGGTCGTTCCGGAAGGCGTCGTCGTTTGTGACGGCGAGGCGGCCGCCGTCGACGGTGAAGCCCTCCACGTTGGGCCGCCGCCGGGGCAGGCCGGGCAGCTTGAAGAACCGGCGTTTCTTGTGCTGGTCCTCGAGCACCGCGCACAGCACCCGGGTGAGATCGCCCACGTCCTTGGAGACCAGGAAGTAGGCTTTCATGAACTGCTCGACGCCGAGCGCGCCGTCCGTGTCGGCGTAGCCCATGCGTTCGGCGATGGCGCTCTGGACGTCGAAGGTCAGGCGCTCTTCGGCGCGCCCGGTCTTGTAGTGAATGTGGCAGCGCACCGTCCAAAGGAAATTGTCGGCGCTCTGGAACCGCTCGCCGTCCTGGGGCGTGAAGACGCCGGCCTCGACCAGGTCCGGCACCTCGTTGGCCTGATAGAGGTATTTGGCGATCCAGTAGAGGGTCTGAAGATCGCGCAGGCCACCCTTGCCCTCCTTGATGTTGGGTTCGACCACATAGCGGGAATCGCCCATGCGCTCGTGGCGCCCGTCCCGTTCCGCCAGCTTGGCCTCGACGAATGCCGGCCCGGTGCCGTTCACCAAGTCGTTCTGGAAGCGCGATTCGAACTCGAAGAACAGTTTCTGATTGCCCCACAGCCAGCGGGCATCCAGCAGGCTGGTGCGGATGGTGATGTCTTCCCTGGCGAGCCGGATGCATTCGTCCACCGAGCGGGTCGCGTGGCCCACCTTGAGCCCCAGGTCCCACAACAGGTAGAGCATGTACTCGACCACCTGCTCCACGTGCGGGGTCTGCTTGTAGGGCAGCAGGAACAGCAGATCGATGTCGGAGGAGGGCGCCAGCTGTCCCCGCCCGTAGCCGCCGACGGCGACGATGGAAATCTCCTCTCCGGTGGTCCGGGTGGCGACCGGATAGGCGTGGGTCGTGGCGAAGTCGAAAATCACCCGGACCAATTGATCGATGACGTAGGCGTTGGCGCGGACCGCCGCCTCGCCCCGCCCGTCGGCCTCGAAGCGCCGCTCCACCTCGCCGTACCCGCCGGCCAGCGCATCCTTCAGAATTTCCAGAACCCCGGCCCGGACGGCCGCCGAGTAGCCGTCGTCGCCCACGGCCTCGTCCATCCGCGCCAGCAGGGCGCGGCGGTCGATCAAATCCCGGCGGCGGGCAATCTCGTTCATGGGCGGGCGGTCATCCTGAGTTTCATGCTCACTTTATACCTTTAGCTCTCTCATGTCGCACGCGGAACCGGTCCCGGACCGGCATGTCCAAAATGTCCGCTTTTGGCGCGGATTTCGGACAAAAGGGGGCCGAAATGTCCATTTTTGTCCATCCCGCCCGCGACGCCCGCCTTGCAAGCCGTTGAAATCATTCAGTTTCGATTCCGGGAATTTCGGACAATGGACAAAACATGACATTCATGGACATTCATGGACATTTCAAAAACCGACGCGCCGCCAACGGGACCTCCCGCGGGCAGCGCTCGATAGTAATATAGTTCGAAACGCGCCGACCGCGAGTCCCTAAGCTCAAACAAAAAACAACCGAATTGCAACTATCGCTTGACTATGAGATTTCCGTTGCGGGTCGCCGACAATTTTGGTTGACTGCGAGTCGCAAATCGATTCTTTTATCTTGACTCTACTTTAAATATTTGTTAGCCGCCGCGCCTTTTTGATTGGGGGCTCAAAAAGTGGCCCGGAGCAATGCGTAATCTAATACAAAGCATGTTGTCCGCACCGCCGAGATTCGACGTCCGCGAGGAGTGGGATCGCGTCGTCAAGGTCACCATTGGAAGATTTGTGCGTGGCAATATATCTGCTCAAGACGGCCGGGTTCGCACCATGCGAGCAGCTCAAAAAGAACACGAAAGGGCCGTGGAAATTGCCCGGAGGTGGAGACGACGTGCGGCCAAGTAGCTAGGGCCGCTAAGTCGCGAAATTACCCCGGGGGGCATGAGTGGTTCTTATAGACGAAGAGCTGGATAACCTGCTGCGCCAAACTTTTGAGCAGTGGGACATTGCCGAACGAAGAATCAAAAAGGCCGAGCAGGTACGCGGCAACGAGGTTGTCACTTCAGCTATTTTCGAACTCCGATACGCCGGGCGAAAGATCGTAGACGCACAAAAGCTGGCGATGGCGACCGATCTCGCCAACAATGCCGGCGCACGCGAGGACGTTCGTCGATACCTCGCGGATGCCTACGAAGATTGTGTCAAAGCGAAGCATGACGCAATCGACGCGATGCTGGATTTCGTGACCAATTGGTTTGCAGAGCTCGAGCGCACCATCGGGCTGAAGTCGATTATGGGGTATTTTCCGAATTACATCACCATCACTGCGAAGATCGCGGATATTCAGGACAAAATTACGGAATCGCGGGGCGACCGGCACGGCAGTCGTGACGGAATCTATGATGAAATCGAAAACAGTGGGTACGATGAAGTTCTGACACTCTATGACCAGATGCTTCACTCGCGCGAGCGAATAGAGTCGCAAGTTAAGCGCGAGCGGATGCTGAAACGAGTGTTAGTATTAGCGGCCATCGCGGGCCCGGTTGTCGGCCTACTCGGAATATTGGTAACAATTGTAATCGCCGCCTCCAGTTAGCACCTACCCCTTCAACAGCGCCTTCAGCCGGTAGACCAGTTCCAGGGCTTCCTTGGGGCTGAGTTCGTCGGGGGCGGCGGCGGCGAGCGCCTGCTCCAGTTCGGAGGGCTCGTCCGGCTCGTTTTCCGCCTGGGCCGCCGAAAACAGGGGCAAATCGTCGGCGAGCCTGGTCACCGCCCCGGTCTGCTTTTCCTCCTCCAGCGCCTTCAGCACCTCCTCGGCCCGGCCCACCACCGCGCCGGGCAGGCCAGCGAGGCGGCCCACATGGATGCCGTAGGACCTATCCGCCGCGCCGGACGTCACCTCGTGGAGGAACACCACGTCGCCCTTCCACTCCTTGACCCGCATGGTGCGGCAGGTGAGCCCGTCCAGCCGGGCGGCGAGATTGGTGAGCTCGTGATAGTGGGTGGCGAACAGGGTCCGGCAGCCGTTCACCTCGTGGAGATGCTCGACCACCGCCCAGGCGATGGAGAGCCCGTCGAATGTGGCGGTGCCGCGCCCGATCTCGTCGAGGATCACCAGGGAACGGTCGGTGGATTGGGCGAGAATGGCGGCGGTCTCCACCATCTCGACCATGAAGGTGGAGCGTCCGCGCGCCAGATCGTCGCCGGCGCCGACGCGGGAAAACAGCCTGTCGACCACGCCGATGCGGGCGGCCTCGGCGGGAACGAAGGAGCCCATCTGGGCCATCACGGCGATCAGCGCGTTCTGGCGCAGGAACGTGCTCTTGCCGGCCATGTTGGGCCCGGTGAGGAGCCAAATCCGATCGGCCCCGGAGAGCGCGCAGTCGTTGGCGACGAACGCCGATCCGCCCGAGCGGACGAGGGCCTGCTCGACCACCGGATGGCGGCCGCCGGTGATCTCGAAATCCCGCGACCCGTCCACTTGCGGACGCTGGTAGCGCCGGTCGACGGCGAGTTCGGCGAGGGACGAGGCCACATCGATGACGGCCAGGGCCCGGGCGGCGAGGGCGATGCCGTCGGCGCCGGCCATCACCCGCCCGGCCAGACCGGCGAACAGTTCCAGCTCCAGGGCCAGGGCCTTGTCGGCGGCGCTGGCGATCCGGCCTTCGAGATCGGACAGCTCCACCGTCGAATAGCGCACCGCGTTGGCCATGGTCTGGCGGTGAATGAAGGGCGAGTCCTCGGCCGCCGGCATGGCGTCGGCGTTCCTCGCCGTCACCTCGATGAAATAGCCCAGCACGTTGTTGTGCTTCACCTTGAGATTGGCGATGCCGGTTTCCCGGACGTACCTGTCCTGCAGCCCGGCGATCATCTTCCGGCTTTCGTCGCGGAGACCCTTCAGCTCGTCGAAGCCGGGCGCGAAGCCGGGCGCGATGAATCCGCCGTCCTTGGTCGAGAGCGGCAGTTCAACCGCCAGCGCCCGGCGGAGATGGTCCACCAGTTCCCCGTGGGCGCCGAGATCGCCCGCCGGGCCCGCGAGGGACGCCGGCATGGCGCCCGCCTCCAATGTTTCGCGCAAAACCCCCGCCAGCTCCAAACCGTCGCGGATGGCCGCCAGGTCCCTGGGACCCCCGCGCCCGACGGAGATGCGCGACAGGGCGCGCTCCAGGTCGGGACATTGGGCCAGCCGTTCGCGAATGCCGGCCCGGAGGCCGTGGTCGTCGTGGAAATGCTGGACCCGGTCCAGACGCCCGTTGATCCGGTCGAGATCGGTCACCGGCGCGGCAAGCTGGGCGGCGAGCAGCCGGCCCCCGGCCCCCGTTTGCGTGCGGTCCATGACGCCCAGGAGGGAGCCCGCCCGCTCGCCCGCCATGGTCCGGGCAAGCTCCAGATTTCGCCGGGTCGCCGCGTCGATCTCCAGCACCGCCCCTTCGGACAGGCGCCGGGGCCGGGCGATCCGCGGCAGCCGGCCCTGCTGGGTAAGCTCCACGTAATCGATCAGCGCCCCGCCGGCGGCCAGCTCGGCCCGGCTGAACGCCCCGAACGCGTCGAGGGCCTGGACGCCGAACAGCGCCTTCAGGCGCCGCTCGCCGCCGGCGCTGTCGAAGCGGCTGGCGGGCAGGGGGGTCATGGCCTCCCGCCAGGGATCCAGATCGTCGGCCACATCCTCCCGGCCGAAAATCCTGTCCGGGATGACCACTTCGCCGGGACCGAGCCGCGCCAGCGCCGAGCCCAGCGCGCCTGTGCCCACGGTCTGGAGGCGGAAGTCGCCGGTGGACATGTCGAGCCAGGCGAGCCCGAAGGCGCCCTGGACCTCGGCGACGGCGGCAATGTAATTGTTGCGCTTGGCGTCCAGCAGCGCGTCTTCGGTGAGGGTGCCGGCGGTGATGGTGCGGACCACGGCCCGCTCGACCACCGCCTTGGCGCCCCGCTTTCTGGCCTCCGCCGGGTCCTCCACCTGCTCGCAGATGGCGACCTTGAAGCCCTTGCGGATCAGGCGCTGGAGATAGGTCTCGTGGCTATGGACCGGCACCCCGCACATGGGGATGTCGCCGCCCAGATGCCTGCCCCGCTTGGTCAGCGCGATATCGAGGGCGGACGCCGCCTCGACCGCATCGTCGAAGAACAGCTCGTAGAAATCCCCCATCCGGTAGAACAGCAGGCAGCCGGGATTGTCCCGCTTGATGGCCAGATACTGGGCCATCATGGGCGTCACGTCGCCCCTGCCCGCCGGCCGGGCCGGGGCTTCGTCGGGCTGGTCTTGTTTCGGGGCGGGGTCGGTCACGCGGGCGGGCCTGTAGACGAATGAATTCCCGGCAGTCTATCACGGCTTGAATCGATGGTTAACGGCCGATAGCCGATAGCCGACGGCATGCGGCAATGAAGAGGGACGCCGGGTGAGGGGGAGTTTCGGTGCGTTCCCTCTCCCCCGGAGGGAGAGGGACGCGGAGGCTTGGCGAGAGAAGCGAGCCTAGCCGTAGCTGGGTGAGGGGGATTTTCCATATCACCCCCACCCTCATCTTCACCCCCACCCCAACCCTCCCCCGTCAAGGGGGAGGGAGAAATAACGGCGCGCCATTCCTGCCCCCCGGCGGCCCGTCTCAGAACCGCGGCATGAGATCGAGCCGGAGCGCGTGCCCGGGAAACCGATCTCCAGGTCCGGTGCGCCGGGCTCGGTCAATTCGGAGCGAATTGACCTTACATGACGCAATCATTTTATGCCGCCGGTGTCCCGCCTTCAGTAGAGCTCGTTCCGGGCGCTTTCCTCCTCGCCCGCGTCGATCTCGGCGGCATCGGCGCCGGCGATCTGATCGGCCAGCACCTCGCCGTAACTCGGGTACCGGGAGCGTTCGACCTGTGCGTCCGGTTCCCATAACCGGGCGCGAATCAGGGCCTTCGCACAGTGCAAAAACGCCTCCTCGACCGTCACCTTGAGAACGGAAATCGGCAGCCTGCCCTCGACCGCCAGAGGCTCCAGCAGTTCCCGATCGGTCGAAATCTCCGCCCGCCCGTTGATCCGCAGCGTCTCCGTCAGGCCGGGCACGAAAAACACCAGGCCCACATAGGGGCGCTCCACCAGATTCATCAGCGTGTCCACCTGTCGGTTTCCCGGCCGGTCCGGCAGCAACAGAGTCCGGTCGTCGAGGACATGCGCCGCCGATCCGGTCGGGTCGCCGCGCGGCGACGCATCGGCGCGCCCGTCGGCGCGGGCGGACGCGATCACATAGAACGGGGACAAGGCGATAAAATCGCGGCAGTGGACGTCCAGATGGTCCAGGACCTTCAGGCCCGCCCGGTCGGCCGGCGGGGCATAGACCTCGCGAAGTTCGTCCATGTTTTCGACGGACATTAGTGCGTTCCCTTTTCTGAAAAAAGAGGGACAGGCACCGTAGCGCCCGCCGGGAAGCTGTCAACCGCCGCCCGCGGAAGCGCCGCACAAGCCACTATCCGAATGTAATTCCCTTTTTCGCCTATCCGGAGCCCAGAAGGCGGCGGTAAATCTCCGCCGTCGCGCCGTCGAAACAGCAGAAGATGACCTCCTCGATGCCGTCCCCGGCGGCAAGCGCCCGGCCGACGGCGGCGATGGCCGTCTCCGCCGCCCGTTCCGGGGGATAGCCGAAAATACCGGTGGATATGGCCGGAAAAGCGATGGATTTGAGGCCGTTTGCGGTCGCCAGCGCCATGGAATTACGATACGCTGCGTCCAGTAATGACCGCTCCCCCTGATCGCCGCCGCGCCACACCGGGCCCACCGCGTGGATGACGCGCCCGGCCGGCAGGTTATGGCCGCCGGTGATCCGCGCTTCGCCGACCGGGCAGCGGCCAAGCGTTGAACATTCCCGCGCCAGGCCCGGGCCGGCCGCCGCGTGGATGGCGCCGCACACCCCGCCGCCCGGCCGCAATCCCTCGTTGGCGGCGTTGACGACGGCGTCGACCATGAGGGCCGTTATGTCCCCCTCGACGACGCGCATTCGGGGATCCGGGCGGGAGTCGCTCATGAGGCAAGCGCCTCTTCCGGCGGCTGGTGGTCGTAGTTCAGGTCCCGGGCCACCGCCTCATGGGTCACCCGGCCGTTGTGCACGTTGAGGCCGTTCATGAGGTGCGGATCGTCCCCCATGGCCCGGACGTGCCCCTTGTTGGCCAGCGCCACCACGAAAGGCAGGGTCGCGTTGTTGAGCGCCCGGGCCGACGTGCGGGCCACGGCGCCCGGCATGTTGGTGACGCAGTAATGCACCACGCCCTCCTCCACATAGGTGGGTTCCGCGTGGGTGGTCGGCCGGGAGGTCTCGATGCAGCCCCCCTGGTCGATGGCGACGTCGACGATGACCGAGCCCCTGGCCATGCCGGCGACCATTTCCCGGGTGACGATCCTGGGCGCCGCCGCCCCCGGCACCAGGACCGCGCCGATCACCAGATCGGCCCCGGTGACATAGGTCTCGAGGCTGTCGACGGTGGAAAAGATGGTGTTGAGCTGGCGGCCGAACTGAATGTCGAGCTCGTACAGGCGGTGCAGGTTGTTGTCCATGACCGTCACCGACGCCTCCAGCCCCATGGCCATCCGCGCCGCGGCGGTGCCGACCACGCCGCCGCCGATGATCACCACCCGGGCCACCGGCACGCCGGGCACGCCGCCCAGCAGGATGCCGGCCCCGCCCGGCTCCTTTTCCAGGCAATGGGCGCCGGCCTGGACCGCCATGCGCCCGGCCACCTCGCTCATGGGCGCCAACAGCGGCAGCCCGCCCCGGCCGTCGGTCACGGTCTCATAGGCGATGGCCGTGCAGCCGGACTTGACGAGCCCCTCGGTCTGCTCGCGGTCCGCGGCGAGATGAAGATAGGTGAACAGCACCTGGCCGTCCCGGAGCCGGGATATCTCCGCCGGCTGCGGCTCCTTGACCTTGACCACCATGTCGGCGGCGGCGAAGACGTCCTCGGCTGAGCCGGCGATCCTGGCGCCGACCTCCTCGTAGTCGCTGTCGGGAAAGCCGGTTCCGTCGCCGGCCCGGGTTTCGATGACGACCTCATGGCCGTGATGGACCAGTTCGCGGACGCTGCCCGGGATCAGCCCGACCCGGTATTCGTGGGTTTTGATTTCCTTGGGAACACCGATAAGCATGAGTACCGTCCTCTTGGTTTCCCGTCTTATCTATGTTCGCCGAGGCGCGCCCGCCATTCAACCATGCGTGCGCCACCGGGCGGAGGACAAGCTGCGTCCCCGCCATCCACGTTTCCAATTCCTGAACCACAGAGACAGTGAGACAGTGAGGAGCACCGGGATTGAAACCTCTCCTCTGTGCCTCTGTGGTGAATTTCCTGGATGCCCCGAACAAGTCGGGGCATGACGGGTGTTGTTGGAGCCCCCTATTCCGTCATACCCCGGCGCAAGTCCGGGGTATCCAGATTTCCGATTCCTGAACCACAGAGACAGTGAGGAGCACCGGTTGAGGCATAAAATAATTACGTCATGGCCGGGCCCGGACCCGGCCATCCACGTGCATCGCCCCCGAAACGTGGATGCCCGGATCAAGTCCGGGCATGACGGCTTGGTTTGTGTCGTATATCCACTCGTCATACCCCGCTTTATGCGGGGTATCCAGATTTTCAAACGGGTTTAATATGGTGATGCCGGGTTGCGGGTGAGCGGAGAGCGGCGGCGCCGACCCGCCGGGGAGGGCCTTATGCCAAGGGATTCGCACGAAAACAAAGGGCTTTACGCCTATTTCGCGGAAAATCCGGACGAGGCGCACCGGCGGTTTTTCGAGCCCGCGCCGGGGTTGGACCGGCGCGGCTTCTTCGCCGGGGCGGGCCTGACGGCGGCGGGCGGGCTGCTCGGCATGACGATCCCGTTCTACGGCAACATGCCGCCGGGGCTGGTGCCGGCCGCCTTCGCTTCGGAGGACGTGCTGGTCGGCAAGGACGGCCTGACGCTGCTCAACGACCGGCCGATCAACGCGGAGACGCCGGCGCACCTGCTCGACGACGCGATCACGCCCACCGCCCGGCATTTCATCCGCAACAACGGCCTGCCGCCGGAAGATACCGGCGCCGCGGGCTGGAAGCTCGCCGTCGACGGGCTGGTGGAGAACCCGATGGACCTGTCCATCGCGGACCTTCGGGCGCGGTTCGAGGTGGTCACGATGGCGCTCACGATCGAATGCGGCGGCAACGGACGGGCTTTCTTCGACCCGCCGGCCGAGGGCAGCCAGTGGACCTTCGGCGCCGTCGGCTGCGCCGAGTGGACCGGCGTGCGCCTCGCCGACGTGCTGAAAAAGGCCGGCGTGAAACCGGGGGCGGTCTATACGGCGCATTACGGCGCGGACACCCATCTCTCCGGCAAGGCGGGCAAGCCGCCGATCTCGCGCGGCGTTCCCATCGCCAAGGCCATGACCGGCAACGTGCTGATCGCCTTCGGGATGAACGGCGGGCCGCTGCACAAGCAGAACGGCGCGCCGCTCCGGCTGGTCGTGCCGGGCTGGCCGGGCTCCTGCTCGCAGAAATGGCTGACGCGCATCCGGCTTCGCGACATCGTGCATGACGGGCCGAAGATGACGGGCACGTCCTACCGGGTGCCGGTCTACCCGGTCGCCCCCGGAGACGAGGTGCCGATGGACGATTTCGAAATCATCGAGCGCATGCCGGTGAAGAGCCTGGTGACATCGCCGGAGAACGGCGCCGCCGCGGGCCGGACGGCCGAGGTGCGCGGCCATGCCTGGTCGGGGGACCGCACCGTCTCGGCGGTCGACCTCTCCATCGATTTCGGCAGGAGCTGGATGGCAGCCGAGCTCGACGGGCCGGTCAATCCGGGCGCCTGGCAGAACTGGCGGCGCACCGTCGCCTTCCCCGAGGCCGGCTATTACGAGGTCTGGGCGCGGGCGACGGACAGCGCGGGCGAGATGCAGCCCTTCGCCGTCGACTGGAACCCAAGGGGCTATCTCAACAACACCATGCACCGCGCGGCGCTGCGCGTCGCCTGACCGCGCACCGACGCGGGTCGTCAGCGCAGCGGGGCTATCGGCGATCCCCGTTTCGGCTGTCCTGGAGGCAGTGACCGAGCTCACTCGGCCGGCGAGCCAGCCTCTTCCGGTTCCGCCGGCGGGATAATTCTCATCATCCATACAAGGAAAATTAAGCCGGGAAGGGCCGCAAGCGTGGTGATTACAAAAAAAGTCGGCCAACTAACCTGGTCCGCAACCCAACCCGCGCCGGACGACATGACGGTTCGCGAAAACGCCATAACCGATGTCAGCAGCGCATATTGGGTCGCCGTATAGGAAATATTGCAGAGACTCGACAGATAGGCCACGAACGCGACCGTGCCCATCGCGGTTGTGAAATTTTCGATTCCAACGGTAACGGCAAGCATCACTATGTCCGCGCCCACCCACGCCTGAACCACGAATACGAGGTTGGAAAGGGCCATTAGTATTCCCGTGATGAGCAACCCCTTCATCATCCCGTAGCGCGCGAGCACCAATCCCCCAACCAGCGCACCAACGATAATTGGCGGGAAGCCGACCAATTTCGCCACCGCGCCGATATCGGTGTTGGTGAATCCGATTTCCTTGAAAAACGGAACTTTCATTACCGAAAGAACGGCGTCACCGTATTTGTAGAAGAAGCAAAAAAGGAGAATGAGCAGGACGTTCCGTCTGCTGAAAAACTCCTTTAGCGGCCCCGCGTAGGAGACGAAAATCCAGGCCACGGGTTCGGCCAACTGTCTTGGGACGCCCCGTCGGCCGACCAGGTAGTCTTCCGTCCGCCTCTCGAGGTTTTCGGATTCATCGGATGCAGGCGGCCGCGGCTCCGGGTTCACCAGAATCGTTAGAATCCCGACGACAACCGCAACAGCCAAGATCAAGAAAACCAGAGGCCAACTGATAATGTCCGAAAGGATCAGAGCGAACGCGGCGCCGGCCCAAGCCGCCGCCCGCCAGCCCCATATGACCAGCGCGGACCCGGCCGCAAGCTGGTCCTCCGTCAAGATTTCGATGCGGTAGGCATCGATGACAATATCCTGGCTCGCCGAGAAGAAGGCGACGGCGAGCGCAAATACCGCTGTCCAAAGGAGTGATATCTCGGGCTGAGTAAAACCCATGGCGGCGATTGCCAGGAGCAATAGTAACTGGGAAAGCAGGGCCCAACCACGACGGCGCCCAAAGACGTCGCACAGAACCGGCACCTTCAGCCGGTCGATAAACGGCGACCACAAAATTTTCACCGAATAGGGCAGGCTAACAAGCGCAAACAAGCCGATCGCCGTCTTGCTAAGACCGAAATCGGCCAGCCACGCGCTCAGGGGTTCGGCAAGAACGCCAAACGGCAATCCGCTGGAGAAACCGAGGAACAACATGGACAACACGCGCCGGTCGAGATAGATCCGGCCGGCGTCGAGCCAGTTTCGGGCGTGCGCGTTCATCCCCCCAGACTGGCCGCGATCCGGTTAATATTCTCTTTCAGTTCGTGGCGGCGAGTTCGGCCAGCGGCGTTTCCGGCCGCGCGCCGAAATGGCTGATGATCTCCGCCGCCGCGATACCGCCCAGACGGCCGCAAGCGGCCGGATCCTCGCCCCGGGCATAGCCGTGGAGAAAGCCGGCGGCATACAAATCGCCGGCGCCGGTGGTGTCGGTCACCTGTCCGGCCGGCGCGGCATCGAGCACGTGAACCTCGCCCCCGGCGACGATCACCGAGCCCTTTTCGCTCCGGGTGAGCGCGGCGATTTCGCAATGCCCGCGAACCCGCTGCAGCGCCTCGTCGAAGTCCCCGACCTCGTAGAGGGAGGTTATCTCGGCTTCGTTGGCGAACAGGATATGGACATGGTTGTTCACCAGGTCGAGAAACTCGGCCCGGTGGCGATCGACGCAAAACGAATCGGAGAGCGACAGCGCGACCTTGCGCCCCGCGGCGGCGGCGGTCTCGGCGGCCTTGACGAACGCCTCCTTGGCGAGCGGCGGGTCCCACAAATAGCCTTCCAGATAGGTCACCCGGGAGGCCGCGACCAGGGCCTCGTCCACATCGTCCGGGCCCAGTCCGGCGCTTGCGCCCAGGAACGTCTGCATGGTGCGCTGGGCATCCGGGGTCACCAGGATCAGGCAGCGGCCGGTCGGCTCGCCGGCCGCCGCCGGCCCGGAGGCGAACGACACGCCGGCCGCCCGGATGTCGTGGGAAAACACCTCGCCCAGCTGGTCGTCCCCCACCTTGCCGATGAAGGCCGCATCGCCGCCGAACGAGGCGATGCCGGCCGCCGTGTTGGCGGCGGAGCCGCCGGACACCTCGACGCCCGGTCCCATGGCGGCGTAGAGCGCCGCCGCCCGGTCGGCGTCGACCAGGGTCATCGCCCCCTTGGTCAGGCCGTGACGGTCGAGAAAATCGTCGTCCGCCTGGGACAGCACGTCGACGATGGCGTTGCCGATGGCGAGGACGTCGTGCTCGGCCGAAGAGGCTTGGTTCATGGAAAGCATCCGTGGGAATTGAGCGGGCCCGGCAGTATATCGGAGCGATGGTGCGGCTCAAGCGGGCGCCGGTTCCGTCCGGCCTTGCAGGACCGCACTTAGGCAAGTAAAGACGGGCGCCATGATTTCATCCTTCTCCAAGGCGGTTTCCCAGATCTCCGATCCGGCGTTCCGGCGGGTCGTGCTGCTGGGGATCGCCGGGTCGGCGGCGGTTTTCGCCGCCTCCTGGTTCATCCTCGGCTGGGTCCTCGACAGCCTCGACCTGCCGGCCCTGAACCTGTGGGTGTGGGAATACGATCTCGACCGGATCAAGGACGTCTTCGGCGGCATCGCCGTTCTGGCCATGACCTGGCTGCTGTTTCCCGCCGTGGTGACGCTGATCGTGAGCTTTTTTCTCGAAGACATCGCGGGCGCCGTCGACCGGCGGCACTATCCGGCCCTCGGGGCGCCCCGGCATCAGGGAATCCCCGAAATTTTGTGGATCACCGTGAAATTCGCGGTGATCGCGGTCGTGCTCAACATCTTGGCGCTGCCGGTCCTGCTCGCCCTGTTCTTCTCGCCCTTCTATCCCCTGGTCTTCTACGCCCTGAACGGCTATCTCCTGGGCCGGGAATATTTCGAGCTCGTCGCGCACCGCCGGATGGACCCGGCGGCCGGAAAGGAGCTTCGCCGGGCGCGAAGCGGCGGCGTATTCGTCGCCGGCGTGATCGTGGCGTTCCTGTTGACCGTTCCGGTCGTCAATCTGATCGCGCCGGTTATCGGCGCGGCGGCCATGGTTCACCTGGTGGAACGCTGGCGGAGAGCATAAGTGCGCGGCCATCGTTCATACTTGGGTTCAGGCCTGGCCGTGGCGGCCGTCCTGATGCTGGCCGGCTGCGCCGGCGTCGCAAACCCCTTTAACGTCGCCGCGACGAAGCAATCGCCGCCCCCGGGGCCCGACGCCGCCACGGAGCAGACCGGCCCCGCTCCGGCCCGAAACCCGGAACCGGCGGCGCCCCATGTAACCCCCGACATCGATGTGCCCCGGGAGGTGTCCCGGGACGTGGCGCGGGCCGCCCGGCCGCCGGCGCCGCCCATCCCGCTCGCCGGCCTCAGGGCGCGGATCAGGGGCATGGAAAAGACCGCCATCGCGCGGCTGCTCGGCGAGCCAAGCTTCATCCGCCGGGACGATCCGGCGGAGATATGGCAGTACCGGGGCGAGCGCTGCATTCTCGACATATTCATGTACAAGGACGGAAAGTCGTTCGCCGCGGCCCATGTGGCGCTTCGTTCCCGCACCGTCGAGCGCCCCGCCGACGAAGAGTGCTACGCCGATATCTTCGCCCGCCGGAAGGCCGGCTGAATCATGAATTTGCGGAATCACCCCCCCACCCGGACCCTCCCCCTCGAAGGGGGGAGGGAATAGGTGGATTGGACCACCTCCCCCCTGGAGGGGGAGGTCGAGACGACCGGCAATCAGCCGGGCGTCGAGGGTGGGGGGGATATGGAAGTTCCCCTAAACCGTTGTCTTACCCTTGAAGCGGCAGAGATCGGCGACCGAGCAGGCCGGGCAGTCCGGTTTGCGCGCCTTGCACACGTAGCGCCCGTGCAGAATCAGCCAGTGATGAGCATGGAGCATGAACCGGGGCGGCGTGTTCTTTTCGAGCTTCTTCTCCACCTCCAGGGGGGTCTTGCCGGGGGCGAGGCCGGTGCGGTTGCCGACCCGGAACAGGTGCGTGTCGACGGCGATGGTCGGCTGACCGAACGCGATGTTGAGGACCACGTTCGCGGTCTTTCGCCCGACGCCCGGCAGCTTCTCCAGATCCTCCCGGTTCTCCGGCACCTTGCCGCCGAAGTCGTCGATCAGCATTTGGGACAGCCCGATGACGTTTTTGGCCTTCGAGTTATAGAGCCCGATGGTCTTGATGTAGTCCTTGAGCCTGGCCTCGCCGAGTTTGACCATGGCTTCCGGGGTCCTGACCTTCTCGAACAGGGGCTTGGTCGCCTTGTTGACCCCGACATCGGTGGCCTGGGCCGAGAGGGCGACGGCGACCACCAGGGTGTAGGGATTGACGTAGTGAAGCTCCCCCCTGGGCTCGGGGTTTTCCCGTTCGAGCCGGGTATAGAACTCTTCAATGTCAGCTTTCTTCATGCCCCGAATTTATCGGCCCCATTCTCCAAGAC
>JAJDXO010000026.1 GCA_022823235.1 Rhodospirillales bacterium
CCGCCGCGAGGAGCGCGCCCTTGTCCTCGATGTTCATGGTGACGTTCTGGCACCATAGAAGATCGAACGTCCGGTCCTCGAATTGCAGGTCGGTGGCGTCACCGACGGAGATTTCCACCAGATTTTCCATTCCCCGGCGGCGGGTCAGCTCTCGGGCGGCCTCGACGAAATCCGGCGTGATGTCGACGGCCGTCACCCGGCAGCCGAATTTCCGCGCCAGCCAGCGGGCCGGGCCGCCGATGCCGCAGCCGACGTCCAGGACATGGGTTTCGGGCGTGATCTCCGAGAGGCCGTTGACCTGGGCCGCCTGATCCCGGGTCGTGGCGATACCGCCCGAATGCAGATGTTCGACCGCCGCCAGGTCGTCGACCTCCAGGTTGTCAGGATCGAGACCGGCCGCGCGGGTCGCCGCGTCGATGGCCTCGATCAGGTCGGGCCGGGCCCATTGAGCGTCGAGGCTGGCCATCTCTATTCGTCGGCACCCTCGATGATGATGAGATTCCGCCCCGCTCCGTCCATGAACGGCACCGCCTTCTGGTAGTCGTCGGAGTGGTAGCACTCGACGGCCTTTTCATAGCTCTCGAACTCGACGACCACCGTCGCGCCGGTTTCGCCGCCCTCCGGCGTCTCGTGCCGGCCGTTGCGGATGATGAGCCTGCCGCCAAAGGCCGGCACCACCGATTGGGCGATTTCCTGGTAGCTCGCCTGAGCATCCCCGCCCGGGTGGGTGTAGCGCGAAATCCAATAGCCCTTGGCCATGGTGTCCTCCCTGGATGAATTGTGATGGGGTGAAGTATGGCAGCCGGGTTGACGGCCCTCAAACGCGGCGCGACACTTTGTCCGATAACCAGGAGCGTCTTGGAGGAACCCATGCCGTTGGAACGGGGACAGCACGATCTGGGCGGCCTGCCGGGCGGCCCGATCGATCTCGAGGAGCACGAACTCCTCCCCTGGCACAAGACGATCAGCGCCGTCTTCACCGTCATGCGCCTGAAGGGCGAGATGACCATCGACGAGCTCCGCCGCTGCATCGAGGACGTGCCGCCGGACATCTACGATGGCGGCTACTACGAACGCTGGACCATCGCGCTCACCGACCTGATGGTCGAGAAGCGGCTTATCACCCGTGACGAGGTGGACGCCAAGATGGCGGCGCTGCGCGCGGCACGGGAGGCGGCGGAATGACCGGGGCGGCCTTGGGCCCGCCCGGCTACGCCGCCGGTGATGCGGTGCGCGTGGCGCTGACCTGGCCGCCCGGGCACCGGCGCATTCCCCAATATATCCGGGGCAAAGCCGGCGTCATCGAGCGCTATTGCGGCTCGTTCAGGAACCCGGAGGAACTGGCCTACGGGTTCGACGGGCTGCCCGAGCGGCACCTCTACCGGGTGCGGTTCCGGCAGGCCGAGGTTTGGGACGGCTATGACGGCCACCCGGAAGACACCATCGATCTCGAAATTCAGGAACATTGGCTGAGCCCAACGGAAGGAGACGCGTGATGACCGGCGACACCCATGATCACGGACATGACCACGGCGACGGGCCGGTCTTGACATACGCCGACGACTCGGTCCACGACCGGAATGAGACCGGACATTTCGAGCTGCTCACCGATGCGCTCAAGGAGCTGAGCATCGAGAAAGGCCTGGTGACCGCTACCGAAGTCCGGGAATACGTGGAGTTTTTCGATTCCCGGGGCACCGAGAAAGGCGCCGAGATCATCGCCAAGGCGTGGACCGACCCGGCCTACAAGGAACGCCTGCTCGCCGACGGGACGGCCGCCGCCGCGGAGCTGGATATCCCGATGGCGGGGGCGGAACTGGTGGTGGTCGAAAACACCGACGACGTTCACAACGTCATCGTCTGTACGCTGTGTTCCTGCTATCCCAGGACCATCCTCGGGCTGCCGCCGGACTGGTACAAATCCAAGTCCTACCGCTCGCGCACCGTCAACGAGCCTCGGTCGGTCCTGAAGGAGTTCGGCACCGAACTGCCCGACGGCGTGGCGCTCCGGGTCCACGATTCAAACGCCGATATGCGCTATCTGGTGCTGCCGAAGCGGCCCGCCGGCACGGAAGATTGGCCGGAAGAACGGCTCCGGGAACTGGTGACCCGGGACAGCATGATTGGCGTCGCGCCGGCCAGGGATCCGGCCTAGCCACGCGCCGGTTCAGGCAGCCTTCTCTTCCTCGAGTTCGGCCAGCAGCACCTCGGCTTCGGGCCAGGACTGGGCGCCGTTGGTGCGCATCTCGTTTTCGAGTTCGTCGGGCAGCCAGTCATAGATGGCGGGCTGAAAGGCGGGCCGCGCCGATACCGTCTCCCAGAATGCCGACACCTTCGGATATTTGCGCTCCCACATGGGCGACATGGAGAGAACGTGCAGCCGGTTGAGATAGATGGTCATGGCGATATCGGCGAGCGAATAGTCGTCGCCGGCGAGCCACTTCCACTTGCCGAGGCTGTCCTCCATCCATTTGATCGTCTTGTTGAAGGTGAGGAGCGCGTTGGTGGCTTCCGGGGATTTCCAGCCGTCGACGATGGCGCTCCGCTTGCGCGCCCGGCGGATCGGATCGGGAATGGAGTTGATGTAGAAGTCGAACTCTTCCTTGGTTTTCTTCAGCGCCCCCACCCGGTGGGACGCGGCAAACGTCACCACCTGGGTCGCCGGGTGAAGATCCTCATCGACCATCTTGGTCCACAAGCGCATCTCGGCCCGCATCTTTGGATCATCCGGCACAAGTGACGGGCCATCGAACACCTCGTCGATGTATTCACAGATCACCGTGCTTTCGCGGACCACATGGCCGTCATGGACCAGGGTCGGCACCACGCACTTGGGATTGAGCCTGGCGTATTCGGCGGTGAACTGCTCGCTCTTCAGAATGTCGATATACCGGCTCTCCCAGGCCACGCCTTTCTCATCCAGGGTCAGACGCACCTTGGTGGCGCAGGCCGATGATCCATGGTGATAAAGCTCCAGCATGTCCGCCTCCAAAAACCTCTTCTTATGAGGGAGTCGTCACCGGCCGGCCCGGCGGGTAAAGGGTCCGCCGCACCGTGTCCGTGATCCGGACGGGAACCGGCGCTTAGCTGGCCTCGCGGATGGGGATGAGGTCGTCGTCATCGTCGTCGGTGCGGGCCTGCATCTCCTCCATCCGGTCGGCGATCTCCTTGGCCGCCGCCTGCAGCTGGTTCATGTGCCGCTCTGCAATCTGCTCGGCGGTCGCGGCGGAGGCGATGTAGGTGAGCGGCAAGCTCGCCCGGGCATAGCCGTTCACCAGAACCGGCACCGCCAGGGTTTCGGTCTTGGGGTGCAGCCGGAAGGAATCGTCGCCGACCGCCCAGCCGCGGCTCCGGGTCACGGCGAGGATGCGCTCGATGTAATCCGGTTTGTGGGCCACCTTGTCGAAATCGTCGTCGGAACTCTTCAGGTTCTCGATGATCGCTTGCCGCTCCGGGTCCGGGCAGTAGCTCAAATATGCCCGTCCCGATGCCGACTGAAGCATAGGCAGCCGCTGGCCGACCGCGACCCGGTCTATGGTGAAGGGGGAGCGGCCGCGGGTGGATTCCCGGATATACATGGCATTGTCGGAAAAGGTGGACAGCTCGGTCGGCCAGACCACTTCCTGCACCAAACGTCCGAGAATGGGTACGGCGATATCGGCGATCCATTCCTCGTCCTTGAATCCCGAACTCAGCCGCCGGACCATGTGGGTCAGGTGGAAGCGGTCGGTCGCTTCCTGCCGGCGCACGTAGCCGAAATTCCGCAGGGTATCGAGGATGCGGTAGATGGCCTGGCGGGAAATGCCGGTGTCCCGGTTGAGTTCCAGCACCGTCGCGCCGTTGCGCAGGTTCAGCGCGCGCAAAACGATCAGCAGCCTCTCGGCGCTGCGCATGCCGCTTGCGCGCTTCTCACTCGAATTTTCAGCCATAAATCCCTTGGACTTCCTTATCTCGGCATGTCCGGTTAACGGACAATATACAAGGGGGAACGGTTTGAAAAGCCTATTTGGCGGGCCGCGCCTGTTGCTGAAGCTCCCGGCTGCGCACTTCGATCTCACGGGCGGCCCGCAACAAGGCGTCCAGATGCCGCGCCGCGATCTCCTCGGCGGTCGCCGCGGACGCGATGAAGGTGATGCCGACCGCCGCCATCACCCGTTCACCGCTCATCACCGGCACCGCGATGGTGGAGGTCTTGATTTCCGCCATATATTTGGAATAACGCACCGCGTAGCCGCGCTCGCGGGTGGTCTCGATGACCGCATCCACATAGCCTTTGCGGTGAATAAGCCGGTCATACTCGTCGTCCGATTTCTGAAGCGCGTCCAGGATGTGTTCCCGCTCCAGCGCCGGACAGTAGCTCAAATAGGCCCGGCCCATGGCGGAGATCAGCATCGGCAGGCGCTGGCCGACGGTGACCCGGTCGATGGTGAACGGGCTGTTGCGGCGCGTGGTTTCCCTGAGATACATGGCGTCGTTGAGAAAAGTGGCGAGGTCCGTCGGCCAGACCACTTCGGCCAACAGATCCTCCAGAACCGGCGCGGCGATTTCCGTCACCCACCCTTCCTCGAAATATCCGTCCGCCAGTTCCCGAACGAGGTGGGTCAGATAGTATCGGTCGTCGGTTTCCTGGCGGCGCACGTAGCCGAACTCCTCCAGGGTCGCCAACATCCGGTAGATGGATTGCCGCGAAATGCCGGTCTGCCGGCTGAGCTCCAACACCTTGGATCCATTGTGCTGATTGAGGGTCTTGAGGATCACCAGCAGACGGCGAATGGATTTGACGCCGTTGCGGGATTCCTCCGGTGCGAGCCGGTTCATGGGTGACTCCCCAGGTTGTCCTTAACGTGGACAAAATAGGGAAGACAGCGGGTCAAATATATGGAATTAGCGCCATTTCGTCCGTTATTCGGACAATTCTAGGCCGGGTTCACCTCCGGTGTCGGCACGGCGGACAGGATCATGTTCTCTTCCGAGGCCACCATCGGCGCGGCCTGCTTGAGGAAGGCCAGCCAGTCCCGGTTCCCGGCCAATTTCGCGCGCCTCCCGGCGCGATCCTCGTAGCTTTCGTACTCCCAGATCAGGATCACCCGGCTCGGATCCCCCACCTCGGTGCGGTAAAACGCCTTGAGATGGCCGCCGATGGGCAGCTGCACGGCCAAGCCCACCCGACGGTAAAGCTCGGCAAACTCGGCCGCCCGCCCCACGTGGCAGGTATAAATCCGCATTTCGGTGAGCATGATACTTGTCTCCCGCCTCAGGGTTTGAATAGATGACAAGGCTATGGCGTTCGCGCCGGAATGCAAGAAAGGAGCCCCGATGGCCGACATTCTTGTCCTGTTACACAGCGTTTCCGGAGGCACCTACCGACTGGCCCGGGCGGTTGCCGAGGGCATCGAGGCGGTGGACGGCTGCCGGGCCGAACTCAGGCGGGTGCCCGACATCGACGACGGCGACAGCATCTTCGGCGGACAGGTTCAAGAGCGCCCCCCCGGACTGCTCGATTTGCCAATCGCGTCCCCCGGCGATCTGGAAAATTTCGACGGGTTCGCCGTCGGCTGCCCGATTTATTTCGGCCGGCTGAGCTCGGCCATGGCCTATTTCTGGGATCACACGGGCAAGCAGTGGGGAGACCTCACCGGCAAGACAGCCACCGCCTTCGTCGCCGGCGGATCGGGGGCCGGCAGCGAGACCGCGATCCTCTCCCTGTGGAGCATCTTCGCCGCGCACGGGCTGACCATCGTGCCGCTGGGCACCCGCGCCCAATCCGCATCCGGCGCGGGCGACGTCACCGGCGCCGGATCCTACGGCGCCGCGAGCATCGGCAGCGGGCCGGGCGAGCGGCCATCCGCCCCCGAACTCGCCGCGGCGCGCATTCAGGGCGCCGCCTTTGCCGAGGTGACCCGGGCGTTAGTTGCCGGTTGACGGGTTCGCGTTGGGAGTGAACAGTTGCCGGCCCCGTTTGCGGAACGCGGCAATCGCCGCCTGCCCGGCGGCCCCGGTCAGCCAAGCGACAAAAAGATTTGCCTCATCGGCCTTCACGTGCGGATGGCGCGCCGGATTGACGACAATGACACCGTACTGATTGAACAGCGCCGGGTCCCCCTCGACCAGAACCGCGAGCGATCCCTTGTTGGAGAAACCGGTCCACGTCCCGCGGTCGGTCAGGATGTAGGCGTTCATGCCGGACGCCGTATTGAGCGCCGCGCCCATGCCCGCCCCGACCTCGCGAAACCATTTCCCCCGTCCGGCCGCGGGATCGGCGCCGCTGGCCCGCCAGATGGACTGTTCGGCCTTGTGGGTACCCGAATTGTCGCCCCGGGAGACGAACAGGTGCCGGCCCCGGGCGATTCCCGCAAACGCATCCGTCGCCCGGACCATACCCTTGATCCCGGCCGGATCGCCCGCGGGACCCGCAACCACGAAGTCATTGTACATCACGTCAAAACGCTCGAGGCCGAAACCACCGGCGACGAACTTCTCTTCCGACGGCTTGTGGTGAACCAGCAAGACATCGGCGTCGCCCCTTTCCGCAAGCCGGATGGCCTGGCCGGTCCCGACGGCGACCACCCGGACGGCGATCCCGCTTTGGGCCTGAAACCTTGGCAGGATATCCGCGAACAGGCCCGAATTATCGGTCGACGTGGTGGATGCCAGGGTGATGAACCGGTCTTGCGCCTGGGCCGGAGCCTCGGCCCAGACAAGCGCCCAGGCCAGAACGGTCAGCCACCTCACCACAACAGATCTCCTCTCAAGTAGGCCGCCGCCTCTTCGGTGGACGGCTGGGAGAAGAACTTGTCGGCGCCGGCCCGTTCGGCCACCCGCCCGCGGTGGAGGAAGATCACCTCGTCGGCGAGGCGGCGCGCCTGACCGATATCATGGGTGGTCATGACGATCTTCGCCCCGCTGTCGTGAATGCCGGAGACGATCTCCTCGACCGCCCGGGTCGCGCCGGGATCCAGATTGGCGGTCGGCTCGTCCAGGAACAAAATCTCGGGCTCCAGCGCCCAGGTCCGGGCAAGGGCCAGGCGCTGCTGCTCGCCGCCGGAGAGCAGGCGGGCGGGCTGGTCGGCGAAGTCGGTCAGTCCGGTGCGCCGAAGCGCATCCGCCACCCGCCGGGCCCGTTCCCCGGCCTCGACCTTCCTCAGCTTGAGCCCGTAGGCGACGTTGGCCGCGACGCTGCGGCGCAGCATCACCGGCTTCTGAAACACCATGGCCTGACGTTCGTACTGGCGGGTCGTTCCCTCGGCCCAGCGGACCTTGCCGCCGCTGGGTCCGAGCAGTCCGTGGCAAATCCGGAGCAGCAGGCTCTTGCCGGCGCCGTTGGCGCCGAGAATGACGGTCTTGGGCCCGCTTTCGATGGTCAGGGAGATGCCGTCCAACAGCGCCCGGTCACCGGCGCGGAAGGAAACCTTGTCGAGGCTCAGGGGGAGGATGGACATGTGCCGCGCCTACCCCCGCCGATAGGCGGAGACCCCGCCCAGAGACATGGCGACCGCGTTCACGCCGATGGCGGTCAGGACCAGGATCAGCCCCAGGGCCAGGGCCAGGGCCAGATTACCCTTCGACGTTTCGAGCGCGATGGTGGTGGTCATCACCCGGGTCAGTCCCGCGATGTTGCCGCCGACGATCAATACCGCGCCCACCTCGGCGGTGGCGCGTCCGAAGCCCGCCATCACCGCCGTCACCAAGCTCACCCGCGCATCCCACAAAATGGTCCGCACCGCCTGATGGGGCCGGGCACCGAAAGAACACAACTGGTCCCGGTACTCCTCATAGAGGTCCCGGGTCAGCCGGTGGCAAATGGCGACGATGATCGGCGTCACCAATACCGCCTGGGCAATGATCATCGCCGTCGGGGTAAACAGAAGCCCCAGAAACCCGAGAGGTCCGGCGCGCGACAAGAAAAGGTAGATCAGCAGCCCGACGAAGACCGGCGGCAGGCCCATCAGCGCGTTGACCAGGACGATCACGGCCCGGCGGCCGGGAAAGCGGTAAACGGCAAGCGCCGCGCCCGCCGGCAGGCCGATGGCCGCGGCGATGGCCACCGCGGCCAGGCTCACGGCGAAAGATCGCGCGATAATCTCAAGCAGTTCGGCATCCAGGGCCGCAATCAGCTGCAGCGCCAAGACGAATGCCTGACCCATGTCGGACACGGCTTCTCCCCGGGCGGGCGTAAGGTCTTATTGTTGAAAGAGTTTTAGCGAAGCAACTCGCCATGCGCCAGCGCCGCCGATCACCGGCCTATTCGCCGGCCTTCCTGTGTCCCCGGATCACCATCAGAATTCCGGAGATCACCAGCGCCGCCGCAACGACATGAAAGATTTCGAGGGTCTCGCCGAGAAACGGGATCGCCAGCGCGGCGCCGTAAATCGGGAATAGATTGACGAAGATGGCCGCCCGATTGGGTCCCACCGCCCGGTTGCCGGCGTTCCAGAGAAAGATGGAGACGACGGAAATAATCACCGCCATGAACAGAATGACCAGCCCGTTCGTCGGGGTAAAGACGACCGGGCGGACATAAATCGTCTCCCAGATGTAGAACGGCAGGAGCATCACCGATCCGGACGCCGCAATTATGAACAGCAGGCTCAGCAGGCCGAACCCCCGCGGCAGCCGGTGCAGCATTACCGCATAGCCGGCGTAAGCCACCGTCGCGGCGATCACCATGATATCGCCGATATTGAACTGGAACGCCGTGAGTACCGTCAGGTCCGCTTTCGAGACGCCGATCAGGACCCCGAACAAGGCGGCGGCGAGCCCGATGGATTGCACCCAGGACAGCCGGTGGCGAAGAATGAGAAACGCAACGAGGGCGGTCATCGCGGGCTGGCTGGAATTGACCAGGGTGCCGCTGATGGCGGTGGTGAAGTTGACCCCGGCAAACAGCATGACGCTCCCGATCATCTGTAGAACGGAGAGCAACAGAAACAAACCGATCCTGGGCCGGATCAGCGGCCAGCGGTCGATCAGGTCCCGCCAGACAAAGGGCAGCATGATCAGGGCGGCAATGCTCCAGCGCCAAAAGGTCAGGCCGACGCCCGGCAGATCGGCGCGCATGCCGCGGGCGAAAATAATCCCGATGGCCCACAGAAACACCGTGACGGCCAGCATCAGATAGGCGGCTCGGGTGGAAGGCGCGTATTCCTCGACGGTGCGCACAAACGCCAATCGCACCTAGCTTTCCTCCTTCCGCCGTCCGGTCAGGACGACGGTGGAAATGCCGATGCAGACCAACGCCGCGCCGATAACGTGGAACAGAAACAACTGCTCGCCGAGGAACGTGATGGCGACCGCCGCGCCGAAGATCGGGATCAAGTTGATGAACATGGTCGCATGAATGGCGCCCACCGCCCTCAAGCCCGCGTTCCAGACGTAGACCGACACTACGCTGCACAGGCCCAACACGACCGAAACCCAGAAGGTCTCCGCCGATGCCGGCGTCGTTCTATGGAACGCGGTTTCCAGCAGAAAGGTCGGCAGCATGACGACAAGCCCGCTGGCCATGATGAGGAACAGCATCGCCGACAGGCCAAGGTCGTGGGGAAGGCGCGGGAAATAGATGGCATACGACGCCCAGCCGACCACCGCGATCAACGCGATGAAGTCTCCCGGATTGAAGGCAAGCGCCTGCAAAACGGACAGGTCGGCCCGGACGACCATCACCGCGATGCCCGCCAATGCCGCGACGATTCCGGCGCCCTGCAATCCTCGTATCCGGGTGCCGACGAGAATGGCCGCCATGATGGCAGTGATCGCCGGTTGGGTGGCGTTGGCGACGGTCGCATTGATGGCGGTGGTGAAATTCACCGCGACAATGATCATGGCCTGGGCGCCGGTCATGAGAAATCCGAGAAAAACCAGCATCTTGAGGTGCCGCCGCAAGACGGGCCAGGCGCGCCGAAGTTCCGGGAGGGCGATGGGCAGGAGCACCAGGACCGCGACCAGGACGCGCCAGAAATTCATCCCGAACGGCGGAATGGTCTCGTAGAAGGCGCGGCTGATGACCGTGTTGACCGCCCAAATGAAGGCCGCGAGCGTCAACAGGACATACGCCAGCGCGGGGCGCGGCGAAAAATTCTCGATCCAATTCATGAATTGGCGGCCCGGACGTCCCCAAACATTCCCGTACTTGACCCGGACTCTATGCCTCCCGTCCCGACTGGCCAGACATTTCCCCTTGGTGTCCGAATTTCCGGCGCGCTATCGTGAGGCCGTCAGACCGGGAAGAGGTTTCCATGGCCGACTGGGTTGATTTGACGCGGGGGATCGCGCTGCCGCGCTATTGCGATCATTACGGACACATGAACGTCCGTTACTACGCGCAGTTCTTCGATGATGCGGGCTGGCACATCCTCAATCTGGCCGGCATCGCCTTCGAGGATATTCAGGACCGGGGCCTCGGCACCGTGGTCGCCAACGTCTCCATCGATTTCCACCATGAACTGGCGCGCGGCAAACTGTTCGTCATCCGCGGCGGCTATACGCGGGTGGGCACCAAGAGTTTCCATCACGAACTCCGCCTCTACGAAGCCGATACCATGACCCACTGCGCCACCCAGACCTCGGTCGAGGTGTTCTTCGACACCAAGGCGCGGAAGGCCGTGGAAATCCCGGACGATCTCAAGGAAAAGATGTCGGCCCGCGTGGTCGCGACGGATTAGGCCAAACCAAAAAAGAGGCGGCCCGAAGACCGCCTCCGATTCGTGGTCTCCCTCAGCCGGCTACTTGATGGCGCCGACCTCCTTGTAGAATTTCAGCGCACCCGGATGGAAATCCATGTTTTCCTGACGGGCGGCGTACTTGAGGTTGACCTGCTTCATGTACGGCGCGCTCTTCCGGATATCCTCGATGTTCGTCCAGAACGCCTTGACCATGTTGTAGACGGTCTGCGCGTCAAGGGTGGAGCGGACGGTGACGCCGAGAACCGCATCGTTGATCCACACGTCGTGCTCATTGACCTGCTGGGCGCCATAGGCGTCCTTGCTGATCGAGCCGGGAAGCCGGCCGGGCGCAGCAAAGAACTTCTTCAGCTTGTCGTTGCCCATCAGATCGCTCTCCTTCGGAAGGCCCAGGATACGGATCTTGGAGGTGGCCGAGATCTGCTGAAGCTGGGCGCACGGGTCCAGGCAGCCGATGGTGTAGACGTCGAGCTGACGGTCCTGGAAGGCCTGGAAGGCCGAGGCGAAATTCAGATTGACGCTCTTGAAGTCTCCCTTCTTGGGTGACAGGCCGGTCGAGGCCGCAATGAACGCCAGACCGTTGACCAGCTGACCACCGGACGGCGGTCCGATAAACGCCTTCTTGCCCTTCAAGTCAGCCAAAGTCTTGATGCCGGAATCGGCATAGGTCACATAGTGATAGCCGCCGAGCGGGAACCAGAAGACCATATTCAGGTTCTTGGCGAGCTCCTTGACGTTCTTGAGCTTCTTGTATATCCGCGAACCGTTCTTCATCCAGCCGTAGACCGACGGTGCGGTCATGGACATGTCGATGGACTCCCGGGCCACGTCGACCATGTGCTTGGTCGCCGTGCCGGTCGCATCGACGGTAATTTCGACCGTGTCGACGTTTTGGTTCACGATGTTGGCGAATGTCGTCATCACCAGGTACATGGATGAACCCGGCGCGATGGTCGACATCTTGAGCTGCTTCTTCTGGGCCTGCGCCGCGGTGGCCATGGTCACCGCAAGCAGACCCGCAACAGCAAATAGTCCCAGACGTTTCATCATTGGCAAGTTACCTCCACTGTTTGTTTGCTTCCGGCGCGCTGCTCAACCGGCATTGCGCCATCATGCGTTCCACCAGGAACGCCCCAAGTATAACCACAGAACTTATCGCCGCGACCATAGAAACGGGGACCAAAACGGTGACCCCGGCGATTAATCCGACCGTCCGCTGGGCAGTGCCGATGTCCGCCCGCGAGGCTGCGGCGGACTGGAACAGTTTCAGGCCAAAGCAAAAAAAGAGGCGGCCCGAGGGCCGCCTCCGATAATTTCAGCACGGTTTTGGTTTACCGCTTCCAAACACCCGCCTCGCGGTAGTACTTCTCCGCGCCGGGATGAAACGGCATGTTCTGTTTGGCCGACGCGAAATCGATGCTCACTTGACGCATGTAAGGCACGCTTTCCCGAATGGCCCCCAAATTATCCCAGAACGCCTTTGTCATATTGTAGACGGTGTCGGCGCTCAACGTGGAACGCGCCGTTACGCCGAGGACCGCGTCGTTGACCCAGATGTCAGCGTCGTTGACCTGATTGGCGCCGTAAACGCCCTTGCTGATCTTGCCCTTCGCACGTCCCGGAATGGTGAAGAATTTCTTCAACGCGGGCGTCGCCGAAAGGTCGGACTCGTTGGGCAGGCCGAGGAACCTGATCTTCGACGTCGCCGTCAATTGCTGCAGCTGGGCGCATGGGTCCAGGCAGCCGATCGTGTAGACGTCCAATTGCCGATCCTGGAAGGCCTGGAAAGCCGACGCAAAGTTCAAATTGACGCTCTTGAAGTCCTTCGGCGTAAGACCCACGGCCGCCTTGATGAAGCCGAGACCCGTCACCAATTGCCCACCCGACGGCGGTCCGATGAACGCCTTCTTGCCCTTCAAGTCGGCCAAAGTCTTGATGCCGGAATCGGCGTAGGTGATATAGTGGAAGCCGCCCAACGGGAACCAGAACACCATATTCAGATTCTTGGCGAGTTCCTTGACGTTCTTGAGCTTCTTGTAGATTCGCGTGCCGTCCCTCATCCAGGCATAAACCGCGGGCGAGGTCATGGACATGTCGATGGACTCCCGGGCCACGTCGACCATGTGTTTGGTTGCAGTGCCGGTGGCATCAACGGTGATCTCGATATCCTTGCGGTTTTGATTCACCAGATTGGCGAATGTCGTCATCACCAGGTACATGGATGAACCCGGCGCGATGGTCGACATCTTAATCTGCTGCTTTTGCTGCGCGACGGCCGCAGAGGTCATCGAAACCGCGAGCAAGCCGGTGACGGCGAATAGTCCCAAACGTTTCATCATTGGTCGTTTACCTCCGTTTTTATCTAGCTTTCGGCGCGCTGCTCGACCGGCACTGCGCCCATCATGCGTTCCACTACGAACGCCCCAAGTATAACCGCGGCACTTATCCCCGCGACCATTGGATCGGGGACCAGAACGGTAACCCCGGCGATTAATCTGACCGTCCGCTGGACAATGCCGATATTCGCCCGCGAAAATCCGCCAAGCGATGTCGCAAGTGCCGCGGTGGAGAAAATAAATGCACCCACCCCCCAGGCCAGGCCAAGGTAGCTGAAGCCTTCCTCCAGCAACACGACACTGGGGTGGTAGACGAAGATGAAAGGAATCAGGAAGCCGGCGATGGCGAGACGCACGGCGACCACGCCGGTCTCGATCGGCTTGGAGCCGGCGATGGGCGCCGCCGCGAACGCGGCCACCGCAACGGGCGGCGTGATCGCCGACAACACCGCGTAGTAGATGACGAACAAGTGGGTGAGCATCAAGGAGAGGCCGAGCTTGCCGATGGCCGGACCGATGATCAGCACGATGATCAGGTAGGCCGCGCCGACCGGCACGCCCATGCCCAACAGCAGGCAGCCCACGGCAACGACGACCAGCGACAGGAACAGACTATCGCCGGCGATAGCCAGGATGGCGGCCGCGAATTTGATGCCGAGGCCCGACATGTTGACCATGCCGACGACGAAGCCGATGGCCGCGACGACGATCATGATGGTGGCGCATGTCCGTCCGCCTCGCATCAGCGCCTGCAGAATCACCCGGATGGACCGGAATTCCGGATACAGAACCAGGGACAGCACGAACGCGGTAATGAGCCCGTAGAAGCCGGCGTTTTGCGCGGTCCGGCCGGTCAGCAGGACGGCAACGATGACGCCCAGCGGCACGAAGAAGGAAATCGAGCGGATCCAGTCGGTGCCGGTCAGGCTGACGCGCTCGGACTTGGGGGTCGGCGTCATGCCCATCTTCCGGGCTTCGAGCCACACCACCGTAAACAGGCTGAGGTAGTACATCAGCGCCGGGATGGCCGCCGCAACGATGATGTCCAGATAGGGGATGCCGGTGATGTCGGCCATCAGGAAGGCGACCGCGCCCATCACCGGCGGCATGATCTGTCCGCCCGTTGAGGCGGTGGCCTCGACGGCGCCAGCGAACTTCGGCTGGAACCCGGTGCGCTTGATCATCGGGATGGTGAAGACGCCCGTGGTTACCACGTTTGCGACGGCTGCTCCGTTCATGGTTCCGAAACTGGCGCTGCCGACGATGGCGGCATGAGCCGGACCGCCGCGCAGGGGACCGGTGACGGCAAAGGCGAATTTCAGCAATGTCGCCCCGGCGCCGCTGGCTTCCAGGATGGCGCCAAACAGGATGAACACCAAAACGATCTGCCCGACCACCGCCACCGGGCGGCCGAAGACGCCATCGGTGGAGTACCAGAGCTTCTCTGAAATCAGGAACCATTTGACCTCGGGGATATTCAGCGTGCCCGGGATCAAATTGCCGAAAAACAGGATCAACAGCGACAGAAGGCAGACCAGGAAGAGAGGCATGCCGAAATGCCGGAGCGTCAGATAGAAAATGAGGCCGACGCCCATGAACCCTACCGCATAGTCGAAGGTCGTGAACTCGACGAAGAAGTCCATCTGCTCGGTCATCAACGTGATCCACAGGTAGTAGATCAGGAAGAACCCGGCAAAGAAGATTGCGTTGAGCACGACCGACCCGACGCGGACATCCTCACGCTTCACATCCAGGCTTTCGGACGAGAAATAAAGAATGGAGATCAGGATGGGCAGGCCCGTCGTCACGGCGCGCACCCAAACCTCGTCGAACACGCCGAAACCGGCAACGTAAATGGCGAACCCCGCCAAACCCAATGCCAGCAGGTCGGCGACCGCCCGGCTATATCGGACGAGACCGTCCACTCCCATAACGCCCTGCCTCCCTTTTATATTTCCGCCGCGGGCAAAGACGGATTTCCGAGAATAGCATCAGACGCACTCCCGGCAACCATCATTGCCGGCGTGCGGTCAGTTGAACGTCGGCATCACGGACGGCAGGAAGATCGCCAGACCCGGGAGCACGAATATCAGCGCCAGGACAACGAGATCGGCAATCACGAACGGGACAACGCCGACAAAGATCTTTGTCAGGTCCACGTCCGGAATCACCGATTTTACCGTGAACACGTTGATTCCGATGGGCGGCGTGATCAGGCCGAGCTCGACGACGATAATGACGATGATCCCGAACCAGACCAGATAGAAGTCCGGCGGGATACCGGACGCGCCGGCCACCGCCTCGAGGGATGGCAGGAACACCGGAACGATCAGCAGCAAAATACCGATGCTCTCGAAGATCATGCCCATAATGATGCAAATCACGCAGATCATCAGCGGCAGGGTGAACGGACCTAAATTCAACGCATCGGTAAACTCGACCAACGCCCCGGAGAGACCGGCGAAATTCAGGAACTGGCCGAAGATCAATGCCGCGCCGCCGATGATGAAAATCCGAGCCGTTACGATGGTCGCATCGGCCGCCACATCGATGATTTCCCGAATGGTCCGCATCCGGCCGCGCGACAGGGCAAACATGAACGCGCCGACACAGCCGACGGCGCCCGCTTCGGTCGGCGTAAACACGCCGATATAGATACCGCCCAGCACGAGCAGGAACAGGACGAAGATCGGCCAGGTCTTGTAGAGCGTCCGGCGCCGTTCGGCCCAACCGACCGGGTCGCCGGGCGGTCCGAGTTCGGGCTTGACCAGCACACTGCCGTACACGGCCCCCAAGTAGGAGAGGGTCAGCAGGATGCCCGGTATCACGCCGGCGATGAACATCAGCCCGATATTGGTTTCCGTGACGATGCCGTAGATGATCATCGGCACGCTGGGCGGGATCATGATCCCGAGCGTCCCGCCGGCAGCCAGCGTCCCGGAAGCCAGGGAGTCCTTGTACTTGTACTTCCGCATGGGCGGCATGGCGACCCGCGCCATGGTGGCGGCCGTCGCCAGCGAACTGCCGGAAACGGCCGAGAAGCCGGCGCAGGACAGGACGGTCGCCATGGCGAGTCCGCCCTTGTACTTTCCGACCCAGGCATAGCCGGCCTCGAAAAGTTCGTCCGAAATGTTGGCCCGCTGGATGAGGGTTCCCATCATGATAAAGAGGGGCACCACCGACAGACCGAACAAGGTCGAAAAATCGAATATCTCCTGGCCCGAAAGGATGACCGCGCCGAAGAAATCGCCCCGTACGTACCAGAAACCGAAGAAGCCGACCGCGAGGGTCGCATAGGCCAGCGGGATGCCGACGAAGCTCAGGCCCAGGAGAACGGCGAATGCAAAAAGTGAGACAGCCATGACTACGCCTGGCCTCCCTGTTCGGGCCGTTGGGCGTCATCCCCGGCGTCAAAGGCGCCGAAGTCATCGGCGCCCATCTGCTTGAGCGGCCTCCGTATGGACCGGATCGCCATGAGAACGGCGATCACGGCCAGAACGGTCAGGAGCGTGCCCAGCCACCACCACTCCCATTCGCGGATTTCGGTCTCGTTTCCCTGGCCGTGCATGAAGCGGGTGTAGTTCGCGATCAGCAGCGTGACCGCGATAATGCCGGCAATGTTCGTGAACAGGCCGAGAATTCTGTAAATGTAGGGAATCTTCTTCATCAGGAACGGCTCGAACAGGGTCACCATGATGTGCGAGCGCTCACCGGAAACAATGACCAGGCCCGAAAAAACGATCGTCCCCAGCAGAAATTCGGTCATCTCGTTGCTGCCGAGGATGGGCTCGCCCAGCCAATAGCGGAGGTTCACGTCACTGAACGTGAGAACCATCATCACCAGAAGCGCGATCGCCGCCAGCACCTTGATGATTTTGTGCAGAAAATCAGTCAGCCCGATCATGTGGATTACCCGCCTCTCACAGGTTCGTTGAACGCCCCGCCCCTATGCCGGAGGCGGCATCGAAAGACCCGGTCCTTCGATGCCGCCGTCAGCAATATTCGCGCAGATCTTTACCGTCTGCTTTCAGGCGCCGGTCAGGAGCCCGATGCGACAAACTTCTTGTATTGCTCGACGACTTTCTTGCCGTCCACGCCCATGGCCTGAACGCGCTTGAACCACGCGTCGTACTGAGGCCTGGCGGCCTTTTCGAGCTCGGCCTCGAAAGCGGCGCTCGCCCGGTGCTCCTTAATTCCGGCTTTGGCCAGTTTGTCCTTGGCCACCTCCTCGAAGTCGTCGGACGCCTTGCCGATATTGCGGGCCAGTTCTTCACCGGAGATAGCTGCGATCGCCTTCTTCTGGCCACCGTTCAGCGATTCCCACTTCTTCTTCGACACCATCCAGGCGAAGGACGGCATCATCATCGACTGGGTCGTAAACGTTCCATGCTTCGGGAACTGAACACCGGCGAAGTTGACGATTCCGCCTCGGGTGATGCCGGCAATGCCTTGAACGACCTTGGTCTGGGTAAACTCACCGAGACGCGCCGCCGGGCCCGAGACGTGGTTCACGCCGGCGGCCTTCATGGTCTTTGAAGACGTGCCCGCGAGCGCCCACATCTTCTGGCTCTTCATGTCGGCGATGGAGTTGATCGGCTTGTCCTTCGCGGTGAAGAAGTGAACGCCCCCAAACTGGAACATGCTGAGGACCTTGATGCCCAGCTTGTCGAACTCCTTCTTGTCTCCGAAGTTGTCGTTCCAGGCGCGCCAGTAGGCGATACCGCCCTGCACTGCGCTGCCCGAGTTCAGGAACGGAAGAATACCGAAACCGGGCCCTCCTGCCTGCTTCGCGGTAAAGGCATGGAAGATGAACGCGCAGTCGAATGTGCCGGCGACAATGCCGTTCAACTGCTTCGGCGGCGGAGCCGCATTGGCTGGCAGGAAGTTGATTTTGACCTCACCGTTGGTGACTTTGCCGACTTCCTTGCCCCAGGGCTTCAGGCCCTTATTCACGTAGTGCTTCGGACCGGTAAAGACATTACAGGTCCATCGTTCCGCCGCCTGTGCCTGAGTGGCGCCGAACATGGCCGAGGCGCCGACCGCAAGCGCGGCTACTGCCAATACTTTCTTCATGTGTAAAATCTCCTGTTAAAGATGATTCTCGTGGTCCGCCGACCTAGGCCAGCACACCTGTGTATCCAAGTCTACATGGAAGAGACCACGAGCCGGTTGACTTTCATAAGCCTGCACCCGCCCCGGGCAGCCAATTCCGGCGAAACGTGGTCTCGGTTTGCCCATTCTCATACCTGTAATTCCGCCGCGGGCAAAGGCGGTTTTCCTAAAATCACGTCAGACGCTTTCTCGGCAACCATCATCACCGGAACATTGATATTGCCGCCCACCAAATCGGGCATCACCGAGGCATCGACCACCCGTAAACCCTCGACCCCGCGGACGCGGAATTCCAGATCAACCACGGAGTCGTCATCGGACCCCATGCGGCAGGTGCCGATGGGATGGAACACGGTCATCATGGTCTGGCGGATAAAGGCGTCGATGCCGTCCTGGCTCGCAACGTCTTCGCCGGGCGCCAACTCCTCGCCCCGATAGCCGTCGAGGGACGGTTGACGGGCGATCTCCCGCATCATCCGGATGCAGTCCCGGAGCGCTTGGCGGTCGGCTTCCGTCGACAGAAAATCATTAAAGACCCGCGCGTGATCGAAGGGATCGCTGGACCGCAGCTTGACCCAGCCCCGGCTTTCCGGCCGCAGATGGCAGGCCCGAAGCGAGAAGCCCTCCGGCGGCGGCGGCATGATCACCGGGAACCATTCCTTGGCGAACATGTTCACCGGACGGAAGAACATCTGGACGTCGGGAATGTCGGCCTCGGGGCGGCTTTTCAGGAAAGCCGTGCCGGCGCCCGGCGGCAGCGTGGCAGGTCCCGCGTGGAAGACGTAGGCGCGGATCATGTTGATGGCCAGCCGATCAAGGCGCAGCGACTTGTAATAGTGGGATGGCTTGGCGTAGGCATAGTCGACGCCGATCGATGTATGATCCTGTAGGTTCTCGCCGACATTCCCGCGGTCTGCCCGCACCTCTATGCCCATCTCCCGGAGATGGGCGGCGGGCCCGATGCCGGACAGCATCAGCAAATGGGGAGAGTTGTACGCGCCGCCGCAGAGGATCACATCCCGCTCGGCATGCGCCCGGGCCTCGCCGCTTCCGTCCTTGTAGGCGACGCCCGTCGCCTTGTTGCCGTCGAACACCACCCGGGCGGCCTGGGCGCCGGTCTTGACCGTGATATTGCCCCACTTGAGCGCCGGGCGCAGATAGGCGGTCGCGGACGAAAAACGCTTGCCGTCGCCGATGGAAAACTGCATCCGGCAGACGCCTTCCTGCTCGGCGCCGTTGAAATCCCCGGTGTAGCCGAATCCGGCCTCTTTGCCCGCTTCGACGAAGGCATCGAACAGGGGGTCCTGCCCCCAATGCTCGACGCAGCGCAGCGGCCCGGAATCGCCGCGATAGTCGTCGGCCCCGCCGTCAAAGGACTCCATCCGCTTGAAGTAGGGCAGCACGTCGGCATAGGACCAGCCTTCGAGCCCCTTCTGCCGCCAGCGGTCGTAGTCCGCGCGATGGCCCCGGACATAGGCCATCATGTTGATCGACGATGATCCGCCCACCACCCGGCCTCGCGGGTGCCACACCGAGCGGTTATCGAGCCCCGGCTCGGGCTCCGAGTTGTACTTCCAATTATACGCCGGGGACTGCCAGATCTTGCCGACGCCGAGGGGCACATGGATCAGCAAGTTTCGATCCATCTTGCCGGCTTCCAGCAGCAATATGCTGGCCCCGTCGGCGCTCAACCGGTTGGCCAGCACACAGCCCGCCGATCCGGCGCCAACGATGATGTAGTCGTACGAAGGGGACCCGTTACTGATCGCTCGTCTCCCGTATGTCCCTGTCAGTCCGCTTGCCCGGCGGATTGATCCGCTCTCGTTGGTTTATGGCCGAGTTCCGCGGCCGCCCGCAATTTTCTCTCGCCCAACCGCCCGCATGACGGGCGGCTGCGCTTCCGCCTAATCTTCACCGTAATCGTGATCGGGGTAGTTGGTCTCTCCCAGCCGCCAATATCCCCGGGTGTTCATCCAGGCCTTCTCAACGCCCCGGTCGTCCATCAGGTGATTGCGGACCCGGCGCATGGCGCCCGCCTCGCAGGCAATCCACCAGAGCGTCGTCTCCGGCATGTCGCCCAGGGTCGTTGCGGCATGCTCCAGGAGGCTTCCCTGGACCGCACCGGTTTCCGCGCGATGCAGCCAGATGGGCGAGACGTCCCGGACCGCGCTCAGCGGCCGTTCGTCGTCCGCATCCGCCACTTCACAGAAGACGGCCGCCTCGCAGCCCTCCGGCAGCGCTTCGAGGATCATCCCGGCTGCCGGCATGGCCGTTTCATCGGCCAACAGCACGGCGTGGGTCGTGCCGTCCGGGATATCCAGCCCGCCGCCCGGGCCGCCGATGAACAACTCGTCTCCCGGCTTGGCGGTCCGCACCCAGTTGGCCGCGAGCCCCTCCCCGTGGTGAACCACCTCCACGTCCAGTTCGTGGGTATCGGCATCGAACCGCCGGGGCGTATAGGTGCGGCTCGGCGGCCGGGGGGCATCCGTGTCGGCCGGCGACCAGGTGCTGCCCGGCTCCGGAAACAGAAGTTTGATATGCGCACCCGGTTTGGGCATCGAGAAGGCCGCCATGTCGCCGCCGCCGAAGGTCACCCGCGTGAGCCGCGGGACGATCCGCTCGACCTCGATGACCTCGGCGCGCTTGGGGGGCGGGCGCTTTTTCCTGGGTCTCGGGTTTGCCGCCTGAGCAGGTTCAGCCATGTCTTCCTCCTGATCCTCTAACGCGCCGCGACCGAAATGTCCGTCGCCTCGTTGAATGCCTCGAACTTGGAGATGAATTCGGTCACCGTCGCCGCCTCGCCGTCGATAGTCACGTCGCCGGCGGCGATCGCCTCCTCGAGGGTGGTCTGCCCGAACACCCACTTGAGCAGGAACTCGCGGGAGAACTTCATCGCCGCATCCCGTTCGGCGGGCGGGTCGCGGAAGAACTGGCAAACACCACGCCGGATCTCCAATGCGCAGGCCTCGTTGGTGTCGGTGGTCTCAAACGCCACGCGCAGATTGGTGTCCCAGGCCTCCTCGGCCTTCAGCCGCACGGTCATGACCTGAAGGATGGCGGCGAGCGGGAACCCGCGGACCTGGTCGGGCGATCCCAGCACCATGCCGCCGCCCGCCAAATCAAGCTCGACCTCGAGCTCCAGAGCGCTGGTCAGGCCCCAGTTCCGCCAGGTGGCGTTCTTCTGCCGGTAGCCCCAGGCGCGCAATGCCCGGGCTTTCAGGTTGCGCGCCTCCTGATCTTCGACATCGGCCTGGATCAGCCACGTTAGGAGCTCCGCCCCCCACTGATCGTCGCCGTTGTCCATGGCTTCCGTCGCCTTGGCGAGAACCGTTCTCCGGCCGCCCATCATCACCACGTAGCGCTTCGCCTTTTCCCGCCACGGTGTCGGGCTGAGGGCCACCGGATCGCCCTGATACCAGCCGAGATAGCCGGCATAGATCGCCGGGATCGAATGCTTGTATGAGCCGTAATACTCGCCGAGCCAGGGATGGTCCTTGAGCCGGTCCGGCATCTCGACGACTTCCTTGATCTCGTCCGGCCGGTAGCCCTTGTTCATGTAGCGAAGCGTCTGATCGTGGACGAACTGAATGGCGTCCCGGTAATCGGTCATCAAGGCGTCGATCTCGTCCGCGCCTTCGACCGGCCGGCCGTGATGCGGGATCAGCAGCTCGGCCCCGAACTCCCGCAGGTGGTCAATCCCCTGAGCCCAGACCATGGGGTTGCGGAATCGGGTGCCGCGGAGCGCGTAGACGTTGGGAAACGACTCGTAGATGGCGTCGGCCGACAACAGCACCTTTTCATCCGGCAGCCAGACGCAGCATTGGTCCTCGGTTTCCGAGGGATTGAGGTGAACCTCGAACCTGATACCGCCAACTTCGTCCTTGTAGACGCTTTCGAAGGTTGTGTTGGGCGGGACGAAAGTCCGGGGGCCGGGCCGCTGGGGCGGACCCAGCCCGGCGCCGACGGTGCCTTCCTCGCTCACCGGCAACCGCATGCCGAACTGATACATGGCGCGCCGGCCGATAATCGGTCCGACCAGCCCGACGTCGCGCATGACGTGATCGGCGAGCTCTTCCTGGCCGATGATCTTCACCTCGCCGGAGGAGATCTCCTCGTCGGTGAGAAAGGCGCGCGTCCCGCTCACATGGTCGGCATGAAAGTGGGTGTAGATCACCGTTTTGATCGGCTTGTCGGTGATCTTCTTGAACTCCTCGGCGACCACCGCGGCATTGTCCATGCCGGTCATCGTGTCGACGAGGATGCAGGAATCCTCACCCTCGATCAGCGTGCAGTTCACCACCGTGAAGCCGAAAGCGCAGTAGATATGGTCCCGCAGCTTGTAGATTCGGGGCTTCATGCCGTCCTGGTGAGCCTTTAGGTCCGGATGGACGGAAGGTTTGATCTCGTTCATGGGTCTGGATGTCCGGTTGGTTCAGGCGTTAACCAGCAGTTGGAGACCGGACGCGGTCACCGACACCGGGGAATAGTAGTTCCGATAAAGCTCGTTCACGTTTTCGTCCAGGGCGCCGCGCATGGTCAGCCACATGACCACCTCGACGCCCTCGGCGCCCGCTTCGCGCATGATGTCCCCGGACGTGAGCCGGGTCAGGGCCTCGGGATCATTGGCGAGGCGGTCCATGAAGGACTGGTCGAACGCCGGATTGTTGAACCCGGCACGCTCGCCGCTGAGTTGGTGGGACAGTCCGCCGGTGCCCAGCATCATCACCTTCTCGTCGCCGGGGAAGCTGTCGACGGCGCGGCGGATCGCCTTGCCGAGATCGTGGCAGCGCTTGGCCTTGGGGATCGGATGCTGGATGACGTTGACCGCCACCGGCACGATTTTGATCTCCCAGTCGGGCTCGGGCTTCCACAACAGGCGGATGGGCATGGATGCGCCGTGGTCGAGCTCCAGCTCCTGGCAGATAGTGGGATCGAACTCATCCTCGATCAGCGTATCGATGATATGCCAGGACAGGTCCTGGTGCCCCGGCACCGGGGGCAGCGGCCGGGCGCCCCAGCCTTCGTCCCCGCACACGTAACCGGGCGCCGCGCCGAGGGCGAAGGTCGGCATGGCGTCCAGGAAGAAGCTCAAGCCGTGATCGTTGTAGATGACGATCGCCGTATCCGGCCGGTTCTCCCGGACCCAGTCGCGGACCGGCCGGGCGCCCTCGAAAAACGGCGCATACTCGCCCTCGTTTTCCCTGCCCTGATCCTGGTACGGCACCAGGGCTGGAATGTGCGATACACCGACGCCGCCGATCATTTGCGCCATTGTCAGTCTCCCGCCGGTTCCAGGCCGAGACGGTTTTCGAGGAAGTCCTCGTACTCCATGCCCGCCTGATTGGCGCACACCATCCGCATGTTCCATTTGGCGATGGCGGCGATTTTCCAGACGTAATAGACATTGCCGCCGAGCTGGAGGATGCGCAGCAGATCCCGGTCCATGACCGCCCGGCACTGCTCGTCCGAAAGGCCGTACTCCTTCATGTACGCCCACTCGTCGGCCTCGAAGCGCTCCCGGTTCGCCGGGTCGATGAACGACATGAACATCTTGTTGAGCACATAGCCTTTCATGGCCATCCGTCCGTCATAGACGTAGGTGCCCGGAATATCGTCGTAGTCTTTTTCAAACATGGTTCCGCCCTGGGTTCCGCCCGGTTTGCGCCTTGTGACAACCGGCGCGTTTCGTCATTCGATCATTCCCGGCGCACAGTATCACGCCCACTCGGGTTGTCAGTCCAGATGACGGACAACCCGCCCACTGTCCGCGAAACGGAAAGTGTCCGCGACGGTTCTACTGGCAGTATCTGCCGCCGTCCACATTGATGCTCTGGCCGGAGAGGAAATCGCTGTCCTCGGAGGCCAGGAATATCAGCGTGCCGACCAGGTCCTCGGGCATCATGTCGCGCTTGAGGATGCGGGACGCGATGGTGGGTTCGCGGGCGACGTGAAGCTGCGGGTGATTGGCGACGCCCTCGCTCTCGGTGAATCCGGGAACGATGCAATTGACGAAAATGTTCTTGTCGCCGAATTCCCGCGCCGCCGACCGGGTCAGGCCCAGGATGGCACCCTTGGAGCTCACGTAGTTGGCGAAGCCGGGGCCGCCGTAATAGAAGGTGCCGGACGAGATGTTGATGATCTTGCCGCGACCGTTGCTGAGCATCGACGGGACGACGCCCTTGATGCATTGGAACGAGCCGCGGGCGTTGACCGTCATCACCCGGTCCCACTCCTCGTTGGACATCTCCATGATCGGCGTCAGGCGCAGCTCGGCGAACAGCGCCGCGTTATTGACCAGAATCTCGATGGGGCCGAATTGCTTGTCGGTCTCGGCCACCATGTCGGCGATGCTGTCGTCGCTGGTGACGTCGGCTGAAACGGCGATCGCCGTCCCGCCGCCGGCGTTGATTTCGTCCGCCACCCGGCTCGAATCCGCGATATCCGAGACCACCACCTTGGCGCCTTCGGCGGCCATGGCCTTGGCGTAGGTCTCGCCGATCCCCTGGGCGGCGCCGGTGACGATGGCCACCTTGTCTTTCAGTCTGCTCATTTCAATGTCTCCTTGAACTCCATTCACTTAAACGTCTGCGAAATCCTGGCACCACTCGAGAATGCCCTTCTGAAAGCTCCGCCGCTGCCGGGCCGCCTCGATCCACCCCATCACCTTGGGGAACCGATCGAAGTCGTAACCGCAGCCCACCAGAACGAAATGTATGGGCAACCAGGAGATATCGGCCAAGCCGAATTTCTCTCCGGACAGCCAATCGTAGGTATTCAAGACCTCTTCGGCATCGGAGAATGCCGCGTCCAGCAGCTCGACGGCGGTCCTGACGTCTTCCGCCGAAAACTGCGAGTCGCCCGCGTGCTTGGCATGGAACTCGATCAGCTCTTCGTTGGTCTGGAGCGAGTCGTAGAGTTCCTGCTCCTCGGCCGTCTTATGCAGCTTGGGCGCCATCTTCGTCGCGTAGACATAGGGCTTGACCGCCTTGACATGGAGATCGGCCGCCCGCGCGAGCCAAGTATCGATGGCGTCGGCATGGGCCGCCGGCCTGAGGGGCGGCTCGGGATAGGCCTCGTCCAAATAGGCGATGATCTCGTTGGATTCGATATGAACCGCGCCCTCGTGGATCATCGTCGGCACCAGGCCGTTGGGATTGATGGCGAAGTAGCCCTCGTCGAGATTTTCCTTCTTCTTGAGGTCGATGTGGTGGCTTACCCAATCCAGCCCTTTCTCTTCCAAGGCCATCCGGACCCGCATGGAGCAATTGGAAATGTCCCCGTGGTAGAGGTGAATGCCGGTCAGCGCGGCGACGGATTTATCCTTCGGTGTGATCACAACCATGGCAATTGCCTCCCCCTATTGCCCGAGCATGGTTTCGGGCAGGTACATGGCGATGGGCGGAAACGCGACCAATAGCGCGATCATCAGCGCCATCGCAAACCAGAACGGCCAAATCCCCTTGAAGATGGTTCGCATGGGAACATCCGGGGCGATGGATTTGACCACAAATACGTTGATGCCGACCGGCGGCGAAATCATCCCCATCTCCAAAACGACCACAACGATGATGCCGAACCATATCAGGTCCCAGCCGAGCTGGGTCGCGAGCGCCACCACCACCGGTATGGTCAGCACCAGCATGGCGATGCTCTCGAGGAACGTGCCCAGGAACATGTAGATCAGGATGACCACGATCAGGATGCCGACCTCGCCGATGGGCAACGAGGTGAGGAAGGTGACCATGTCGGCGGCGAGGCCGGTGAGCGACATGAACGGGATGAATATGAAGGCGCCGATGATGATCAGGAACACGGTCGCCGTCGCCTTCATGGTTTGAAGAATAATCTCGTGGGTCATGGACCACCTGAGCGACCGGCGCGCCGCGCCGACGACGAACGTCAGAAATGCGCCGACGGCGGACGCCTCCACCGGCGTGAAGAAGCCGGTGTACATGCCGCCGATGGTGATACCGACCACCACGACAATCGGCACCGCGGAGATCAAGGACTCCCGCCGGGCCGGGGCGCTCGCCCGCTCTCCGGCCGGTCCCCGCTCGGGCTTCATGCGCACCAACAGCCAGATGGTACCAACGAACAGCAGGGTCAGAATGATGCCGGGGACCACGCCGGCCATGAACAGACGGCCGATGGATTGGTCGGTCAGGACCGCATAGATGATCATGCCGCCGGACGGGGGTATAAGAAATCCGAGGGTGCCGCCGGCCGCCACCGAGCCCGTCGAGAGCTCCGGCGCGTATTTGAAGCGTTTCATCTCGGGCAGCGCCACCCGGCCCATGGTGACGGCGGAGGCGAGCGATGAACCGGACAGCGCCGCAAACCCGGCGCAAGCGGTGATCGTCGCCGAAGCGAGCCCGCCCTTGTAGTGGCCGATCCACCGGTAGGCCGCCGTAAACAGATCGCGGGACATGCCCGATGCGCCGGCCAAGTTGCCCATCAGGATGAACATGGGGATGACCAGCAGGTTGAAATTGGATGCCGCCTCGAACGCTTCGCCGGACAGGTTCGACATGGCGGTCTTCCAGCCCCGCTCCCACGCCTGTTCGGGCGCCATGCCGAGGCCGAGGAACCGGTTGGCGGTGGCGGCGATCGTGCCGACGGTGCCGACGAAAATCATCGACAGCGCAACCGGAAACCTGAGCGCCAGCAGGGCGAACAACACCAGCAGCCCCACGACGCCGATGAGCGACATGCTGATCATCTATTCGTCCTGAATTCCGCCGATCTCCCGGATGGCGCCGCGGACCACCAGCTGAACGGCGTCGGTAACCAGGATGAGCCCGTAGAACCCGACCAGGATGCTCATAACGTAGTAATAAGGCTCGTAGGAGATCAGCAGTTGCTGTGTGGCCTCGCCGAACTTGCTCGCCGAAACGCCTGCCTCGAACAGCCGCCACGACAGCAGCGCGACCAGCACGATCCCGACGATCTTGAGAATGAAGAGCGACCAGCGGGCGAACCCGGGCGACATCCGTGATTCGAATATCTCGATTTCGATGTGCGCCCCGACCCGGCCGCCGAAGGGGATGGCGATCGCGACGATCAGGACGAGATTGAGGATCAGCAGATCCTCGGCCCCGGTGATCGGGTTGTTGAGCATCTTCCGCATGATGATGACGTTGACGAACGTCAGCAGCACCATGAAGACGAGGCCGAGGCCGCCGGCGATCACCGTGAAACGGACGATGACCGTGTCCAGCGTATCGAGCCACGGCAGCGGTTTCTGTCGGTCGATCATTGTCCGATGCTCGGAAAAAGATGGGGCCGGGAATTGGGAGACCCCGGCCCCATCGCAACGCTATTGGTTCAAGGCGTTGTAGATTTCCCGGGCATTCTTGATGCCGCGCTTTTCATAGTCGGCGAAGATGCTCTCGAGGCCCTTTTTGACCGCCGCATCCATCTTGGCGCGCTCGGCGGCGGAAACCTTGACCCACTTCACCTTCTTCATCTTGTCCGACGACCGCATCATCTTCTCGGAGCGATTGTCGGCCCCGTCGAATGTAGCCGCACCCTCCATGGAGAGCGTCTTGCCGGAAAGCTCGTCAATGATCTTCCGGTGCGCCGGCGACAGGCCGTCGTAGCGCTCCTTGTTCAGGGCGACGAAGGTCGCGGCGAACTGCACCGGAATATTGTCGACCACATATTTGGAGACGTCCCAGAAGTTCCACGGCGGCGTGATGTTGTTGTAGGACGCGTAGGTGCCGTCGATGGTCCCGGTGGAGAGACCGGTGTACATCTGGGTCACCGGCATCTGTACGGGCACCGCCCCCATTGCCTTCAGGATCGGCGTGGTCATGGCGGCGTACGGCACCAGCTTGGCGCCCTTGAGCCCGCCCATGGTGCTCATGTCCCTGGTCGACGCCCACAGGCTGCCGGCGACGGTGAATACGCCGAGATTTTTGACCGCCTTGTATTCGCCGGCCATGTACTTGTCGAAGACGTTCCACATCCGGGTCGTCGACTCCTTGGCATTCTTCGATTTGCCGGGCGGGATGACCAGCATGGTGCGCGGAAACAGGGCCGCGGTATAGGCGCTGACCCCGAAGGTGATGTCGGCGACGCCCTCGACCACGCGCTTGTACTGCTGGACGGGACCGGCGCCGAGCTGGCCTGCCGGAAACAGTTTCATGGTCAGGGAACCACCGGAACGTTCCTTGATTTCCTTACCGAACCAACCGAACAGGTTGCGGTTGATGTGATGCTGGGGCGGCATGAAGGTCGCGACGGACAGCTCTTCGGCTTTTACCTCCGCGGCGAACGGTGTCGACACCGCCAACGCCATGCCTGCAAGAATAAGTGATCGCTTCATTGAAGCCTCCTCGGACTGCAAACTTCTTTGGAAGTTGAGACCGGGGAACCTACCGGTTCCTGGACATTAAATCTATTCATGTTATTTTATAAACCATATGAAAATTTCTCATATAGACGGGCTCGATGGCAAAATTCTGAGGATATTCTTGGTCATTCTCGAGGAATCCTCGGTCTCCAAGGCAGCCGTCCGGCTGAACGTGACCCAATCGGCCGTCAGTCATTCCCTCGCGAAGCTGCGCACCGCGCTGAGGGACCCGCTTTTCGTCCGCTCGGGCCAGGGCCTGACGCCGACGGAAACGGCGATTTCGCTGAAGGAACCGGTGCTTCGCGTGCTCGACGGCCTCTCTAGTCTCACCGACCAGCGGCCCTTCGATCCGCGCACCGAAGAGATGGAATTCGTGGTCGCGGCCAACGACCTCCAGCGGGAGTTGATCTTTCCCCGGCTGTGGCGTGAGGCTCACGAAGACGGAATCCCGCTCCGGTTTGAGTTCATGCCATCGGGAGTGCCCAGTATTTCCATGCTCCGGGATGCCCAGTGCCATCTGGTTCTGACGCCCATTCCGCCGGACGCGCCGGATATTTTCCAACGCCGGCTGATCAGCGGCGCAATGATGTGCTTCTACGATGCGAGTGTGCGGGAGGCGCCGAAAACATCCGTCGAGTATCTCAACTCGAACCATATAGCCGTGCGCTTCGCCGGCGGTCTGGGGAGCAGTGTGGCGTTGCGCGGAGCCGATATTCCGGACCTGCCCGAGCCGACCCTCACCGTCTCGAATTTCAACGCCATTCCCTCGTTCGTGAAGGGGACCGACCTGATCGCCACTGAAATGTCTCCCATGCACATCGGCCCGCTGCGGGACCTCGCGATGGCGCCGCTGCCCTTCAGGAGCGACGGCATTTCCCTCTATCTGGTATGGCACGAGCGCAACAACAACGATCCGGCCCATATCTGGCTTCGCCGGCGCATCGAGACCATCGCCGACGATATTGCCCGAAGCCTCCGTACAGCGGACGCCGCGTGAGTTGATCACATCCCCGGGCGCGGAATGCTCACACCAATATGCGAGCCACGCACCTTTTGGTTCTGTTGAACGGTTTCGGCTTTGGGGCTAGATTCCCTGCCCTTCGTGGCGTGAAAGGGCGATGGAGCGCCCTCTCGGCAGCCGATACAGGGAATTTGAACGAGGACGTGTGATGAGCGAGCAACCAAAAGGCCCCGTCTACAACAACAAGCGGTTCAAGCCCAACGACTACAATTTCGACATGTTCATCGGCCCGCGGGCCGGCGAGAAGTTCGTCGACCACACCTTCACCGAACTCGAGACCGGAAAAGAGGTCAAACTTTCCGATTTCGAGGGTCAATGGGTGGTACTGGAGACCGGGTCATCCACCTGCTCCATGTACACCAAGAATATCCCGACCATGAAGGACATCACCGGCGAGTATCCGGATGTCACCTTCCTGCTGATCTATGTCCGTGAGGCCCATCCCGGTGAGCGCCTGGGGCCCCATGATACCATGGAAGAGAAGATGGCGGCGGCCAAAATGGTGGCGCCCCGCTACGGCGAGCACCGCCGGGTCCTGGTCGACAACCTGGCCGGCGATTTCCACCGCGGCTATGGCGCCATGCCCAACGTGCTCTATGTGATCCGGCCCGACGGCACCATTCACTACCGCTGCAACTGGGCGACGCCCGAGAAGGTGCGCGAGGTGCTGAACGACCGGGAGACCTACCACACCCACGAAAACGCCGACCTGTTCGAGCTTCGCGCGTCGCGCGCCAAGATGCACATGATCCGCACCATGTGGACCGGCGGCATCGTCGCCCTCTACGACTTCGTCAAGGGCGCGCCGTTCGTGGTCTCCAAGCATGTGAAGACCGACGCCTATTACAAGAAGCACGGGAAGTTCAAAAACCAGCCCGACGATGTTTCCGAGGCCCCCATGCCGGGCACGCCGGCGGCCGCCAAAACGGCCGCGGCACAAGAGGCAAGCCCGCAGCCGGGGGAGTAGACGCGCGAAAAACCGGTGTCGGCGTGAAATTCGCGTCCGCCGGCCGTTTGGCGACCCACCTGTGGATAAACCCCGTAAATTCGGGGCAATGACGGGTGAATTGACCCTTGCGGTTGATGATTTTGAGCTATTTGGGGTTGAGATGACGGTTCGTTGACGGCCCGCATATCAGCTACGCAAAAAATGCATAGCTATTTCGCCGGGGTGTCGTTATATACTTGTCCCCTGCTACGGGCGCGTTCCTGGATTCCCAATTGGCGCGCCCTTCGGACAGACAATCCAATCTGCGCGGTTGCGTGTGGTCCCGGGCATCGGGCCGGGTACGAGTGACTTTGCGGACTGGAATAAGCACCTAGGAGGATACCATGTCGTCTCGTAGCGAGATGAACAAAAAGCCTCAGGCTGACAACCAGAACATCAAGAAGCGCAAGTGCTTGATGTGTTCGAAGGATTTCACGTCGCACCATATTGGTGAGCGGGTATGTCCTGACTGCAAGGGTACCTCGGCGTGGCGCCAGGCGGCGATCGCCATCTAACAAGGCAAACCGCCCGAGCTCTTGAGGCTCCGAGTTCGAATTAAAACGGCCGGCCCCAAAAGGGCTGGCCTTTTTGCCGCCCGCGATCCGGTACTGGACAGCGCCCCGACAAAATCCGCGCCGCTGCATGGCGCCCGATTCCCGGCCGCAGCGGGCATTGACGGCTATCAACGGTTCATTGGGCCAACCGGATCAAGACCACAAGAATAGCGATCAGTTCGCCCATGTGCAGGAACACGCTCAACCGGTGGATGGCGGCGAACCTCTTCTCGTCGCCGGCCTCGCGGGCCGCGTCGGCCGCCGGCACGATGAACCGTGCCGAGACGACGTTGAGCAGCGCCACGGCCAACAGCGCCGTCACCTCGGGCGTGTACCGGCCGGGGATCAGCAGGACGGCGGGCACGCAGCACAGGCTCGCGATCACCCGGTGATAGACCGGAAACACCTGGCGCAGGAAGTGCGCCGCGTCCTCGCGCTCGACGAACTTGAAAACCATGGGCGTGAAAACGAAGGCGAAGAACGACATGCCGCCGAATACCAGCGCCGTCCCCACCAGGGCGCCGACGTGCAGGTTGAGCCAGTCGAAATTGAGCTCCATGGCCCGGACAATACGCAAAACCGCCCCGCGCGTCGCCGGTTTTCGGCGATGCCGATGGCCCCGCCGCCATGCCGAACGTGTTTCGGGGCGGCCCTTTACCGGGAAATACGGCACTCCTATGCTGGCCCATGCTGGCCTATGCCGGTTTCAACAGGAGAGAGAGCATCATGGACGGCGTCGCCGCCGACACCAACATCGATATCCCGAGCCCGGCGGAACTGATCTCCCGGGCGCGGTCCATGGTGCCCGATCTGCTGGCCCGCGCGCCGGCCTGTGAAGCCGCCGCCGCCATCCCCGAAGAAACCCTCGACGACTTCCGCCGCCACGGGCTGATCCGCGTCTGCATGCCCAAGAAGCACGGCGGTTACGAATACGGATGGGACGTGCTGGTCCAGGTATGCGCGGAGCTCGCCAAGGGATGCGCCTCCACCGCCTGGGTCTATGCGGTTTACGCCGAGCACGCCAACACCTGTGCCGGATTTTCGGAACGGGCGCAGAACGAATTATGGGCTTCCGGCCCGGATCAATTCATCTGTTCCGGCGGCAATACGGGCACCGAGGAAAGCATCGCCAGGAAGTGCACCCTCACCCCCGCCGACGGCGGCTATCTGCTGAACGGCTGGGCGACGTTCTCGTCGGGGTGCAAACATGCGGGCTGGCTGGCCAACAACGCCGTCCTCGCCGACGGGTCCGGCATGCTCCATATCCTGATAGAGCGCGGGAAGGGACGGATCATCGACAACTGGGATACGTTCGCGCTGCGCGGCACCGGCTCCTGTTTCGTCGAGTTCGAAGACGCCTTCGTGCCCGAACACCGCACTTTCCCGTCCAAGGACGGGCTCGACGGCACCACGCCGGGAGCCGAAATGTATGACCACCCCGTCTTCCGGCTGCCCCGCATTTCGGTTGCGCCCTACTCCCTGGTCTCGGTTTCGGTCGGGCTTGCGCTGGGCGCCGTCGAGCAGTTCATCGAGGCCATGGAGACGCGGATCAACCGGGGCGGCGAAAAGGTCGCCGACTTCCAGTCCATCCACCTGAGGATCGCCGAAAGCGCGGCCGATGCGCGGGCGGCGGAAAGCCTGATGCTGCGCAACCTCCGGGAGACCGAGGAGATATTGCGGGATCGTCCTCTCACCGACGAGGAGCGGCTCCGCAACAAGCGGGACATGGCCTACGTCTGCGTCCTCTGCCAGAAAGCGGTCGACCGGCTGTTCTACGCCTGGGGCGGCAACGGGCTCTATAACGACAACGACATCCAGCGCAAGCTGCGCGACGTGAAAGCCGCGGGCGCCCATCACCAGAACAACTGGGATATCTATCTCACGGCGTGGGGCCGCGAGGCCCTCGGCCTCGATGTCTCGGACTATCGCTTCTAGGCGTTAGTTTGCCGACAATACCTCGAACACGTCCCCGTCCGGCGCCCGGCCCTCCATGTGACGCCGGTGCCATAACGCATAGAAAAGCAGCCGCCAGGCGGCTTGCGCGGCCCGCGGGCGGTTGGGATTGAGGGTACGGAACAAAGCCTCCACCGCGGCCGGATGGCACACCTCCTCGATGCAGGGCTGCCGGGCCACCAGTTGGGAGATTTCGCCGGACCGCGCCGCGATCCACTCGCCGACCGGCACGGTGAAGCCTTTCTTGCGGGCGAACGGCCGGGCTTCGGGCAGCTTCCGTTCCAGCCAGCGCCGGAGAACGTACTTGCCGGTGCGGCCCCGTACCTTGAGATTGTCGGGGAGCCGCATGGCCACCTCGGCAACCCGCCGGTCGAGAAACGGGGTCCGGCCTTCAACGCCGTGCGCCATCAGACAGCGGTCCAGCTTGATCAACAGGTCGTTGGGCAGCCAGTCCGCGCAATCCATCGCCTGAGCCGCCTGAAGCCGGGTTCGGCCGGCCGTGGCCTCCCGGGCCGCGGCCCGGTCGAGACCGGCCCGCCAGCCGTCGCCGTCGTCCCGGAGCACCCCCAGCCCCTCGAAGGCGCCTTTGTGACGCATGGCGCCGCCGCCCAGGAACCAGGGCCGCAACAAGCGGCGGTAGCGGCCGTATCCGGCGAACAGTTCATCCCCCCCCTCACCCGAGAGAACGACCTTCAGGCCGTGATCATGAGCCAGCCGGCCCAGCTTGTAGGTCGGAATGGTGGCGTAGTCCGCCGCCGGATCATCGATCGCCGCGGCGATCGCCGGCAGATCTTGCCAGAAATCCGCCGCATCCACGTCGACGGCATGGAAGTCCGCCCCGGCCGCGCGGGCGACGGCGCCCGCGTGCTCCCGCTCATCCGCGACCCGGGTCCCGGAAAAACCGGCGGTGAAGGCCTGGACCGGATGGTCGTTCAAATCCCGCATGGCGGCAAGCACCGCCGATGAATCGATGCCGCCCGACAGAAACATGCCATACGGCACGTCGGCGCGCTGATGGACCTCGACGCTGTTCATGAATGCCGCGTCAAATCGCCGGATGGCCTCTTCTTCATCCCAATCCGCCGGTGCGCCGCCCGGCAGCGCCGCCTTGTTGAGCCGGGAGACGATGCTGCCCGCCTCGATGGTCAAGGTCTCTCCCGGCAGCACCCGATCCACGCCTTCGAATATGGTCCGCCGGCCCGTCGAGTATTGGAGCTGGAGCATCTCGTCCCGTGCGGCCGCGTCGAGACGGGCTGGTACGAGCCCGGCGGTGACAAGCGCCGCCGGTTCCGACGCAAACGCCGTCCCGCCCTCGATGGCTGCGTAATAAAGCGGCTTGATCCCGAACGGATCACGGGACAGCACCACCCGGCCGGCCGCCTCGTCGGTGATTGCGATAGCGTACATGCCGCGGAGCGCCCGGCCGAACCCCGTCCCCGCGCCCGCATAGAGATGCACCGGCGGCTCGCAGTCCGACCGCGTGTTGAACCGGGACTCGCCCAACTGCCGCCTGAGTTCGACGTAATTGTAGATCTCGGCATTGGCGACCAGGACGATGCCGCGCGGCCCGCGGATCGGTTGATCGCCGGTCTCGAGATCAATGATGGCCAGCCGATTGTGGCCCAACCCCACATTGCCGCTCGTATGCGCACCTTCGCCGTCGGGCCCGCGATGGGCGATCGCCTTGATCATCCGGCCGACCAGCGCGCCGTCCGGCGCACGTCCGTCCGCCATGGCGACCCCGGCGATGCCGCACATCAGGCAGTGACCCTTTCGAAGAAGTCTAGGTACTTCCCGACCACGATGTCCTCGGTGAATTCAGCCTCATAGGCCTCTCGGCCGCCACGGGAAAGTTCCCCGCGCGCACCCGGATCGTCGACCAGCCGTTGGATCGACCGCGCCAGGGCCTGCACGTCGTCTACCGGGCTCAGCAACCCGGACTCACCGTGGCGAACAAGAGTACCGGGGCCCAAGCTGTCGGCGGCAACCACCGGAACCCCCTGGGCCCAGGCCTCGATCACCACATTGCCGAGCGGTTCGTGGCGTGACGGACAAACGAATATGTCCGCCGACGCGAACAGCGCCTCGGTGTCGTCACGCCAACCGAGAAAGCGAACCCGGGGCTTGATGCCGAGTTGTTCGGCCAGCTCTTCGAGCTCGCCCCGGAGCGGGCCTTCACCGGCGAGCCAGAGAAAGGCATCGGGCACCCGCGCCACCGCCTGAAGCAGCGTATCAAAGGCCTTGCTCTCGTGCAGACGTCCCAGTGCGAGGATGAGCGGGGTTCGTTCCGGCGTGAAAAACGCACTTCGGGAAAGCGGCGCCGCTTTCTCGGCGGAAACGAAATTCGGCAGGTAGTGCACGCGCTCCGGCGCCCAGCCGTTCTTAATGAGATAGCCGGCGATGTCTTCCGTGTTGGCGGCCAAATGATCGCAGTTCCGGTAATATTTAAGGTTGTAGTAGCCGCCGAGCCGGCCGACATGGACGAACTTCCCGCCCGGCTTGGGAACCGCCGCGGTGGCCCGGTTCATCCAGCTCATGACGACGTCGGGCTCGTACTGCCTGATCATCTTTCCAAGCCTGCGTCCGGAACCGACGTCCAACGGCCCGCCGAAGCCGAGCTCATCGGGCTCGATACCGGCGCCCCTGAGCAATTCGGCGCGATCCGCATTGGCCCGAATCACGACCCGCTGATCCAGCCCGGCCCTGCTGAGCCCGATGGTCAGGCGGGTAAAAAACGCCTCGGCCCCGCCGAACTCGGCACCCGCCATGCATTGAAGAACCTTCATTAGGGGATCAGCCCTTCGAATGCGGCCGCGGAAGTTTTGATCTCGCTCACGCCGCAATCCCCTCCGCCCGTGACCACAACTCCCGCGCGCCTTGCTCCGCCATGTCAACGGTCAGCGAGTCCATGAGACTGCCGCTGTTCACATGATCGAAATCGGGAGGAAATATTTCCTCGAACGGAACCTTCGTTCGAACCACCGCGGTGTGACGCCCCCAAGGCCCATACCGCGATTCCCGTGTCGGACCGAACAGGCCGAGGGTCGGCGTTCCCGAAGCCGCCGCCATATGCATGAGGCCGGAATCATTGCCGATATAAAAATCGCATCTTTCGAGGCAGCCATAAATCGTCAGCAAGTCGATTTTTCCGATCAGGTCTATGAGTTGGTTTCGCGGAATGCCGTCAATCAACTCCTGCGCCATCGGCCGTTCACTTTCATGGCCGAACAACGCCACCTTGGCGCCCGGCAGGATTCCACCGGGTCCCGTCAGCCGGCTGGCCAGCTCCGCAAAGTGCGTAGCGCGCCACGTCTTCGCCGGCCAGTTGGCAGTCGGTCCAATGGCCAGAACCTTGGAATCGCCGGAAATCAGCTTCGCAGCCTGCTCGGCAATCCGGTCGTCGATCCAGAGGGTTGGCGCCGGTGGCCGGTCCAATGAGAGGGCCGAGGCATATCGCTCAACCTGGCGTTCCGGCCGATTGTGCCGGGTGACGCTCAGCCGCCGCCGGCGACCCAAAAAATAGGTCAGCGGTGCATCCCGGAAATCAACGACAATGTCCCAGTAGCGTCCGACGCATTTTGCCCAAAGACCCAGCCAATGAAGGGACAAGGGCTGCTTTTCCAATATGACGAGGCGTTCCAGGCCGGGTACGCGGTCGAACAACGGCGCGGCGAGCGGCCCGCAGGCGATGGTGACGCGGACCCCGGGGTGAGATCGGATGAGATGGTCGAGGACGCCCGTGGACAGGACGGCATCGCCGATGCGGGTAGCGGTGACAAATAGGATCTTTGTTCCGCCCGGCTCCGTTTGGGCGCTGCTCAAGACCACAATCCTTCGAATTCGATGGCTGCCGTCTCCCATTTCCGGGCCGCCTGCAATATCCGGGCGTCCCGATGCAGCCCATCATACATGCCGAAATCATCCGATAGCAGGTCGAGCGCAATATTTGCCGCGGCATCCAGATCAGGCACCAAGTAGCCGGTACGCCCATTGTGCACCCTTTCGGCCCCGGCAGACGCGGTATCCGGCTGGAGCACCACGGCGGGCAGTCCGGCCGCTTGGCTCTCCGCAAGCGTCGAGCCGTACATTTCGCTCGGAATCGCCGGATAAAGGTGCACCCGCGCGGCGGCATATGCCGCGGCCATATCCGCATCGGGCCCGGGCGCCTTGATCTCGACCCCGTCGTCCGCTGCTTCCCGGACTTCCTCGAAGACGTCGGCGATCCGGTCGAGGGGCTTGGAGCCCGACGCCGCTTTTGCCAGTGATGCCGAATAGATGCGGAGCCTGGCTTCCGGCCGTTGAGAGAAAATCCGCTCCCGCCAGAGCCGGACGAATTCCGTCATGCCATGCAGGGGATGAGTGGTCATGATGGCGATCGGATCAGGATGCTTCCCGCGCGCCTCGGCGCGGATGTAGTCAAGACCAAGACCCGGCGGGATGACCACCTCGATGAAATCCCGCCACGACCGCCACAACTGTTTCTGGGCGTCGCCCACGAATACCATGATCGGCTTGTATCGCTCCATCGTCGCTTGGTTTTCCGGCCGATTGAGCTGCGTCGGATTACCCCAATACCAAAGTATGTTGGCCGGCGCCTCGGGCAGTTCTCCGAACAAGCGCGGGTCGCGTTGCGCGATGGTCACCTCCGCGGCAGGCGGGCGCGGAGCATCCCAGGGAGCCCAGGTGACGCCGTCGATAACGCCTGCCTTGTCGCACCGATTGACGACGGTGACGGCGTGATCGCGGGCGGCAAGCGCGGCGGCCAAGCCCGCGACGGCCTTCTCGGCGCCGCCGAGGGCGCGAACCGACGGCGTTCGGCCATCGAAGGCAATCGTGTCGTCGATCATCGTGATCCGCATGGCTGGTTTATACGCGGAGCCCCGCGCCAAGAAAAGCGGGAAACCCTTGAATATTTTGGGGTTTTGCCGTTCTTGCCGAGCCCGGCCAAAGGCCTATATGGTGTGGCGGAATGTCAGGATCGAGCGGATGAAATACGCCATTTTGCCCAACCGGGGGGTGATCCGGGTTTCGGGCGCCGACGCCCGGGACTTCCTTCAAGGCCTAGTCTCCAACGATGTTGAGAAGGTATCGCCGGAACGAAGCATCTACGCCGCGTTCTTGACCCCCCAGGGCAAATATCTGTTCGACTTCTTCATTGTTCAGACGGCAGACGGCCGGCTGTTGATCGATTGCGAGGCCGCCCGGTTGGACGATTTCATGCGCCGGCTGAACATGTACAGGCTGCGCGCGGCCGTGGACATCGAGGACGTCACCAACTCATTCGCCGTCGCCGCGGTTTTCGGCGGCGAAGCGGCAACCTCCCTCGGCTTCGAGGCGGAACCCGGTGCCGCGCAGCCGTGCGCCGGCGGGATCGCCTATGTCGACCCCAGGCTGGCCGATGCCGGTCTCCGCGGCATTGCGCCGGCCGCGAAACTTGGTTCCGCGCTCGAGGCAATGGGCTGTTCCGAAGCGGCCGCGGAGAGCTATGACGCGCACCGGCTGGCGCTGGGGCTTCCCGACGGCAGCCGGGATATGGAGGTGGACAAGGCGATTCTCCTGGAAAGCGGCTTCGAAGAGCTGCACGGGCTGGATTGGGACAAGGGCTGTTATATGGGGCAGGAGCTCACCGCGCGGACCAAGTACCGCGGCCTGGTGAAGAAGCGCCTGCTGCCGGTCCAAATTGAAGGACCGCTTCCCTCGCCGGGAACCCGGATCACCGCCGGCGGCAAGGAGGCGGGCGAGATGCGCTCCGGCCAAGGCAACCGCGCCATCGCCTTGCTGAGACTGGAGGCCGTGAGCGGCGAGGCGCCATTGATGGCGGGCGAAACGCGGATCATCCCCGATATCGCGCCCTGGGTGGCGCTGCCCGAGGCCGAATAGGTTTCGTTGCGGCACGGACAGGGGCTGACGTAGACTCTGGACCATGTTTGGCCGCCGACGCCGCGCTCCGCTACCGGATATCCTCGAACCCGTCTCCCGCAGCTTCGGGCGAACCATTCGGAAATACGGCGCCATGAACAAAGGCGTCGGATGGTCGAGCCCCGAACGCCAGCAGCACCGTTTTCGGATACTCGCCGGATTGTTCGCCTCTGAGCGTTCTGATCATCTGGTCATCAATGATCTCGGCTGCGGCTATGGCGCCATGTTCGAGGCGTACGCCGATCTGCCGCAGCTCGAACGGGGCAGGTACTTCGGTTACGACATCAGCCGGGAGATGCTGGCACGGGCGAATTCGCGGATTCGGGACAAACGGGCCTCGTTCATCCTTTCCCATGAGGCAACCCGGGACGCCGACTACTCCTTCGTCTCGGGGAGCTACAACATCAAGATGTACGCCGGGGACGGCGAATGGCTGGAATTCGTGCTCGATAATCTGACCCAGCTTTGGTCGAGGACGCACGCCGGCCTCGCCTTCAACATGATGAGTATTCACGCGCCGGAGAAGCACCGGACGCTCTATTACGCCGATCCCCGGCTATTCCTCGCTTTCTGCCGGCGGGTTCTGTCGCCCGACAGCCGTCTGTTCGACAGCTACGACGACAGGGAGTGGACGATTTTTGTCAGACGGCAGCGCTTAGGCGACTAAAGCGATGATACCGCCGGCGACCAGCAGCCCGATGGCCGCGCGGCGAAACAGGGTCTGGAACCGGCTGTGGAAAAGCCGCCCGCCCCACCAGGCGCCGAACATATAGACCGGCGTGAGCAATATCGTCCGCACTATGGTCTCGAGATGAAAGCTGCCGGCGATGATCAGGCCGACCAGCGTGACGGTGATCAGCAATGCCGTCATCACGACGATGTTGGCCCGTTGGACATCCGCCGGATCGGGAAAGGCCAGCATGTAGGCGGCCAGCGGCGGCCCGCCCATGCCGGTGCTGCCGGTGAGGTACCCGGCCAGCGCGCCCGCGGCCGCACCGGAAGCGGTATTTCTCGGCCCCTTGTAGGTCCAGCCGAGGCCGATGACCAGGGCGCCCGCCAGGACGAGGATTCCGATTGCCCGCCGGATGAGATCCGGATCGATAGTCACCAGCGAAATCACGCCGAGCGGTGTGAAGATAATCGCCGCGACCATCATCGGGATCACATGCGGCCACCGGACGATCCTCATCGCCCGCACGGTGAGTTGCGCGGAGCCGACAACCCCGGCGAAGACCAGGATCGCCAGCGCTTCGACCGGGCCGAACAACACGGCGTAGAGCGGCATCGCGACCAGCGCCCCGCCGAACCCGGTAAAGCCATGAGCCATGCCGGCGGCGATAGCGACCAGCAAGGCGATGGCAAGATCGAGATCGAGAGTGGCGAGGATGGATTCGGTCACCGGTCCGGACCTATAAGACGATTGCCGCGATACCGCTCGCGAACAATACGGTCAGCGCGGCCCGCCGGAAGAATGCGTCCGATGCCGCCCGAAATCCGGCGCTGCCGCTCCAGGTTCCGGCCACATAGGCGACGGCAAGGACGAGGGCGGTTAGCGCGACCGTCCCGTCGTAGGCCCCGCCGACGATAATGCCGAGCAAAGTCACGACGCCCACCGATCCGATTATGATAAGGATACTTGCCCGCTGAATTGCCGGAGAGTCCGGCCAAGCCAGGACGTAGACGATGACGGGCGGACCGCCGACCCCGGCAAATCCGGTGATGCCGCCGCACAGCGATCCCGCGATAATCCCGGGCAGCCGCCCGCGGGGCCCCCTATAGGTCCAGCCCGTGGCCAGCATCACCGCCCCGGCCAGGACGAACAGGCCGATGGTCCGGCGGACGATATCCGGCTCCATGACGAACAGCAGCAGCGTGCCGAGCGGCGTCGCCAGCAGCGCCGGTATGAGGATCGGCCACAACGCCCGCCAATCGGCCTCGCGGGAGGCGCGGGGCAGCATCTGCAACGTGCCAAGGACCCATGCGGGCGCCGAAAGCGCCAGGGCCTCCACCGGACCGATCAGCAGGGCCAACAGCGGCATCGTAATGAGCGCGCCGCCGAAGCCGGTCAGCCCGTGAACCATGCCGCCCAGCAGCATGATGCCGAGCGCCATCGCAAAATCCACCGTCGTGTCGAACGCGAGAAGCTCGGGCAAGTCTCAGCTTTCACCCAGCGCCGGCCAAACGCCGCTCAGCAGCCGGACGGCATTTCCATGCAGGATGGCCCGCTTCTCGGGCGCACTCAGCCGGGTCGCTTCAATGCCTGAAATGGTCCGGTCGGTGCGAAAGATCGGGCAGTCGGTGCCCAGCAGAATATGCTCCGCGCCGATGAATTTCGCGGCGAATTCGATGGTTTCCGCCCCGAGCGAGGAGCAATCGACTGCAACCTTCTTCATCATCGAGGACGGCATGGGCGCGTCCGGATCGCGGGTAATGACGATATGGTCGAGACGCTCGACGACGGCCGGCAGGGTGCCCGCCAGATTGGCGACATGGACGGTCAAATTCCCGTAGCCGTCCAGGAAGTCGGTCATCAGCAACGTCACCATGGCCTGGCCGACTTTGTTCTGAACCTCGAGCGAACTTCGGTACACCCCGTTATCCGAAAACGGCGCCGGCGCGTCGGCTTGCAGATCCGGCCGCTGGTCGGGCCGGGGACCCGGATGCAGAAACAAATGGCCGCCCAGGGCTTCGGCAAGATCGAACAGCGGACGCAGCCGTTCCGCCTGTTCCAGGCTGTCGAAGAAGTTCATCGGCAGAACGGCCCCCGCCAGACCCAGCTCGCGGCCCCGGCGGTACTCGGCCAGCGCCGTATCCATGTCGGCAAACGGCAGCGCGGCGAGGCAGGCGAACCGCTCCGGATGTGACCGGTGAAGCGCCGCCGCTTCATTGTTGAAGGTCTCGCAGATCGGCTGCGCTTCTTCCACGGGCAGGCTGTCGGCGCCGAACAGCCCGGCGAGCGACAGCAATTGAGCGTCCACGCTCATCTGATCCATGAAGGCCAGCCGCGCGTCCATGTCGAGGTAATCCTCGGTGAAGGCGAGGACGTTGACCGGCAGGTGCAGCCGCTCGCCGCCGCCGGGCACCCGTTCAATCCACGGCGCCCTGGTCCGGCCGCGGAACATGTCGGCAACCGGCTCCGGGAAGTAATGGGTGTGAACGTCGATGGTCATGAAACGCTCTCCTCGGCGGCGGCATTATCAGCGCATCATCTCCTCGGGTCCAACGGAGTCTTTCGCCGTATTTTCCGGCAATCCGGTCGGGTTTGAACCTTTCAACTACCCGACCTTTGGCGCCAGAGGAGTTTCCGGTCAAACGGTTCAAATGGACCGGGAACCGCTCTAATAGAGCTTCTCGCGCACTCCCTTCTGGTATTCGGTTTCCTGCTGTTCGCCGTTCCCGCCTTGGCCGATGTGATCGGCGAACATCCGGCCGGCGCTGGGCAAGGCGGACCGCTCGACCTGGGCGTCCGCATTCCAAAGTTCGGAACGGATGAGCGCCTTGGCGCAATGCAGGAAGGCTTCCTCCACATGAACGACCAGCGCCGTCGCCGGGACATGGCCCTTTTCCTCCAGCGAAGCCAGCAGCGCCGGGTCCGTCGAGATCTCACCCCGCCCGTTCACCCGCAGCGTCTCGTTGACGCCCGGCACCAAAAAGATCAGCGCCACCGTCGGGTCTTCGAGGATGTTGCGGTAGCCGTCGAGCCGGTTGTTCCCCTTTCGGTCGGGAATGGCGATGGTGTTGTCGTCGAGCACCTTCACGAAACCGGCCGGATCTCCCTTGGGAGAAACATCGCCGCTGGTTCCCATCACCAGAAACGGCGACAGGGCGATGAAGTCCCTGCAGTGCTTGTCGAGCGCCGTGAGCGTCTTGTTGGCGGCCCGGACGGACGGCTCGCCGTAGAGGCTCTCCAGATCGACGACCGTGGCGACGGCGTGTTCGGCGGGTTTGACGTCGTCAGGCATGAGATTAATCCTCCATTGGGCGCTCGCGGAGAGCAGACACTAGGCGTCGACCAGCGCCTCGACGCCGAGCGCCGCCTGCGCCGCCGCCAACCGGGCGATGGGCACCCGATAGGGCGAGCACGACACGTATTCGAGCCCGACCTTGTGGCAAAATGCCACCGACGCCGGATCGCCGCCATGTTCGCCGCAGATGCCGAGCTTGATATCGCTCCGGGTGCCGCGCCCTTTCTCGGCGGCGATCTTCACGAGCTCTCCGACGCCCGCCGGGTCGATGCTGACGAAGGGATCGGTCTCGTAGATGCCCTTCGACCGGTAGGTGTCGAGGAACGATCCGGAATCGTCACGGCTGAGCCCGTAGGTGGTCTGGGTCAGGTCGTTGGTGCCGAATGAGAAGAACTCCGCGGTTTCGGCGATGGCGTCCGCCGTCAGGGCGGCGCGCGGCAATTCGATCATGGTCCCGGTCATGTATTGGACGCCGACACCGCCGGCTTCCCTCACTTCGGCCGCCACCCGGTCGACCACATCCTTGAGGATATCGAGTTCCGCCTTGGCGCCGACCAGCGGGATCATCACCTCGGGCGTGACCGCTTCGCCGGTGGATTTCTGAACCTCGGAGGCGGCCTCGAATATGGCGCGGCACTGCATCTCGTAGATTTCCGGATACATGATGCCCAGCCGGCAGCCGCGCAGACCCAGCATGGGGTTGGCCTCGTGCAGCGACGCGGCGCGGGCTTTCACCTCACGGATTTCGGTGCCGGCCGCGTCGGCGACCTCGGCCATCTCCTCGTCCGTGTTGGGCAGGAACTCGTGCAGCGGCGGGTCCAGCAGCCGGACCGTTACCGGCAGGCCCTTCATGATAGTGAACAACTCGATGAAGTCGTCCCGCTGGTAGGGCAGCAGCTTGGCGAGCGCGGCGCGGCGGCCATCCTCGTCGGCGGCCAGGATCATCTCCCGCATGTTCACGATCCGCGCCGGATCGAAGAACATGTGCTCGGTGCGGCAAAGGCCGATGCCTTCGGCGCCGAACTTGCGCGCGGTCGCGGCATCCTCGGGGGTTTCGGCGTTGGTCCGGACGCGAAGCTCGCGCACCTCGTCGACCCAGGACATGAGCGTGCCGAAGTCGCCGGTAAGTTCGGGCCGGATGCTCTTCACCTCGCCCAACATCACCTCGCCGCGTCCGCCGTCGATGGTGATCACGTCCCCCTCGCCCACCGTCTGGCCCATGGCGGTCAGGGTCCCGGCGCTATAATCGACCCGTATCTCGCCGGCCCCGGCGACGCACGGACGGCCCATGCCCCGCGCGACGACGGCGGCGTGGGACGTCATGCCGCCGCGGGTGGTGAGAATGCCCTCGGCGGCGTGCATACCGCCGATATCCTCGGGGCTGGTTTCGATCCGCACCAGGATGACCTTGTCGCCCTGGGCCGCGAGGGCCTCGGCCTCGGCGGCGGAAAACACGACCTTGCCGCAGGCGGCGCCCGGCGATGCCGGCAGTCCGCGCGCCAGCACATTCCGATTGGCCGCCGGGTCCAGCGTCGGGTGCAGAAGCTGGTCAAGCTGTCCGGGATCGATGCGGCGAATGGCTTCGTCGCGGGAAATGAGCCCGGCGTCCGCCATATCGACGGCAATCTTCAGGGCGGCCTTGGCGGTCCGCTTGCCGGTCCGGGTCTGAAGCATCCACAGCTTGCCCTCCTGGACCGTGAATTCCATGTCCTGCATGTCCTTGTAGTGGGCTTCGAGCTTCTGGCGGACCGTATCCAGTTCGCCGAACAGCCCGGGCATGCTCTCTTCCATGGAGAGCAGATCGCCGCCGTTCGTCTCGCGCTCGGCCACGGTCAGGGGCTGCGGCGTCCGGATGCCGGCAACCACGTCCTCGCCCTGGGCGTTGATCAAATATTCGCCGTAAAATGCGTTCTCGCCGGTGGACGGGTTGCGGGTGAAACAGACGCCGGTCGCCGACGTGTCGCCCATATTGCCGAATACCATGGATTGGATATTGACCGCCGTGCCCCAGGCTTCGGGGATATCGTGGAGCCGCCGGTAGGTGATCGCCCGGTCGTTCATCCAGCTGCCGAACACCGCACCGATGGCGCCCCAAAGCTGGTCCTTGGCGTCCTGGGGAAACGGCGCGCCCAGTTCCTCTTCCACCTTGGCCGCGAAGTCGCGGGCGACGTTCTTCCAGTCTCCGGCATCGAGATCGGTATCGAGGCTGACGCCCTTGGCGTCCTTGTGGTCGGCCAGGATGTCCTCGAAGTGATGATGCTCCACACCCAGCACCACGTCCCCGTACATCTGGATGAAGCGCCGGTAACTGTCCCAGGCGAACCGCTCGTCGCCCGAGGACTTGGCGAGCCCGCCGACGGTCTCGTCGTTGAGCCCCAGATTGAGAACCGTGTCCATCATGCCCGGCATGGAGGCCCGGGCGCCGGAGCGGACGGAAACCAGCAACGGATCGTCCGGATCGCCGAACGTCTTGCCGATGGTCTTTTCGACCTCCGCCAAGGCGGCTTCGACCTCGGCCCGCAAACCGTCCGGGTAGCTGCCGCCGGCCCGGGTGTAGGCGTTGCAGACCTCGGTGGTCAGGGTGAATCCGGGCGGCACCGGCAGGCCCAACGAGGCCATCTCGGCGAGGTTCGCCCCCTTGCCGCCCAGCAGATTGCGCATGTCGGCGCCACCCTCGGCAGTGCCGCCGCCAAAAGCGTAGACATATTTGGCTGTCAACGCTCGCCCCCTTCGATTTGAGAAAAATCAGCTACGCGGTTCATGGTCGCCCGTATCCGGGACAGAAGCCGCAGCCGGTTTACACGAAGCGCCGGGTCATCGCAATTGACCGTCACATGGTCGAAAAAGTCGTCGACCGGCCGGCGCAGCGCGGCGAATTCGTTCATTGCCTGATCGAACCGCTCCTCGGCGAGATTCGGGGCGATTTGCGCCTCCGCCGCCGCGAGTTTTTCGAACAAACGGATCTCCCGGGACTCGGTGAATAGGCCGGTATCCGGGGTACCCTCGTAAGACACGCCGTCATTTTTCTCCTCGATTCGGAGAATGTTGGCGGCCCGCTTGTAGGCCGTCAGCAAATTTGCGCCGTCGTCGGTCTCGAGGAAACCGCCGAGCGCGGAGACCCGGGCAATGAGCCGCACCAAGTCATCCTCGCCACCCAGAGCGAAGACCGCCGAGATGAGGTCGTGCCGCGTCCCCTCTTCGCGGAGATGAACCTTCAGCCGGTCGGCGAAGAAATCCAACAAATCATCGACGATGGACTCCGGCACCGCCGCTGAATGGGCATAAGCGTTCATGGATGCGCGGATCGCCTCAGCGAGCGGCAGCCTGAGCCCGTTCTCCAACACAAGGCGAATCACGCCGAGGGCGGCGCGGCGGAGAGCATAGGGGTCCTTGGAGCCGGTCGGCTTTTCGTCGATAGCCCAGAACCCGACCAGGGTATCCAGCTTGTCGGCCAAGGCCACGGCGATGCTGACCGGCGCGGCCGGGCAATCGTCCGACGGGCCCAGCGGCGAATAATGCTCCCGGATGGCATCGGCAACGGCCGGGTCCTCACCATCGCCCAGCGCATAGTAGCGGCCCATGATGCCCTGAAGCTCGGGAAACTCGTAGACCATGCCGGTGGTCAGATCGGCCTTGGCGAGGCGGGCGGCGGAGCGCACCTTGTCCTTGTCGGCGCCCGGCACGTAAGCAGCCATTTCGGAAGCCAGGGCCTGCACCCGGTCGATCTTGTCATCGAGGGAGCCGAGCCTGGCGTGGAAGGTAACATCCTTGAGGGCGGGTGCCCTCGACGCAAGGGATGCCTTGCGGTCCTGATCCCAATAGAACTTGGCGTCGGCCAGCCGGGCGCGGAGCACCCGCTCGTTGCCGGCGACCACCGCCTTGCCCTTGTCCGAGGTTTTCGTATTGGCGACGACGATGAAATTGGCGGCTAGGGCCCCGGTCTTGGTTTCGAGGGCGAAATATTTCTGGTGCGACCGCATGGAGGTGGTCAGAACCTCGGGCGGCAGGTCCATGAATTCGTCGTCGATCCCGCCCATGTAGGTAACCGGCCACTCGACCAGTCCGGCCACCTCGTCGGCGAGACCCGGATCGTCCTTCAGTCGGAGCCCGGCCTCGTCCGCCAGCTTGGCGGCATCCTTGAGGATTATTTCCCGGCGCTCGGCGGCATCGAGGATCACCTTGGCGTCCCTGAGCTTGGCGGCGTAATCGTCGAAACCCTTCACCGCGAACGGCTTGGGCGCCAGGAAGCGGTGGCCGGCGGTCTTGTTGCCGCTTTCGATCTCTCCCCGCGCAAGGCTCACCTTCCTGCCGCCAAGCAAACACAAGAGACCATGAATGGGCCGGACCCAACGTTCGGACCGGCCGGCCCAGCGCATGGATTTCGGCCAGGGAAGCGCATCAATGGCTTCCGCCAGAATTTCCGGCAGCAGGTCGACGCTCTTCGCCCCCTTCTTTTCGATCACCGCGAAGTAGAACGACCCCTTCCCGGTCTCGCGTATTTCGGCCTGATCCCTGGTGATGCCGTTGCCGCGCAGGAAACCTTCCACCGCCCGGTCGGGCGCATCGGCGCGGGGGCCCCGGCGTTCCTCGGAAATATCCGGCGTCTTGGTCGGCAACCCGTCGACCACCAGCGCGAGGCGGCGCGGCGTCGCGAAGACCCGGGCGGAATCGAACTCCAGCCCCGCCTCCTTGAGGCCGCCGGTCACCAGACGCTTGAGGTCTTCCGCCGCCCGCGCCTGCATGCGGGCGGGGATTTCCTCGGACAGGATTTCCAGCAGCAATTCAGCCATCGGCTATTCCCCCCCACCCTGACCCTCCCCCGCCAGGGGGGAGGGGACAAGGAGATTGCCGCAACACGGGGCTTCCTCCCCCTTGAAGGGGGAGGATTGAGGTGGGGGTGCAAAAATAATGAGGGTTCATCAACGGGTCCCCGCGCCTGCCCGGCTCTCCAAATACTTCTCGCAACAGGCCCTGGCGAGATTGCGCACGCGGCCGATATAGGCCTGCCGTTCGGTCACCGAAATGACGCCCCGGGCATCCAAAAGATTGAACGCGTGGGAAGCCTTGATGCACTGGTCGTAGGCGGGCAGCGGCAGCCCCGCGTCAATCAGGCCCTCGCACTGCTTCTCGGCATCGGCGAAATGCCGGGTCAGGATGCCGGTATCGGCACGATCGAAATTGAAGGCCGAGTACTCCCGCTCGTTTTGCAGGAAGACATCGCCGTAGCTTGTCCCGGCCCCGTTGAAATCCAGGTCGTAGACGTTTTCCACCCCCTGAATGTACATGGCCAGCCGCTCGAGCCCGTAGGTGATCTCGGCCGAGACGGGATCGCAATCGATGCCGCCGACCTGCTGGAAATAGGTGAACTGGGTCACCTCCATGCCGTCGCACCACACCTCCCAGCCGAGGCCCCAGGCGCCGAGGGTGGGGCTCTCCCAGTCGTCCTCAACGAAGCGGATGTCGTGCACATCCTTATCGATGCCGAGTTCCGCGAGGCTTTGCAGATAGAGGTCCTGCACGTCGGCCGGCGAGGGTTTCAGGATGACCTGGAACTGGTAGTAGTGCTGGAGCCGGTTCGGGTTTTCGCCATAGCGGCCGTCCGTGGGACGGCGCGACGGCTGGACATAGGCGGCCCGCCAGGGCTCCGGTCCCAGCGCGCGGAGCGTGGTCGCCGGATGGAAGGTGCCGGCGCCCATTTCCATGTCGTAGGGCTGAAGCACCACGCAGCCGCGATCGGCCCAGAACCGCTGAAGCCTGAGGATCAGCGACTGGAAATCGGTTGCGTCCGCCTTGCGTTTCGGGGACGGCTTTTTGCCTGGCTTTTCGGGGGCCTTGCCCATGATGACGTCCGGCAATTCCTGGATTGAGCGGGAGTGGTAATGGGGGACCCGTGACGAGTCAAGAAACCCCTCCGGGCGGCGCAATTGCCATCCCCGGAACCCGCAAACCCGAGGCCCGCGGCGCGGCGCCAATATCGTTTATGCGTACGGGCACCCCGATTTTCCGCAATTACTTGCGTTTTCCGGCACGAATTCGCCGCACACACCGCATTTGTTCATGTCGACCGCGTCGGCGGTCCCCGAGGCCCCGGTCCGGCGTTTGTCGTCCGTCTTCCCGGACAGGCGGTCCTTGCGCCCACCGAACCGGCTGAATCCCCACCAGATGACGGCGATGATCGCCGCCAGTAGGATGAGCTTGGGAAGACTGAATCCGAACATGAGCTAGTTCTAGTTGCCGGCGGGGCGGCGGGTCAATCGGAAGCTGCGGGGCCGCCGGGGCCGTCCGGCCAGAATATGAACGCCACCGGGATCAGAATGGAGCCGAACAGCAGTCCGCCGAAGACGCTGCCCGCCCCGAAAAGCATCACCGACATCAGCAGTGAAACCGCGACCAGGAGCGCGGAAAAGAACGGCTCGGCCGGCTTCGGAATTGCGCGCACTTCCGCCCGCCGTCTCATGCCGCGTTTCTGCGCCTCGAACATCATCGCGCTCCTAGAGCCCGTAACGGCCCCACAACGCCCGGGCCTCGACCGCTCCCAGAAGGTCATCGGCCCATCCGCCGCGCAAATCGGGCAAATCCCCGGACCATGCCGGGCCCAGCCCAAACCGCCGCTTCAGCCAGCTTTGCCGCTGTCCCACGGGACGGAACTTCACATTCTCGCCGAATTTCTCCCGCATCACCGCGGTCAACTCGCCGATGCCGTCCACCAAGCCCAATTCGAGCGCCCGTTTTCCGGTCCAGAACTCACCGGAGAAGAGGTCCCGTTCATCTCCCTTGAGTTTACCGGCGCGCCGCTCCCGGACCATCCGCTTGAAGCTTTCGTGAATTTCGCCCTGAAGCTTCTCGAGGCGCTCGACGTGGTCGGGGTTTTCCGGCGAGAAGGGATCCAGCATGCCCTTGCGGTCGCCCGACGTGTGCAGCCGGCGCTCAACGCCGATTTTGTCCAACAGTTCGGTGAACCCGAACCCCGACGAGATGACGCCGATGGAGCCGATGATGGATGATTCGTCTGCATAAATTTCATCGGCGGCGCATGCCAGCCAGTATCCGCCGCTCGCCGCGACGTCCTCGGTGAACGCGATCACCGGTACGTCTTTCTCTTCGGCCAATGCCCGGATACGTTTTTGAATGAGCGCCGATTGCGCCGGCGCCCCGCCGGGTGAGTTGACCGCCAGCGCCACGGCCCGCAGGCCCTTGAGGCTGAATGCGCGTTCCAGCGTCTGCACGAGGTCCGATGCCGACAATCCCGACCGGACCGGCGGCGTCCCCCGTCCTATGACACCCGCCAGGCGAACCACGGCAACGGCGGGTTGGGGTTTGCTGAAATACGGAATTCTGAATTTGCGCGGTCGGTTCATCGCTTCAACATAGGCGGTTATGCGCCGTCCCGCCAGCGGGGCGCCTGCGGCGCGGCGGACGGCTCATCGGCCGGGTTCGATATCGATGGCGCCGCCGCCCCTGAGGACGGCCTCCGCCCGGGCGGTAAATTCTCCGCCGTCACGGTGGAGGATCATCCCCTCGGTGACAGCGCGTCTGCGTTGCCCGTCGTTTCGCCAGCGGTACAAGACCCGTCGGGCCCGCTGCCGTGAGGCGTCGCGCCACAGGGGATAGATTGTGGCGGATCCCTTGTGCGGCGAGAACGCATCATCGAGGTCCGCCAATCGGTCGAAGCGGTGGACAAACGTAACGGTACCGCCTCGGCCGGCCCTTGACACGGCCATCGCCACCCAATCCCCGAGCCCCGCGCCGCCTTCGACATTTGCGGCCGCTTTGGCCGCATTTGGCGGCAATCGGGCCTCGGTTGCCTTCAAATGAGGGGGGTTTGCCATGACATGGTCGTATGCCGCCGGAAGGTCGTCCGGCGGAGCAAGAATGTCGGCCTGGCGAATGACCGTGCCCGCCGCGTGGTTTCGATCTATGTTGAGCGCCGCGACTTCAACCAAATCCGCTTGGATTTCGAGGCCGTGTACGACAATGCCGGGGACTCTGGCGGCCAGACAGAGCGCCGCGCCGCCGACGCCCGCACCGATCTCGAGCACCGTTTGCCCCTCCCGCGCCGGGATGGATGCCGCGAGCAGGACCGGGTCGATCGCCGCACGGTAGCCAGCCGCCGGCTGATAAAGGGCAACCCGGCCGCCGAGCAGGCGATCGTCGGTCAGCCCCTCAGGTGCGGTCAAAGAATTCATTCGACTCTTCCATAAGCTGCCTGGCGCGCGCGAGATCTCCGTCCTCGACCATCAATCGGCGCGGTATGGCATTTGCGCTTCCCTCGACCACGCTGACATGGACGTCCAGCACGAAAGTCTCGATGTTTTCATCGGCGAGCAACGCCTGGAGCCACGAAATTAGAACCGGATCATTGGTTCTGAGCAGTTCGACCATGCTTGCGTCCTACCGATCCAGCGACTACGTACGTCCGTATAACCCAATGAAGCAATTCGGGCGCGGGTCTTGACCCGCGCCGAGTCACGCAAATATGCTCGCCCGGGCCTATCGACCCGTCAAGCATCAACCACCAGGGCAGTCCAGTGGGCGTCGTCGTAAACCTTCAAGAAAGTGCGGATCGCAAGGGCGATCTCGGACAACTGGCAACGCTGACCTCCGATGACCTCCGGGACGTCAACGACCTCATTGTTCGGGCAATGGACAGTCCGGTCGCGTTGATACCGCAACTCGCCGGCCACATCGTCGCGGCGGGCGGCAAGCGGCTCCGGCCCATGCTGACCCTGGCGTCGGCGCGCATGTGCGGCTACGAGGGCAATCGCCACAAGGGGCTTTCGGCCTGCGTCGAGTTCATTCATACGGCCACGCTCCTGCATGACGATGTGGTGGATGAAAGCGAGTTGCGCCGCGGCCTCGCCTCCGCCAACGCGGTCTGGGGAAACCAGGCCAGTGTGCTGGTCGGGGATTTTCTCTTCAGCCGGGCGTTCGAGCTGATGGTCGCGGACGGCTCCCTCACCATCCTCGACGTGCTGTCCCACGCCTCCAAGGTGATTGCCGAGGGCGAGGTGATGCAGCTGACCACGTCCAATGACACCAGCACCGGAGAGACGGCCTATCTGGAGGTGATCCGTGCCAAGACCGCGCAATTGTTCTCGGCCGCGTGCCGCATCGGGGCCGTGGTCGCCGACCGCCCCAAGATCGAGGAGGACGCGCTCGAGACCTTCGGCATGAATTTGGGGATCGCCTTTCAGCTGATCGACGATGTCCTCGATTTTTCGGCGAAACAGGCCAATTTGGGCAAGACCGTCGGTGACGATTTCCGTGAAGGCAAGATCACCCTGCCGATTATTCTCGCCTTCCGCCGCGGCGGCGACGAAGAGCGGGTATTCTGGCGCCGGACGCTGGAGGACCTGGACCAGGGTGACGGCGACCTGGACCGCGCGATCGGCCTGCTCGAGAAGCACGGGGCGTTGGATGACACGGTTGAGCGCGCCCGCCACTACGGGGCGATCGCCCGCGATGCCATGGGCATCTTCGACGACGGCCCGCACAAGCGGGCGCTCGTCGACGTCATCGATTTCTGCATTGAGCGGGCCTACTGAAGCCTTCCGTTCGACGATTTAGAAGCCTTGCCGGGGTGCCGGGCCAACGCTATAAAGCCGCTCCCCTTGCCGAACCTATCCCGAATTCCACCACCAAGACCGTCGGGGAGTAGCTCAGCCTGGTAGAGCACTGTCTTCGGGAGGCAGGGGCCGGAGGTTCAAATCCTCTCTCCCCGACCAATTTTTCCGGATAATCGACTAGGGTCCGGACTCGATTGAATTACGTCATGGCCGGGCCCAGACCCGGCCATCCACGTGTACCGCCGGCCGCGAGGCGTGGATCACCGGGTCAAGCCCGGTGATGACGACAGCGGGCGAGTAAGGAGAGGGGGCTTGCCATGCGCCCCGTCTCCCGGCGACGGGAAGTTTCCCTGCTCCACACGCCGGGGCGGCCGCGTAGGATGGGAAACGGCATTCAGGAGTCTGGCATGACAATTTCGGATCTTACCGCCGGGGAGCTTCTCTCGGCGTTGGAGAGCGGCGGGATTACCGCGTTGCAGATCGCCGAAGCGCTCTGCGGGCGCGCCGCCGAACTCTCGTCCCTGAACTCGCTCGTCATGTTCGACGCGGAACGGTTTCTGGCGGCGGCGCGGAATTCGGACGACGAAAGAAGCCGGGGCGACGTTCGGGGCCGCCTCCATGGATTGCCGCTGGTGATCAAGGACAATATCGACGTCGCCGGGTTTCCGACCACCGCCGCCACGCCGGCCCTGTTCGATCACCGTCCCAACCGGACGGCGCCGGTCGCCGACAAGCTGATCGCCGCCGGCGCCATCGTCATGGCGAAAACCAACATGCACGAACTGGCCTTCAGCCCCGGGATAACCAAATCGCCCGACGACACCTCCGAGCTGATCTTCGGCGGTCACGGAAACGCCCGGAATCCTTACGATATCGATAGATCCCCGGCGGGCAGTTCGACCGGGACGGCGGCGTCCATCGGCGCCCGCATCGCCCCCGCGGGACTTGGTTCGGATACCGGCGGCAGCGTCCGCAATCCCGCCGCGTGGTGCGGAATCACCGGGCTCCGGCCGACGCTTCACCGCTACGACCAAACCGGCGTCGTCCCCATCTCGTGGACCCGGGACACCATCGGCCCCATGGCGCGAACCGTCGCCGATCTCCAACTGCTCGACGAAGTGATTGCCGGCGAGCCGGACCGTCCCGAAATACCACTGCCGTCGATCCGTCTCGGCGTCGACCGCGGATACTTTTGCGACGGCGCCGAAGCCGGCGTGCTCGCCGTCTTCGAGCGCGAGTTGAACCGGCTTGCCGATGCCGGCGCCGAGATCGTGGAGATCACGATCCCCGGGCTCGAAGAGCAGATCGCCGAGATGGGTCAGGTCGTCTCCATGTACGAGATCGTCCAGGCGCTGCCCAGGTATCTGGAGCAAAGCGGCGCGGCCGTAACCCGGGATGAAATCATCGACCGGATCGCCGCCAGCGGCCTGAAGGACCGGCTGGGGTCGCTCGTCGGGCCGGAGGCCGTCACGGACGAAGACTATGAGCGCTGCCTCAGCCAACAGCGTCCGGCGCTGCAGGAAACCTATCGCGGCGCGTTCGCCGGCAACCGGCTGGACGCCCTAGTATTCCCGTCGACCATGGTCACGGCAAGCCCGTTGCAGGAAGCCCTGATGCACCCCTTCCGCGGCGGTGAAATCACCCATTTCGCGGCAACCGGGCACAACGTTCAGCCGGCGAGCCAAGCGGGCTTCCCCGGACTTACCATTGCCATGGGATTGTGCGGCAACGGACTGCCGGCCGCGATCGGTTTCGATGGCCTGCCGGGCGAAGACCGGAAACTGCTGGCCATCGGCGCGGCCTATGAAGCCATTCGCCCGCCGATGCCCGGACCTGAAATGTCAACGCATTAGGCGGCCTTTCGCCGTTTGGCGAGCAGCGTCTCGGACAGTTTCGGACCCCGGCCCGGTTCCGCCCACGGACACACCTGGATACAGATTGCGCAGCCCGAATTCTCGGCGAAGTAGGGTACGCACTTGTCGAAATCGACGTACCACTTCTCAACCCCCCGGACCATCTGCTTGCTATCCATGATCGCGCCCGGCGGACAGTCGAGCGTGCACCGGCGGCAAGTGACGCAGAGGTCATCAACGCCGATATCCACCGGAACGTCGATGGCCAGGGGCAAATTCGTGGTGACTGCGGCCAACCGGACGTTGGAGCCCCATTCCCTGGTGATGATCGACCCGTGCTTGCCGAGTTCACCCAGCCCGGCGCGGATCGCCGGCGGGATATGGAGCAACGAACCGGTCTTGGGATCGGCGTGGGCCTTCGCTTCCCAGCCGAGGCTGCGAATATGGGCCGCCAATTTGACCGCCTGCTTGGAAACCCGGCGATAGCCCCGCATCACTTCCCAGCCGGCGGCCGGCTTGGGGACCTGGAGCATGATGTCCCGCTCCATGGGCTGGCCGACACAAATGACGTACTCGAAATCGACGCTCTCGCCGTCGACGATATCCGTCGGAATAACCCGGGTGATCCCGACGATGCTTTCCGTAAAATGCTTTTGAATGTAGGCCTTGATTTCGTCGGCCATCACCTCCGGGTCGGCGACCTCGCGACGTTTCGGCGCCACGGGTCCGTTGGCGCGCCTGATCTGCCAGAGATTCCACAACCGCTGCCAGATCATGCCGTAGCCCATATAGGGCCCGCCCATCCCGCCGATCAAATTGAAATGCAGATCGAGCGCCTGCCAGTGATGCGGCGGTTTACCGAACGGCCAATGGAAAACCCGGGTTGCCCGGCGCACCTGGGACTCCCCCAGGCCGTTGGTAACATTGCCGCTTTTCGGCTGTTTGTGATACTTGAAGACGTATTCCGGCGGCGGCGGATTATCCAGTTTCATGGCTCGCCCCCTACTCGTTGCCCTGGTCGAGCCAGAACGGCTCACCGGACGCCTTGCAGGCAAGGTATTTCTTCTGAACCTTCCGCCCCACCGTCAGATTCATCAGTACCAGCATACCGAGATATTTGAGGCAGCGGAAATCCCGCCGGATCATCCGGAAAAAGCCCGGGCGGGTCTCGTGAAACAGCTCTTCGAAGGATTTTGTCGGTTGCATTTGATCCCTCCCTTTCGAAAAGTCTAGCTGGCGGGCGGTGGTTGTCCAGGGTAGGGGGGATCACATGCACCAAGGCTCCCGCGAAAACGATCAGACTCCCGTCGACCGCTCCCAGGCCAGCGCGGTGGAAATGATCTCCTCCAAACTGTCATGGGCCGGCGACCAGTCGGTCAGCTTCCGAAGCAGGCTGCTGTCGGCAACCACCGATACCGGATCACCCGGACGGCGGGGGCCGACCTCGGTCGGGAGCGGATTGCCGGTTACCTGCTCCACCGCCCGGATTACGTCCAGCACCGAGCTTGGCCGCCCATAACCGCAGTTCAGCGTCACATTTTGACGTGCCGCCCGGAGGTGGGACAGCACCGCGACGTGTGCGCTCGCCAAATCGGAAACGTGAATGAAATCCCGGCGGCAGGTACCGTCCGCCGTCTCATAGTCATCACCGAAAATGGTCAGCCTGTCCCGACGGCCGACCGCCACTTCGCATGCGACCTTGATCAGATGCGTGGCGTTTTCCGCGACCAGGCCCGTTCTCCCGGCGGGATCGGCTCCGGCCACATTGAAGTAGCGCAACGCCGCGTACCGGAGATCCGACACGTTCGAGACGTCCTCGAGAATCCACTCGACCATGAGCTTGGACCGCGCATAAGGGCTTTCCGGACGAAGCGGCGCGGTCTCGCTCACCGTTTCACCGTCGGCCGAGCCATAGACGGCGGCAGTTGACGAAAACACGAACGAGAGGACTCCTTCCGAAACGCATGCCTCGATCAGATTTCTGCTGGTTTCAACATTGTTCCGGTAATATTGAAGCGGCTTGGCCACCGATTCCGGGACCACGATATCACCGGCCAGATGTATGACCGACCTTGCCCCCGATTCTCTCAGCAACCGGCCAACGAGTTCCCGGTCTCCGGCGTTTCCAACAACCAATTGAATACCATCGGGAACCAGCTCCCTCCGGCCTCTCGACAGGTCGTCGATCACGACCGCATCGATGCCGGTATCCTGTAATGCCAATAGAACGTGGCTGCCGATATAGCCGGCCCCGCCGGTAACCAATACCGGACTGGATTTGTCGTTCAACGGCTGTCCCTCCCGCGAAGAAGGATGAGTCTAGCGTGATTCCGGGCAAATTCACCCGGGAAAAAGGTTGCGGTTAAGTTGTACAGGAGGCGTAGTTGCCCAGATGGACACCCATCCAAATTAACGGTTAATGCCATGAGAATGACAAAGCTATTTTTCCAGACCTACAGGGAAGCTCCGAAAGAGGCCGAAACTGTTAGTCACCAGCTTCTATTGCGGGGTGGCTTCATTCAGCCCCTCGCGAGCGGAATCTACTCATATTTGCCCCTTGGTCTTCGGGTAAAAAGCAAAGTCGAGAATATATTCCGAGAGGAGATGGACGCGATCGGAGGCCAGGAACTTCAAATGCCGGTCGTCCAGCCGGCCTCTCTATGGAGTGAAAGCGGCCGCTTGGAGAAAATCGGGCCAGAACTCATGCGACTTCAGGACCATACTGGTCGGGACTTGGTGCTAGCGATGACCCATGAGGAGGCGGTTACGGCTCTCGCGCGGAATTTCATCAAATCGTATCGCCAACTGCCGGTTGCGGTATACCAAATCCGCGAGAAGGTGCGTGATGAATTGCGTTCACGTGGCGGCATCATCCGCGTGCGTGAGTTCACGATGAAGGATCTATATAGCTTCCACGAATCGGAGGCCGATCTCGATTCCTATTACGAACAAGTTTATCAGGCCTACCACAACATCTTCTTCCGAGTTGGATTAGAAGCAATGGCTGTGCTCTCTGATTCGGGAATGATGGGTGGCTCGATCGCGCACGAATTCATGTATCCCGCAAGTATTGGTGAGGACACTGTCTTGCGGTGCCGCAGTTGCGGCTATTCGGCTAATCGTGAGGCCGCGAAAATCTGCAAACCCGAGGCATCGCCTTCCGAGGCCTTACCTCTAGAAGAGGTTCATACCCCCGGCGCGACCACCATTGCCGATCTGGGTGCGTTTGAAATCGAGCCGAGCGAAGCTGCCAAGTCGACATTTTTTGTCGACGATGCGGACCGGTTTGTCGTCGCGGTGGTCCCAGGAGATATGGATGTCAATGAGACGAAACTAAAGAACCTCATTGGCGCTCTGTCACTGCGCCCCGCCACAGCTGAAGAGATCTCCGAGCGCGGCATGGTTGCCGGTTACGGGTCTCCTATAGGTATCGATGGCATTGTCACCGCCGTCGACGAATTGATCCTCTCATCCGCCAACCTCGTCGCTGGCGCAAACCGAGAAGACTATCATCTGCGAAACGTAAATTACGGACGAGAGTTTACGGCCGATTTCGTCGACGATCTCGTCGTCGCCCGACAAGACGACCCTTGCCCGGTATGTAATTCCCCCCTTGTGGCCATGAACTGTGTCGAGTTGGGCAACACTTTCAAGCTCGGCATAAAATACAGCGAGCAGTTATCTGCAACATTTCTCGACAAGGAAGGTAAATCGAACCCTTGCGTGATGGGTTCCTATGGAATTGGGTCGGGAAGGTTATTGGCTTGCGTGGTTGAGGAATTCGCGGACAAAGACGGAATTTGCTGGCCCATTACTATCGCGCCGTATCATGTCCAATTGGTGTGCCTCGACACAGACAAGCCAGAAGTGGCCAACAGCGCTGAGCAGATTTATAAGAATCTTTTGGAGAATGGGCTTGAGGTTATCTTTGACGATCGTCGGGAACGACCTGGCGTCAAGTTTTCCGATTCCGATCTCATCGGTGTGCCCATCCGGCTGACAGTCAGTTCTCGGACGCTGCAAAAAGAAGTTGTTGAAATAAAGCTCCGCGGAACAGGTGAGCAGTATGAAGTGCCTCAGGCAGAGGTCTTGCGAAGGGTTCAATCCATGAAAGAAGACCTTGAGGAGGCCATAATTTCCCGGGTGCGATTTGTCCCCATTGTTTAATCCGCTGCCCGGCTAAGTCGTACCGAAGGGCGAGGCCCACCCGCCGGGCGCGTGGGGCGATGAAGAATCTAGTCCCCCCGGCGGCCCTGAACCTGCTAGCCTGGAAACCGATGACAAAAATTCGGAGACCGGGTAACGGTCCCGGAATTGCGCTTCGGCGGACACCAGGGAACAGGCAGCGTTCAGGATCATGCGCAATCTGATCAGCGGACTGGTCATCGGTCTCGTCGCCGGCGTACTGCTGGCGGTTTCGGTGCCGCCTCCGTCGGGCGGTCCATCGGACGATCTCAGCGGCCGTCCGGGCAGCGGAAACGAGGCATCGCCGGCGACCTGGCGAATGGCCAGCGTCTTCCCGCGGGAGGTGTCGCCCTACGGCCCGCAAATGCAGCACGTGCTGACCACGATCGCCGAGCTGTCGAAGAACCAGGTGGAGATCGGATTTTTCGGTCCGGGGGCGATCGTGCCGGCGGCTGAAGTGCTTGACGCCGTCGCCTCCGGCGTGGTGGACGCCGGCTTCTCCAGCCCCGCCTACTGGGCGGACATAGCGCCCGCGCTGCAATTGTTCGGCGGCATTCCCTTCGGCCCGGATCAAACCGAGTTCCTCGCCTGGTTCCGTTTCGGCGGCGGTGAGGAAATATACGACGAACTCTACTACGGACTTGGCATTCACAGCGTCGTCTGCGGGGTCGAACCGCCGGCAGGCGGCGGTTGGTTCAAACGGCCCGTCGAGACACCCGACGACCTTAAATCGCTGAAGGTGGCGGCAGCCGGCCTGCCGGGCTCGGTTCTTCGACGGTTGGGGGTCAACTCGTCTCAGGTTCCACCGGCGGATATTCTGGTCGAATTAAAGGCCGCCGACCTCGACGGAGCGATATTCGCGGTACCGACCGCGGACCGCAGTCTTGGGCTTCACCAATTCATGGATCACTACTACTTCCCGGGTTGGCACAAACAGTCCGGCCTCCTGGAGCTCCTGGTCAACCTCACCCGGTGGAACGCCCTTAGCGATGCTCAACGACAGGTGATCGAGGTCGCGTGCGCCTCGAACATAGCCGCCGGGCTGGCCCGGGCGGAGGCCGGACAGTTCGACGCGCTGAAGTCGCTGGTCATTTCCGGCGTTACGGTGGCCAAGTGGGAAGAGCCGGTGCTTTCGGCACTCAGGCAATCGTGGCTGCGTGTGGCGGCCGAACAGGCGGCCAATGACAGAACCTTCCGCCGGGCCTGGCAATCGCTGAACAGGTTCCGCGAGGACTACAGTATCTGGAGAGAGCTGGGTTACCTCTAGAGCAGTATCCGGGGGCCTGTGGGCCGTGCGCACATCTCCGTGCAAATTCCCTGCTTGTGATTTTCCCATCCCGGGCACATGTATTGCCGTCCAAAACCCGGCAACGGCAATTGAACCGACGGTGTGAAAGACGTGATCATCAAATCCTTCGCGGCCGGCGCCTTGGCCGCCGCCTTTGCCATCCTCGCGTCCCAGGCAACGGCCGCCGGCGATCCGGCCAAGGGCAGGAAAGTGTTCAACAAATGCCGTGCCTGCCACACCGTCAAGGCCGGAAAGCATCGGACGGGACCGTCCCTCCACAAGGTCGTCGGACGGAAAGCCGGCACCGCCCAAGGCTTCAAGAGGTACAAGGGCCTCAAGGCCGCCGATTGGACCTGGACGGAAGCGGAACTGGACGCCTACCTGACGGATCCAAAGAAGTACCTGCGGGCCAAAAACCGCAAGCGGGGCACCATGGTGCTGAAGCTCAAGAAGGCGTCGGACCGCGAGAACGTGATCGCCTACATCAAATCAATTGAATAGGTTAGCCTCGGACCACCATCACGGAGCAGTCGGAGTGGCGGACGACCCGTGCCGCATTGGGACCAAGCAAATAGTCGCTGAGGTCGGGCCGGTGCGACGCCATGACGATGAGGTCTATCCCCGACCGTTCCGCCGTCTCGATAATCTCCTTGTAGATCGTGCCGCTTGCCAGGTGGAGTTCCGGGGTAATGTCATCGGGAACATTCTCGCGAGCGACCTTCTCCAGAGCTTCCGTGGCGTCGACCCTGGCCTTGTCCTGGAAACCATCCGGAAAGTAGTTTTGAACCACCCCATAACCGAGGTCGGGCAACACACTCAGAACATGCAGCGCGGCGCCGAATTGCCGGCACAGAGCGACAGCCGTCGGAAACGCCTTGCGATAGGACGCCGGCTCGGTCAGGTCGATGGTGATCATGATGTTGCTGTACATGGCGCCCCCTTTCGCGTCCTAGCCGGCCGCCTGTTCGGATGACGGTCGCCGCCCCCGGCGCATCCATTGCCAGCCCAGCAGAGCGGCCAGAACGGCAAGAGCGATGGGATAGACCACCTCTTTGGGCGGCCGTCCGGTTTGTTCCACGTCGACCAGCGTCACGATATCCCCGAATTCGACCTTGGCTTTCTCGGCCATGCCGTTGAATGCCAGGTTGGCCACGTTGAACCCCTCGCCCTCCTTCTCGAGTTCGAGGCCCAGAGCCTTCTGTCCCGCGGCCCCGCCGGGAGCCTCCACGACAAAGAGCTTGAACCGGTCTCCATAGTCGGTTTGCCGGGTCACGTGGACCCTGACCTTCAGCCCTTTTTCCACCTCGACCTTCTCGGCAACGAAATCGTCCATGGATACGGGCGAGAATGCCGGCGATACCTGGTTGAGGACGAAATCGGGTCTGAACAGAGCCACCATGACGACCAGCAGGATAACGCGGTCGAGAATGTTGGTGCGTGTCAGAAGCCAGCCCTGCACCGCCGAGGTAAAACAGAACATCGCTATCAGCGAGACGACGAATATCATCACTCCCTGCAGGAAACTATCGACGCCGATCAGCAGCAGTTCCGTGTTGAAAATGAACACGAACGGCAAAATGGCCGTCCGAATGTCGTACATGAACGATTGAACACCGGTCCTGAGCGGATCGGCCCGCGAGATCGCCGAGGCCGCGAATGCCGCCAGGCACACCGGCGGCGTACTGTCCGCCATCAGACCAAAGTAGAACACGAACAGATGCACGGCGATCAGCGGCAACGTCAGTCCGGCGGCGCTTCCGAGTTCGACCAGGACGCCGGCCAACAACGAGGCGACCACGAGATAATTGGCCGTCGTCGGCAGACCCATACCCAAAATCAGGCTCAAGACCGCGGTCAGGCCGAGCAGGATGAAGACGTTGCCGCCGGAAATTGCTTCGACCACCCCGACCATCGCGTTGTTGAGCCCGGTCGAGGAAACCGCGCCGACGATAATGCCCGCCGTCGCAACCGCAACGGCGATGCCGACCATGTTGCGGGCGCCGGCGATCAAGCCGCCGACGATTTCATTGGCCGCTTGGGAAACCCGGATGCCGATGTCCCCGTCGCGCCGCCCACGAAGAATTGCCAAAACGGCGACGATCACGACCGCCGCCCCAAGCCCCCAAAATAAAGCCGGCTGCGGCTGTTCGCCGCTCAGGCGGAATCCGGCGGCCACCGCGATCGGGATGAGGTAAAGCACCGTCATCGTGATCCGCGAAAGCTGCGACGGCGAAAGCCGGGTCGCGACCATGATCAGGAACATCACCAGGATCGTGTAGAACACGGAGCTCGATGCGGTCCAGCGCTCGATCATCAGCAGATAGACCAAAATCACGATCGGGATGATGAAGTGGACACCCGACAGGAACGTTTTTCCCAGAACGGGTATTTCCGCCTTCGGCAGACCGGTCAGGCCCAGCTTCATCGCCTCCAGGTGCGAGACATAGAGGAGCCCCATGTAGCTGATGATCGCCGGGATGAAGGCGGCCGTGATCACTTCGAAATACGAAATGCCGATAAGCTCGGCCATGATGAACGCGGCCGCGCCCATGATCGGCGGCATCATTTGCCCGTTGGTGGATGCGGCGACTTCGATGGCGCCCGCCTTGATTGCCGGCAGGCCGGTACGGCGCATGACGGGAATCGTGAAGACGCCGGTGGTCACCACGTTGGCAATCGACGATCCCGAAATCAGACCGGTCATACCCGATGCGAGGATGGCCGCCTTGGCGGGACCGCCCCGGTACTTGCCCACCATGGCAAATGCCAGATCGAGGAAATACTTGCCGGCGCCCGCCCGGTCGAGGAGCGCGCCGAACAGCACGAAAAGAAATACAAAGCTCACCGAAACGTCGATGGGGATGCCGAAGATGGCTTCGCCGCCCATCCACTGATAGCCGATCAGCCGGTCCGGCGAGACGCCCCGGTGTGAGATGATTTCCGGCATCGACTGGCCGAACACCGAATAAAACAGGAAGATGCCGGCAACGATCACCAGAGGGATACCGATGGCGCGGCGCGTTGCCTCCAGAAGCAACAATATGCCGGCGAGCCCGATCAAGAACTCCACCGGGATGGTGATGCCCGCGAACTCAACCTCCAGCAGGGAACCGAGCCGCCGGGTGATGCCCTCCTGATCGATCATCACCCAAAGGGCCGCAAAGGCGCCAATCAGCGCAAAGGCGATATCTAGAGGCGAAATTCTCTTGTGCGCCAGCGCCTTGGCCGCCGGGAACATGAGGTAGACCAGCAGCAAGCCGAACGCGAGGTGAATGCCGCGGGCGGGAACATCGACGATAATTCCAAAATCGAGCAGGAACGGCAGGGGCGACGCGATCCACAGTTGGAACAGCGACCAGACGGCCGCGACCACGGCAATTATGCTTCCAAGGGCCGGACCCGCTTTGCGGCCGGTATATTCGACCTCTTCTATTTTTGCCTGAATTTCCTCATCGGAAATGTTTGCGCTCGGCACATCGGCCACGGCTGCCCCCTGTGACACGCCCCTGTTTCAGTTCCGCGGACATCCGTCCCGGCAACATATGGGAAAAGGGAGGGCCTTCCGGCCCTCCCTCCCGGCTTCGGGACCTACATCAGGCCCTTTTCTTTGTAGTACTTGGCGGCGCCCGGATGCAGCGGGGCCGACAGACCGTCCTTGACCATCACTTTTGGATCGAGGTTGCGGAATGCCGGATGCAGCTTCCGGAAGTCACCGATATTCTCGAAGACCGCGCGGGTCACTTCGTAGACCACATCCGCGGGAACGTCGGCGGAGGTGACGAAGGTGGCCTTGACGCCCCAGGTGGTGACGTCGCTGGCGGTGGTCTTGTAGGTGCCTTTCGGAATGGTCGCCCAAGCGTAGTAAGGCTTGGCGGCGGTGACATTGCTCTTGGCAAGAGCGTTGTTGAAGTTGGCGATCATGGCGCCGCAGCCGTCGGTGGCGATGGCCACGCCGGCGTTGGGCACGCCAACCGTATAGACATAGGCATCGATCTTGCCGTCACAAAGTGCCTTGGACTGCTCGGTGGACGTCAGTTCGGTCGCGAGTTTGAAGTCCTTCTTGGTCCAGCCGGCCTGTTGCATCAGCAGTTCCATGGTGCCCCGTTGTCCGGAGCCCGGGTTACCGATGTTGACCCGCTTGCCCTTGAGATCATCCCAGCCTTTGATGCCCGAATCGCCGCGAACGATGATCTGCAGCGGTTCCGGATGAACGGAAAAGACCGCCCGGACTTTCTTGAAGGCTTTGCCTTTCCACGGACCACCGGAGCCGTTGAAGGCATGGTATTGCCAGTCGGACTGAGCGACACCGAAGTCCAGTTCGCCGTCACGGATCTGGCCGATATTGTAGTTTGACCCGCCCGTGGACGGCGCCGAGCAACGGATACCGTGCTTACGGCCTGATTTGCGTCCTTCGGCCGCTTCTTTGTGGACCAGTCGGCAAATGGCGTTACCCGTGGCGAAGTAGACGCCGGTCGGGCCGCCGGTACCGATGGCGATGAACTTCCGTTTGCTCTGGGCATCGGCGTCGTTGGCGGACAGCATGAAGGCGCCCGCCGCCAGACCGAAGACCAGAGTTGAAACAGTTACTTTCTTTAACATTTTTTTGCTCCTGGTTTATCAAAGGACGTAGTCGATAAATCACCGTGCCGCGCCGGACGACGGCCGCTGAACTGCCGCCCCCCCCTGGCAGGCAACCGACCGATCACGGAACACGAACGTACGCGCCATAGCCCCGACAAAACCGGAAATCAATGTTCCCGTGCGCCGACGCTCGATCGAAACTGCCTACCCGCGGACCCTGGCCACTGCGGCCAATAATACTGTCTGGCGCCACGGCAAAATTAGCCTAGCCCAGCGTTTCCGCCGGGAACAACCCCCTAAATTCATAATGGAAATTCGGACCGCCCCCGGAGAGGGGCGATCGCGATGTCCACGGCCTCACCGGGCCGTCCGACGATCCCGGCAATATCGCTGGCTTGAGCAATATAGGGCGGGGTGCAATCGGTCCGCCTGTGCAGGACGCGGGTCATCCGGAAAATTCTCCGAAGGCACGTTGCCGCTGGTATTCGCGCGGTCTAGGATGCGCCCTCGTTTCGTCCCAAAAGTGGACGGCGGCCAACCCAAGGAATCAAGCATGGATATCAAGGATCATATTCGCGAAATTCCTGACTTTCCCAAGCCCGGCATCCTTTTCTACGACATCTCAACTCTGTTGGCCGACGCCGACGCTTGGCAGGTGACAATGGGCCGCCTGGCCAAGGAGGTAAGCCGTCATCAACCGGACGTCCTGGCCGGAATCGAATCTCGCGGTTTCCTCGTTGCCGCCCCCCTCGCCCTCAAGTTGGGGATGGGATTCATCATGGTTCGGAAGGAAGGCAAGCTTCCGGGCGAAAAAATCAGCTACGAGTATGATCTCGAATACGGCACGGACACGGTTGAGGTTCAGGCCGACGCGGTCGAGCCGGGTCAGCGGGTCGTGCTGGTCGATGATCTGCTGGCGACCGGCGGGACCATGGCGGCCGCCGCGACGCTGCTTCGCAAGGTCGGCGCCGAAGTGGTCGGCGCCGCCTGCATCCTTGAACTGACCTTCTTGAACGGCCGGTCCAAACTGGACATCCCCTGCTCGACCCTGGTCACCTACGACGAATAGAAGTCGGTCTAGATCGGGTCATGTTTTGACGGAACCACGGCGCGGTTTCGTCAAAACATGTGAATCCGATCTATATCAATAGTGTAGAGCCGATTCACATGGATTGCCGGCATCGCAAAGCGATTCCGACAAACCATGATCGGCTCTAGCGGCATCTGATGGCGTTCAATGGCGTCCCTGACGGGAAATTGAGACGAATTCCGCCAAAGATTTGCCCCAATCGTGATTTAATCCGGGGGCGATGATGGAAGACCCGTATACGCCGCTCAGGCAAATGATGGTCGATTTGATTGCCTCCCATACCGAGGCGACCAAGGAACTGACCGGCGTTGCGCGAATGAGTGCGCGGACCCTGAGCGCCATGGCCGACGTCCCCCGCCATGAATTCGTGCCGGCGGAAATCCGCGCCTACGCCCACGCCGACGGACCGCTGCCCATCGGCCACGACAAGACCATCTCCCAGCCGTTCATCGCGGCGTTGATGACGGAGTTGCTGGAGATCGACGGCGGCCATGCGGTGTTGGAAATCGGCACCGGGCTCGGCTACCACACCGCCGTCCTGGCCCGGCTGGCGGCGCACGTCTACACCGTCGAATATGTCACGGAACTCGCCGAACAGGCGGCGCAGCGGTTGAACGGGTCGGGGTGCGCCAACATAAGCATGCGGACCGGCAACGGTTATAACGGCTGGCCCGACCATGCGCCCTATGACCGGATCATGGTCGCCGCCGCGCCGGAACTCATCCCGCCGGCGCTGCTTCAGCAGCTCAAGGCCGGCGGCCGGATGGTGATCCCCGCGGGTCTCGGCGAAGCCCAGCAGCTGATGGTCGTCGACAAGGACATGGACGGAAAGATCACCAGCCGGGAGGTCCTCGCCGTCCGCTTCGCCGCCATGGAAGGCGCGGCGTTTTAGGCCGGGTCTACTCCACCGCGACGCATTCTATTTCGATATCGAAGGCCATGGGCCAGGACGCAACGGTGACGAACGTCCGGGCCGGCGGGTCGTCGGGAAAGAACTCGCGGTACACGTCGTTGACCTGCTGGTAGTAGCCGGAGTTGGTGCAATACACCGTCGTTTTCACCACCTTGTCCAGGGAGGAGCCCGCCGCCTCCAGAACCGCCTGGACGTTTTCGAGGCTTTTCCGGGTCTGCGCCTGGATGTCGCCGGAGACGAACCCGCCGGTTTCATGATCGACGGGCGGCATCCCGGAAACGAATACGAAGCCGTTGGCCTTCACGCCCGATGATATGGGTGCCAGGGGCTTTCCGTCTTCCCGCTTCAGCTCCCTGAAGCTCGGGACATGGACGATTTCCTTGGACATCACTTCCTCCCTGAATTTGCAAATTGATACGGTTGGAAGGGATGTTAGCGGGCCTGCCCGGGAATTACAGGACGATTTCGGCCTTCCAGAAATTCACCACCGGCGGCTCGTCCCAGTGGCGGGTCTCCCAATCGTCGTCCATGCGGTCCATGTCGGAGAAATACTCGATCTCGCCGCCCAGGGGACAGGCGAAGTACCAGTGCAGGTTCGATCCCAGATTGTGGCGGCCCGGACTGCGCGACGTGTCCCAGCCACGGTCCCGCATCCATTTGCCGCCGATGACGATCTCCTCGAAATCGCGAACCTCGTAGGCGACGTGATTGAAGGCGATCCTTGCCGGCGCCCCGTCCCTGTCCCGGTGAGCCAGAAACAGCACATGATGATAGGTCGAGCCGTCGGGCCGCATGAAATCGCCCATGCCGGTCACCGCGTCGGTGATCCGGAATCCCAGCCGGTCGGTATAAAACGAGACAGCCTTCTCCCGGATGGTACTCGGAATATTGAACACCACGTGGCCGATCCGCATGGGGCGGGGGCGGTCGATCTGATCGATGCGCGCATTGAGCCGCGGCACGTGCTCCTTGAAATTCTGCACCGGCTCCGAACCGGCGACATCGAACTCGTCCTTCAGCCGGAAGCCGATGCCCAGGCCCGCGTCGTCCATGGAATGGAAGGTTCCGTTTCCGTCCTCGGCCACGTCCCGGTCCGATGACAGCTCGTCGACGATTGCTTTCAGGTGCGCCTCGTCGCTGACGCCCCAAACGGTCTCGCGAACCGTGGGACCCTCCTCGAGGTTCGGCGGCAGGGCCGGATCGTCAATTCCCAGCAGCACCACGTGCTGGTTTTCCGGCGTCTGGAATGTCGCGCCGTGCAATCCCGCCTCGACCTGCTCCAAGCCCCAATCCTCCAGGAACCGGACACAGGCTTCCATGTCCTCGACGCCATAGACCAAGGATTCGACCCGATCGATGCTCATTCGCACCCCCGATTTTGTCATGTTTGCCGGCATTCTATCCGCTGGGACCGGGCAGGGAACAGCAAAATCGGCCCGGAAACTGCTCTATGGGCATCCCCGTCTTGACCTCAATCGCGCCGGCGGCGCAAAGTCGCATCAAAGAACGGCACCAATCCAGGGAGGATCAAATGCCGGCACGGGAAATCCATTTATGCGGCAGCATTCCGTTGGCCGATGCCCGCGAAGTGTTCGAGACCGTCGCCGAGAAGCTTGGCGACGCCTGTAAACGAATCCCCGACGGCGAGACCGGCGAGCGCCTCGCCTGGATCAGGTGGCAGGATCATGTCTTCGCCGATCACCCCCAGCTGGATGCGGTCCAGTCCGAGGGAGACTACCGCAATGCAACGGCGGTGACCGGCACCGGGCGGGCCATGGCGCATACCACCTGGTTCCGGATCAAGGAAAACGTCTCACCCAAGGATTTGGAGATGCGGCCGCTCGGTTACGCCGACTGCGCCATCGAGAGCTATGCCGAATTCGAAAAACTGAAGAAGGCGGGCAGGATCGGCGAAGGCATAAAGTTCCTGATCGCCGTGCCGTCACCCTTCAACGTGATCAATTCGGCCATCGCGCCCGACCATCGTATCCTGGTGGAACACGCTTACGAATCCCGCATGCTGCGGGAAATCGAACAGGTTGCCGACGCATTGCCTCACGACCAGATCGCCTGGCAGTGGGACAACGCGCATGACATGCAGGCCTTCGACGGCGCGCGGCAGACCTACTTCCCGTTCCACCGGGACGGGATCGCCGAGCGGTTGGTCAAGTGCGGCGACGCCGTCCCGGCGGACATCGAGATGGGCTATCACTTCTGCTACGGATCATTCGGCGGCAAGCATTTCATCGAGCCCCGCGACATGGCTCCCATGGTGGATCTCGCCAACCGCTTGTCCGCCGGCGTGGGCCGCAACATCGACTGGATTCACATGCCGGTTCCGGTCGAACGGGACGACGAGGCTTACTTCGAAGCGCTCGCCAACCTGTCATTGAAACCGGAGACGCGGCTGTTCCTTGGTCTCATCCACGACACCGACGGGGTCGAGGGCACGCGCAGACGGATGACAACCGCCGACAAGTACGTGTCCGGCTACGGTGTCGCGACGGAATGCGGTTTTGGACGGCGTCCCGCCGAAACCGTGGGTCCGCTGCTCGACATCCATGCCGAGGTGGCGGCGGGGTAAGGTCTGGATTCCGAACCGGGGATTGGGCGAGCATCGCCCGCACGCTCCCCCGGAGAGGAAAAGGGCTAAACGTCCACCTCAATGATTTCCTGCGGGAATTCGTGGATCGAGGCGCCCGGCCCGTCATCGCCGATGATGTAGTTGTCGCAAATCCAGTTGAACGCCCCGTCGCCGACCCATCCGGGGTGGCAAACCAGGTTCATATCCTTCTCGATCTTCATCGGCTCATCGAAGCGGACCAGGGGCCGTTCCACCAGATCGTAGCCCTGGCCGTGGCAGTAGAGCCTGGACTCGTTCGGCTTCCCCCGCTCTTCGAGCCACGCGTTGTGGGCATCCCAGATTTCCTTGCAGTCGGCGCCCGGCTTCAGCCGGCCCAGTGTGTGCTTCTGGGCCTCGAGGACGAGTTCGAGATTGTCCTTCATTTCCTGGCTTGCCTTGCCGAGAACGATGGTGCGGCCGATTTCGGTGAAAAAGCCGCCGTCGCCGTTGTTCTCGACCAGCAGCGAGAACACATCGCCCTTCTCGATGACGCGATTCTGGTTGTGCCGCCCGCCGATGGTCGCGGGGGTTCCGAGCGGCGCCGATGAGCACAAATAGATTCCCTGCTCACTGGCCAGGTTTTCGCCCTTGTGGCGGGCCACGGCGGCAACATCCGAATCGCGCATACCGGGCTTGATCGCCTCGATGGCGGCCTTCATGGCTTCCACCTGCTGGGCCGCGCAACCCTTTACCCGCTCCTGTTCTTCCGGGCTCTTGATCACCTTGATGCGGTCGACGGCATCCGAGAAGTCGACGAAGTTGGTGTTGGAGAAATTGCCCCGCTTCAAATAGTCGACCATGGCAAACGACATTTGATAGGTCCCCAGAAGGCCGATGGTCCCCCCCTGATAGGGTTCGAGCGCCTTAGCGGCGAGCTCGGGATCGTAATCCGCGGTGTAGGGAACCGAAGCAAAACTGGGGGTGGTCAACAAGCGCTTGATACCGCGGTGGATGCCGTCGCCTTCGACGGGAATTTCCCGGTCGCCGCCGAACGGACCCTGATGGATCAAGGTCATCGCATCGTCGCGCGGAAAAACGACCGTATGCGGATAGCCGTTCGTGGCTGGAAGGTCGGTAAAGTACTTGCAGTAGCCGCCCATGTGGTCGTTGTTGTTTTGCATGAGGAGGACATCGACGCCGGCATCCTCCATCGCGCTGCGAACAGCTGTCCAGCGACGCTCCATCTCGGCGTCGGACAACGGCATGTTAAGACGTTCGGACATTTCAACCACGGTATTCTCCCTTCCCTGGACCGGCGCTCACCCGCCGGAAACGATATTGATCATCTTATCCCGTTCACCCGCCAAGTAGGCACGGAGATTGGGTTCCTGAATAGTCAGCAGGTTCTGCTCGTATTGATCGCTGCGTCCGCCGGTAAACGGCGTAATGAAGACGTTCTCCATATCCCAAAGCGGATTATCGTCGGGCAGCGGCGCCGTTTCGAATACGTCCAGACCCGCCCCGGATATCTTGCCGCCGTCGAGCGCGTCGATGAGAGCCGCCTCATCGACCACGCCGCCGCGGGCCACATTCACCAGCATTGCCGTCGGCTTCATGGCCTCGAACACGTCGGCGTTCACGATCTTGTCGTTCTCCGGCGTGAACGGCACGAGGACGATGAAGAAGTCCGCTTCGCCTGCCGCCTCGAGCAGCTCGTCACGGCCGTAAATCCGATCGAAGCCGGGCACGTCGCGCGGCGAAGCCGAGATGCCATGGACGGTCATCCCGAACGCTTTGAGGACACCGGCCAGATGCCCGGCGATGGCGCCGACGCCCAATATGACCGCCACGCGGTTGTCCAATACCCTGGGCAAAAACCGTTCCCAGACATGGTCCCGCTGGTTTCGCGCAAGCCGGCCGACCTGCCGGTACATGGCCATCATATGAAGAACCGTAATCTCCGACATTTGGGGTCCGTGAATGCCCCGGCCGTTGGTCAACAGAATGTCGGGCCGCGCCTCGAGCAGGTCGGTCAGGTGATCGGTGCCGGTTATGCTGCACTGAATCCATTTGAGCTTTCCGCACGCCGCAAGACGCTCCGGCGTCAGCCACCGGCCGATGGAAAACAGGATTTCGGCGGCCGGAAGATGCTCTTCCGCCGCATCGCCGTCAGGCGCCAAAAGAAAATTGACGTCGGGAAAAAGCGGCGAGAGATGGCCGCGATAAAAGTCCGCCTCGGAATCGACAACCAGTAAATTGGTGACCATCCGCGGATTCTTCCTCCCCTTGGCCTCCCTTGGGCCTCCCCTGGAAATCCGCCGCCGAAATGGCCGCGGATCATGCTCATTTTTATGAAATCAAGGCACCATGCGGAGAGATGAAAGTCAAGCGATCGGGCTTGCGCTTGCGGCCCAGGCCGGCGAGTAGGATTACGTCGAATAGTAGTTGAGTTCGAGGATCACCCCGTTGGGATCCTTGATGAAGATTTGATAGAGGCCGCGATCCGACAGGTCCCGGTCCCAATAGCCGATGTCGCGATCCTTCAGCAGGTTCAGGACCTCATCCGCGTCTTCGATGGTGAAGGCGATGTGGTTGTCGATCCCGCTGTCTTCCATATCCTCCTTGGTGCCCTGGCCTTCGGGCAGCGGCGTGCCGTCCAGGTCCTCGCTCTCGTCCTTGACCAGATGAATAATCGCCTTGTCCCCGGCATACATCCAATAGCCGGTGGATTTCAGTTTGGGCCGGAAGCCGGCCTCCAGGCCGAGAACGTCCTCGTAGAACTTTCTGCTGTCTTCCAATCGCTTGGACGCGATGGACCAGTGATCCAATGAATTAACGATCATTTTGGGCTCCCCCCGAAATAGGCCCGCATATTGCCATGGGGGATGAGCCTCATCCAGTCTGGGCGTTGAATTCCCGGCCAGGGTCATGGTCTGCGCGGCGCTGCCGGCCCGAGAGCGCCACCCTTCGGGTCGTGCGCCGAAAACCCGTCCGGCGCCGCAAATATTTCCAAAGTCCGCATCATTTTGGAAAAAATGATAAAATTGTTTATTTTTAGATGTTTATTCCATATTTCGAGGTGCGCTCCCGGCCGATATCCCTCCCGATTATCCCCGGTTGGGCGAAAATTCTATGAAGTTATGAAAATAATTCAAAAAAACGCTTGCGACATATGCGACCGATATGGTATGGTTTTTTCCTAGGATCGGGAGCTTTGCGCGCCGGTCCCGCCGTTCGAACCGCAGCCGCCGTTTCCGGCGGCATTTTTACGCCCGGCCTTTACCACGCCGCGCAGACCATGACCCCGGTGAGACATGCGGGCTAAGCGCCGAATTCCCGGCGAAGCGCACTGCCGTGTTCGTCGAGAGACGGGACCGGCCCCGGTTCCCGGGGCGCGCCTGTCAGCCGCGCGGGCGGCGCGGGGATCGCGGCGGGCCCGGTCCCGGTGGCGACTTCGATCCGGCGCAGATCGGGATGACCGGAGAACTCGGCCACCGAGTTGACCCGGCCGAACGCAATGCCCGCATTTAGAAGTTTTGCCGCCATCTCTTCGCGGTCATGTTGATCGAACACGGACTGGATCTCGGCCTCCAGCCGGTGGACGTTCTCCACCCGCAGCGCCGCGGTCGAATAGGGGCCGTCATTCGCATAGTCGGGACGGCCGAGAATGTCGGCGGCAAAGGATGCCCATTCCCGCTCGTTCTGTATGGACAGAACCAGCAGGCCGCCGTCGGCGCACCGGAAGTTCGAATAGGGGGCGATGGAGGGATGGCGAAGCCCCACCCGAGCCGGCGCCGCGCCGCCGTAGTCGTTGTGGAGCAGCGGCACCGCCATCCAGTCGGCCATGCCATCGAAAAGGGAGACCTTGATCCCCTGCCCCTTGCCCGTTTGCCGGCGGGAAATCACCGCCTCCAGGATGGCGGAATAGGCGTACATGCCCGCGGCGATATCGCAAACCGAGACTCCGACACGGCCGGGCGCCTCGGGCGTTCCGGTGATGGAGGCGAGCCCCGTCTCGGCCTGGACCAGCATGTCATAGGCCTTCATGTCCCTTGAGGGGCCCTCCTCCGCGTAGCCGGAAATGTCGGCGGTGATGAGATGCGGATGCGCCTCGCGGAGCGCCTCTCCGCCGAACCCGGCCCGATCGGCGGCCCCGGGGATCAGGTTTTGGACGAATACATCCGCTCCGGCGATCATCCGGTGAAGGAGCGCCTGGTCATCGTCATCCTTGATGTCGAGGACGATGCTTTCCTTCCCTCTGTTGAGCCATACGAAATAGGCGCTTTCACCATGAACGACACTGTCATAGGCGCGGGCGAAATCACCGCTTTCGCGCTCGATCTTGATGACCCGGGCGCCGGCATCCGCCAGCCGCGAGGTGCAATAGGGGGCGGCCACCGCCTGTTCCAGGGTGACCACCAATAGACCTTCCAGCGGACCCGTCATGGTCCATCTCCTTCAATTGCCTTCGGCCTAGGGCTATCAGGAAACGACGGTGGAATCGAGGCACCCCGGCACTCATAATGGACGGATGACTGAAACGGCCGTTCCCGTGCGCCGCACCCTGCTCTACATGCCGGGCGCCCGCATCGAGATTTATCCCAAGGCGCTCGCCAGCGGGGCCGACATCGTTTGCGTCGATCTGGAGGACGCGGTTGCCGCCGATGTGAAGGACAAGACCCGGAGCAACACACTCGCGGTCTTCGCCGACACCCATGACGGTTCCGTCGAGCGCCTGATGCGTATCAACGGGGTGGAAACCGGCGCCGGACGAGCCGATCTCGCCGCCCTCGCCGAAGCCGATGCGCCGCCGGACGGCGTGGTGATCCCCAAGTGCGGCGATCCGGACCACGTGCGTACCGTTGCCGATGCCACCAAGGGCCGCGAAATGCTCATCCACCCGCTGATCGAGTCCGCCCGCGGGCTCGAAGCGGCTTTCGAAATCGCGTCCGCCGACGAGCGGGTGGGTTTCATCATGCTGGGCTCCCAGGATATGGCCCTCGACCTCCGCGCCGAGCATGCTTGGGAACCGCTGCTCTACGCCCGGTCCCGGCTTGTCGCGGCGGCCCGCGCCGCCGGCGTCGATGTGCTCGATGCGCCCTGGTTCCATATTCAGGACCTGGACGGGCTGGCCGCGGAAGCCCAGGCGGTACGGAAACTCGGCTTCACCGGCAAATCCTTGATCCACCCCAAACACGTGGAGGCGGTCAACGGCGTGTTTTCACCCTCGGCGGAAGAGGTCGCCGAGGCCCGCGACCTGATCGCCAGGTTCGACGCCCAGGATCAGGCGGCGGTAATGATCGACGGCCAATTCCTGGAGCCGCCCATTATCGAGCGGCTGAAACGCATCGCGGCCGTTGGAGAAAGGATCGGTCTTTAGCTATTCCGCCGCCTCGGCCTCCGCGGGGTTCTGGTGGAACAGTTCACGAAGTGCCTTGGCCTTTTCCCGCGCCGCTTCGGCGTGCTTGTCCTTGACCGGACCATACCCGCGGATCGACTGCGGCAGCGCGGCGAGCTCGACGGCGGTCTCATAATTGGCCGCATTCAGGTTCGACAGGATTTCGTCGAGCGTTCCCTGGTAGGCGGACAGCAGCTTTCGCTCCATCTTGCGGTCTTCGGAGTAGCGGAAGATGTCGAGCGCCGTGCCCCGCAGGCACCTCAGTTTGGCCAGCAATTGGAGGGCAAAATACCACGGCGCCGGATAGGCCATCTTCTCGGGCCGGCCGGTCACCGGATCGATCTTGGCGAACATCGGCGGCGCGAAGTTGAAGGCAATCTTGAAATCGCCCTCGAATTGTTCGCGAAGTTTCGCCTCGAAGCGGCCATCGGTGAACAGCCGGGCCACCTCGTACTCGTCCTTTACCGCCATCAGCTTGTAGAGGGACCGCGCGACGGCCTCGGTCAACTCGGTGCGGCCGGGCGCCACGGCGGCTTCGGCGTCGCGGACCCGTGCGACCGCTGAGCCATAGGTCTCGGCGAAGCCGGCATTTTGATACGCCGTCAGCGATTCCACCCGCCGTTCGACGATCCGGTCGACGGTCTCGGGCGGTTGGGCATCATCCTCCCCGCCGGCCAGTTCCAGCACCCGGGACAGGTCCTCGGCGGCGACCCGTCCCCAGGCGAGCGCCCGAAGGTTGGCCTCCACCGCGACGCCATTGAGGCGGATCGCCTTTTCGAGCGAGCCGAGTGAAACCGGGAGATATCCCTTTTGGAGCGCAAAGCCGATCATGAAGATGTTGGACATGATCGTATCGCCCATAATCCGTTCCGCGAGATGTGTCGCGTTCAGCATCGTGGCGCGCTCGGCGCCGATCTGTGCCGAAATGGCATCCCGGTATCCGCCGCCGTCGATGGACATATCGGGCTGCTCCGCAAAGCTCGCCAGCGGCACCAGATGGGAATTCACGACCGCATGGCTGCGATCCCGCGACAGGGTGGAAATCATCTCCTGGCTGGCGGCGGTGATCATGTCGAACCCGAGAAGGACATCCGTCATGCCGGCGCCGATGCGGGTCGCGGCCAAGTGCTCGACCGACCGGGCGATCCGCACGTGGGAGCCCACCGCACCGTTCTTCTGCGCCAGCCCCGTCTGATCGAGAACCGATACCGCGAGGCCGTCCAGGTGCGCGGCAACGCCGAGCAGCGCGCCGACGGTAATCACGCCGGTCCCCCCGATACCGCCCAAAAGCACATTGCAGGTGACATCGAATCCGGCGGCGGCGGGAATCGGAAGACCGGCCGCCGGATCGCCGCCTGACGCCGTTTCCGGCTTGGCGGCCTTCCTGAGCGTGCCGCCCCGGACCGTCACGAAGCTGGGGCAAAAGCCGTCGAGACAGGTGAAATCCTTGTTGCAGGAAGACTGGTCGATGGCCCGTTTGCGGCCGAATGGCGTTTCGACCGGACGCACCGCCACGCAGTTGGACGTCTCGCCGCAATCGCCGCATCCCTCGCAGACCAGGTCGTTGATGAACATGCGCTGATCCGGATCGGGAAACGTGCCGCGCTTGCGCCGCCGGCGCTTCTCCGCGGCGCACGTCTGGTCATAAACGATGGCCGTGGCGCCCGGCACCTCACGAAGCTCGCGCTGCAGCCGGTCCAACTCGTGGCGCTCATGAACCTCCACCCCGTCGGCGAAAGGGGTATCTTCGGGGTACTTTTCGGGCTCGTCGGTGACCACCAGGATGCGGCGCACGCCTTCGGCGCGAAGCTGACGGGTAATGTCCGCCGGCGTCAGATTGCCTTCGACCGCCTGGCCGCCGGTCAGCGCGACGGCATCATTGTACAGGATCTTGTAGGTGATATTGACCCCGGCCCGGACCGCGGCGCGTACCGCCAGCAGGCCCGAGTGATAATAGGTGCCGTCGCCCATGTTCTGGAACATGTGCTCCGTCGTCGAGAACGGCGCCATGCCGATCCAGGTGCCGCCCTCGCCGCCCATGTGGGTATAGGCGCCGACCGAGCGGTCCATATAGACCGACAGCGTATGACAGCCGATGCCCGCGAGGGCGCTGGACCCCTCCGGCACTTTGGTCGAGGTGTTGTGAGGACAGCCGGCGCAGAACCAGGGCTTTCGCTCGCCAAGATCGGCATTGCGGCCCTCTGCCTGGGTCCGCCGCGACAGCGCACTCAGGGCGTCGTTGAGACAGCTCCGCCGTTCCTCGTCCAGGAAGCGGCCGGCGATGATCCGCGCCAGCATCGTGCCGGTCAACTCGCCGGATTCCGGCACCAGCGCCCGGCCCTTCTCGTCCCGTTTGCCGACCAGCCGGGGCCGCCGGCCGTCGGGGAGATCGAATAACATCCGGGCCAGCTGGTCTTCGATGATATTGCGCTTCTCCTCGACCACCAGGACCTCCTGGTGCCCGGCGCAGAACTCCCGCACCGGCTCGGGGACCAGCGGCCAGGGCATCGCCACCTTGAACACGCTGATGCCGAGGTCGGCCACCTGCCGGTCGGTCAGACCCAGCTCCTCGAAGGCCTGGCAGACATCCGTCCATGCCTTGCCCGTCGCAACGATGCCGAGACGCTTGGTCCCGGAGGCGTGGGTCTGACGATCGAGCCTGTTCCAGCGGACGAAGGCCTGAGCCGCCTTGAGCTTGACGTCCACATGCCGGACCTCCTTGGCGACCGCCCCGTCCGGCCAACGGAAATGGACTCCATCCGGCGGAATATGAAAATCCCCGGGCTCGGTGAGTTGCATCCGGTCCAGGGAGCCGTCGACGGACGCGGCGCTCTCCACCGTATCGGCAACGCACTTGAGGCCGACCCAGCACCCCGAGTAGCGGCTGAGCGCGATTCCCGCCAAGCCGAAATCGAGTATTTCCTGGACGTTGGCCGGATTGAGGATGGGGATCATTGCGGCGATGAGCGCCTGTTCCGACTGGTGCGCCGTGGTCGAAGACTTGGCCATGTGGTCGTCGCCGGCAAGCACCAATACCCCGCCGTGGCTGGAGGAGCCCGCCAGGTTGCCGTGCTTGAGCGGATCGCCGGACCGGTCGACGCCGGGCCCCTTGCCGTACCAGATGGCGAACACACCGTCGTGTTTCGAGGGCTCGCTGACCCCCAACTGCTGCGTGCCCCAGCAGGCGGTCGCCGCCATATCCTCGTTGACGCCCGACTGGAAGGTGACCTGGTGTGCGTCCAGGTGCTGCTGCGCCTGCCACAGCGCCGTGTCGTATCCGCCGAGGGGCGAGCCCCGATATCCGGAAATGAACCCTGCCGTATCCAGCCCCGCGGCCTTGTCCCGGCGATGCTGAACCAACGGCAATCGAACGAGCGCCTGCACGCCGGTCACGTAAATGCGGCCGTCGTCGGAGGTGTATTTGTCGTCGAGGCTAAATGAGAATGACCCGTCCATCCGGACGCTGCTCCCGGTGTTTCGGTTATTTAACCGCTTGCCGGGCCCGAGTTCAAACGGCGCCGGTCCGCCGTTCCTTCGCCAGCGCCTCGGCCCGCGCTTCGCGATGCACCATATACAGTCCGCTGCCGACGATCAGCGCGGCGCCCGTCCAGACGAAGGCGTCCGGCACATCCCCCCAAATGATGAAGCCGAGAATGACCGCCCACAGGAGCACCGTATATTCGAAGGGCGCCACGGCGCCCACCGGGGCGACGACGAAGGCCTGGGTCATGCCCGCGTAGCCGATCAGGGTGAACACGCCCATGGCCGCGAAGACGGCCGCGTGCTCCAGCGTCATGGGCTTCCAGACCCAGGGGAGCGCGGCGCTTCCGATCAGCATCATCCCCAACATGACATAGAACACCAGCCGCAGCGTCGATTCGGTCTCCCTGAGCCAGCGCGCCGTGAGGTTGATGGTCGCAAAAGACAGCCCCGCCAGAAGCGCCAGGATGGCGGCCGGCTCGAAGACCCCCGCCCCCGGGCGCAGCGCGATGACCACGCCCGCGAACCCCATGAAGATGGCGAACCAGCGGTGGATACCGATGTGTTCCTTGAACAAGGGAACCGACAGCGCCGCGGTCATGAAGGTGGAGCCGAAGACGATCACCGTCACGTCGGCGAGCGGCATGTATATCAGCGCTGTGAACATCAGTGCGGGTCCCGGGAACGCCAGCAGCAGGCGGATGAAATGACGGCCGGGGCGCCTGGTCGGCAATTCGGCGAGCCGGCCGGTCGCCGCCGCCCAAATGAGGAACGCCACGATAATGAACCAGCCCCGGACCGCCAGCACCTGAAAGACATGATAGTCGGCGCCCACCAGCCATTTGCCGGAAGCATCGACGCCGCCCATGCCCAGCATGCCGATGATCATGCAGCCGATGCCGAACAGGCGCCGGTCGCGGGACGGCGCTTGGACGCCGGTCATCGGTTATGCCACTTGAATGACATCGTCGCCGGGTCGGGCTTCGTAGAGCTTGGCGACGAGATCCGCCCGCCGGTCGAGGGTTGCCCGCTGATTGACGTAGCCCTTGTCGGTAATCTCGTTGGCATCGATCTGCGGCGGCTCGGTCATCAACAGGACCCGTTTCACCGACCGGCTGGAGCCGCCCGCTTCCTTGTTGTGGGCCGCCAGCTTCCCGGCAATGAAATCGCGGACCGCCGAACTGGCGGCGATGTCGTCGGGCGATGCGTCCTCGGCCAGGCCGCCGATCTCACGGCAACCGACGGAATTGGGCCAGACCAGAAGGCCGATAAACGGCTTGTCGTGGCCGCAGACGACGGCGTCCTGGATGGCCGGCGCCGCAGCAGCGATCAAATCCGGCCGCAGCACGCCGGGATGCACCCAGGTTCCCGTGTCCAGCTTGAAGTCCTCGGTTACCCGGCCGTCGAACAGCAAACCCTTGGCCGGGTCGTCCGGGTCCTCGAACCGCATGCCGTCACCGAACCTGAAGAAGCCGTCCTCGTCGAACGCCGCCCGGGTGAGATCGGGGCGGCCAAGATAACCGGGGGTGATGGTCGGACCCTTGCCGCGAATCTCCATTTTCTCGGCCACCGGCGCAAGCTTCACCTCTACCCCCGGAGCCGGCACGCCCACATTGCCGGCGTGATCGATGATCCAATGGGTGGCGGTGATCATCGGCGCGGATTCGGTCGAGCCAAAGGCCGACGCCATGACGATCCGCTCGCCGACCGTGTCCAATGCCAGCTTCTCCAGCCGCCGCCACAAATCCTGCGACAGCGCCGCGGCCGCATAAAAGATGAAGCCCAAATCCCTGAAGAAGGTCTCGCGCAGCTCCTGGTCCTGCTCCAGATACGGCACCAGCATGCCGTAACCGACGGGCACGTTGTAATGGGCGGTCGGTGAAATCTCCCGGAGATTGGCGACCGTCTTCTCGATCAGGCCGGGCGCAGGTTTCCCCTCGTCGACGTAGAAGGTCCCGCCCGTCTTCAACACCAATCCCTGGCAGAAGTTGCCCCCGAACGTGTGGTTCCAGGGCAGCCAGTCGACGAGCACCGGCGGAACCTCGGCATAGAACGGGATTTGCTGGATGTTCATCTGCTGATTGGCGCACAGCATCCGGTGGGTATTGATTACCCCTTTCGGCATGCCGGTGGATCCGGAGGTGAAGAGGTATTTCGCCGCCGAATCGGGATCGACGGCGGCGAACGCGGCATCCACGGCTCCCGTCGCCGCGGTTCCCTGGAGCTCGCCGATTTGCGTGGCGTCTCTCCCCGGGGGAGCATCCTCGCTATAGAGGATTTCGGCGCCGCCAAAATCCACGGCGTTCAGAACCTTTTCGAACATCCCGCCGCCGGCCACGTAGACCAATCCCGGCTTCACCAACTCGTTGATCAGCTTCACCTTGGCGAAGTCCCGGCTCATCAGCGAATAGGCCGGGGACACCGGCGCGACGGGAATGCCGACCTGCATGGCCGCCAGCGACAGAAGACCGTGATCGATGGAATTGCCCGACAACAGCATCACCGGCCTCTCCGGACCCAGGCCGCGATCGAGCAGAGCCTGGGACATGCTGTCGCAGATCGTCCGGGCCTCGGCGTATGTCACCTTCCGCCAGCCGCCGGCGGCATCGCGCTCGGCCAGATAGGTCTTGCCGGGGCGTTCCGCGGCCCAGCGACGGAGCATGTCGCCCCATTGAGTCTCATAGGCCCGCAGCGGGTCGCCATTGGTCAGCAAAACGCTCCCATCGGCGAGCGTTTCCATGCCGATGGACGGTTTTGCCAAATTTATTCGGCGAATTGGCGCGATGGCCATGGGCGGATCTACCTCGCCGCCATCCTCAGCGAGCCGTCCAGGCGGATCGTCTCGCCGTTCAGGTAGCGGTTCTCGCAAATGTGAAGCGCCAGCTCGGCATATTCCTCGGGCTTTCCGAGGCGCGCCGGGAACGGCACGCTCACGCCCAGCGACTCCTGCGCTTCGGGCGGGAGAATATCCATCAACGGGGTCAACAGAACGCCGGGCGCGATGGTGCATACCCGTACGCCGCGCTGCGCGAGGTCGCGGGCGATGGGCAGCGTCATCGAGACCACGCCGCCCTTGGACGCCGAATAGGCCGCCTGGCCGATCTGACCGTCATAGGCGGCGACCGATGCGGTCATGATGACAACGCCCCGCTCGCCGTCCTCGAGCTCGTCGGCCTGGGTCGCATGGACCGCGAACAGGCGCGTTGCGTTGAAGGTGCCGATGAGGTTGATCGTGACGATCCTGGAGAACAGACCCAAATCGTGAGGACCATTGCGCCCGACCACCCGGGCCGCACCGCCGATGCCGGCGCAGTTGACCAAAATACGCGCCGGCCCGTGGGCGTCCATTCCGGCGTCCAGCGCAGCCTGAACGGCACTCTCGTCGGTGACGTCGCACGGCGCGAAAACGCCGCCCAGTTCTTCGGCGACCTGCGTGCCGAGGTCTTCGTTCAGATCGGCGATCGTTATCTTCGCGCCCCTGGCGGCGAGAAGACGGGCCGCGGCCGCGCCCAGGCCCGATGCGCCGCCGGAGACAAAAGCGGCGTGTCCGTTGACGTCCATGTCGGTTCCTCGGAAGTTTACGTGCTGGCTCTCGGCTTATCCCAGATGGCCGTGTTCTCGTCCGTCCGTTGGCCTTCGACCTCCGCCAACGCCGGCGTCGGATTATAATGTTCCGGTTTCGGCTTGCCGGCCGCGAGGCGCGCCTTGGCCTCTTCCGGCGTCTCCAACAGCGCCTTGGCCTCCAACGCTTCTTTCCGATCGACGGGCAACGGGTCCATGAGATTGCCCGGAGGCATCATGTCGGCATGGTAGTACGCCATCTTCTGCTGGTCGGGATCGATCTTGTGGTCGAGATTGAGATCCCGTTGATTGACGCCCTTGCGGGGCTCGACGGCGACACCGTCGACGATCTCCATATCAAGCCACCACTTCTTCACCGGGTTCCGGACCCCGTGGCGCAGGAAGTCGTCCAGCCACACGGCGATCGGCACCAGGAACGGTTTCGACCAGCGCTGGTTAACCCCGAACCAGGAGGCAATGCGGGTCATGATCGGACCCTGGGCGGTCACCACCTTGTTCAAGGGGCAGGTCTTCATGCACCGCCCGCAGGCAAGACCCTTGGGATTGGTGACCCGGTAGCGGGTGCAGCGCTCCACATCCGGCTTCCACATTTCATAACCGTTGAACATCACCTTCTTGCCCCAGGAAATACTGTCGCAGGGGCATTCGCGGGCGCATTTCCAGCAATTTTCGCAGAAATACTGGAGGCCGAAATCGACCGGCCTGTCCACCTCGAGCGGGATATCGGTGGTCAGCACGACGGTCTTCAGGCGCGGACCGATAAAGGGATTGAGAATCACTTCGCCGATTCGGCTGAGTTCGCCAAGGCCCGCCCAAAGGGTTACCGGCGTGTGCAGCACGTCGGAATCCGCGTTGGTCTGGGAGCGGGACGAGAACCCGAGCTGGCGCAGCATATCGCCCATGATCCCGGCGATCTCGGCGCCCCGCATATAGGCGCGCATGGATTGCGCCCCGGAAATGAAATCGTCGCCGGAGGCCCCTTCCATGGTCTCATAGCCCTGGTCGATCAGCATCACCACCGCATACTTGTGGTAAGGCGTGATTTCCGAACCGTCCTTCTTGTGGGAATACCAGGCGTACTCCGGCACTTCGCAAATGCCGGTTACCTCGGAGCCGAGAAAATAACTCAGCGACTTGATGGCCCGCGCGTTCGCCGCCGGGTCGTCATAGCCGGGCGCCACCGGCGCCACGTCGCCGCCCTGGTGCGGCACCATGGACTTGATCAGGCTGACCATGGCCTGGGCGAAGGGGTGCTTGAAGGCGAACCGGTTGCGCTCGATGCGCGATTTGTCGCCGAGGTCGCCGCGGGCGGCCCGCTCGAAAAACTCGGCGCGTTTCGGCACCCGGGGAACTTCTTCGTCGATGATCAGCGTCGTCGGTCTCTCGACCCGGTCGACCTGTTCCATCGGGAATATGCCAAGGTCGCTGCGGCGCTTCTTGCGCCGGTTCCACTCGATTCCCGGCACCGCGCCGCCGACACCAAGCCAATAGCCGAGACCCTTGGCGCTCCTCGCGCTGGCGTGCAGCGGCCGGTCGGTCTCCAGCTCGTATGCCGTCGTCACCACGGCGATCTCGAACTCCCTGCCCAGATAGGGATTGGTGATTCCGTCGCCGTCGCGCAGCGCCACGCCGGCGATGACCGCCAACCGGTCCATATCCACGTCACCCTCGTAGGCGTCGTGGGCTCCGGACTCGAAGCCCATGAACTGGATGTGTTCGGCAACCGCGATGGCGACCTCGTAGGCCCGCAGGGACGCCGCCTCCTTTTCCAGATCGAGGCACCAGGCATGCGCCAGATTTTCAGGTTCGGGCATCCGTCCATGCGCCTGGACGATGACCACCGCATGGGTGTGGCCGGACGGCGCCGCATCGGCATACCACGCGTTCTCCGGAATTTCGCAAATGCCGACCTGAGCCACGTCCAGGAAGTAGGCGGCCCCCTTGATGTCCACTGAACGGCGATGAAGGTCATCGGGCACCGGCGCCTTGGGCGGCAACGGGTCGTTGACCCCCAACCCGCGGTAGATGTCCATATACTTGGCAAGGGAGACGCCGAGCGGTCCCTTGTCGGCGCCGTTCGCGGCCGGCCTCGCCGCCTTGGGGCGCGCCGCTTCGCCGGCGAGCACGCTCACATCCCGCTTCAACCGCTCGAGCGGGAACGGCCCGTATTCAAACGGCCGCTTGTCGTTGCCGAAGAAAATCATTCCATCTCTCCCATCTCTTATTGTTATTCTTAATAAATGTTCGGATTACGAACAATATGCCGATTATGCACGATCATACCATAGACGCAATTACGGCGTTTGAATGGATTGCGACAAGTCCGACTGGTGGAAAGTCGCCGGTTTGGAGTTGATGGGCAGGGGCATTGCTTGATCCGGCGCCCGTGCTATGACTTGGTTCAACCTCGGTAGCCGCGGATGGCGCAGATGAGCCCGACTTCCAACCTCGGACCCAACCAAACCCTGATCGGCCGGCCCGGCTCGCGCCATCGGCTCGCAACGCCGGCGCTGATCGTCGAGCTGGGCGCGCTCGAACGCAACATTGCCAAAATGGCCCGGGATCATGCGGCGATCGGTCTCGATCTCCGGCCCCACGCCAAGACGCATAAATCCGCGGCCATAGCCCGCAAGCAGATCGATGCGGGTGCCCTGGGAGTCTGCTGCGCCACGCTCCGCGAGGCCGAAGCCATGGCGGCCGCCGATATTCCCGGCGTCCACCTCTCCTCGCCCGTGGTCGGCGACGGCAAGCTGCGCCGGCTCGCGGCACTCAACGCCGAAGCCGAGGGGCTGATGGTGGTGGCGGACAATCAGCAAAACCTGGCGCAACTCGATGAAGCCGCCGAAGCGAGCGGCGACTCCCTGAACGTGCTGGTCGATATTGATGTGGGCATGGCGCGAACCGGCGTCGGGACGGTGGAAGGCGCGGTGCGCCTGGCCCGGGCCGTATCGGATGCGGAATATCTAACCTACAGGGGAATCCAGGGATATTCCGGGAGGGTTCAGCACATCGAACGCCTCGGCGAGCGGACGGAAGTGTACGGGGCTCACCTCGATCACCTGCGCGATGTCGTCGAGGCGTTGAGAGATGCCGGTCTGGCGCCGGAAATCGTCTCGGGTGGCGGCACCGGCACCCATGGGATCGACCGTGAGGCGGGCCTGTTCACCGAACACCAGGCGGGCTCCTACATCTTCATGGATGTGGAGTACAACGCGGTCGAATTCGACGGAACCGGCGAGCCCCCCTTTGAAACCGCGCTGTTCGTCCAGTGCTCGGTGGTGAGCAACAACGCCGAGGGTTTCGTCACCATCGACGGCGGCTTCAAGTGTTTCGCCACCGACGGCCCCAAGCCCCGGATCGCCGCAACAAGTATCGAGGGCGCCGGGTTCGACCGGTTCGGCGACGAACACGGCAAGGTCATTCTCCCTGAGGGCGCAAACGAGAAGCCCGGTCTCGGCGACTCGATCCTGCTGATCACCCCCCACTGCGACCCGACGGTCAATCTCCACGACTACTATCACGTCGTCGACGGCGATACGCTGGTCGATATCTGGCCGGTGGACGCCCGGGGCGTTTTGTAGCGGGTTCATCGAAGACGGGGAACGGATTCCCGGGGACGTGGATTAGGATCACACCCCACCCCGTCGGCGCAAGGCGCCGTTGCGGTTGAGCCATAGGAAGTACGCCCAGGCGGCAAGGGCGAGCATCGCCGCGGTGATGATGGGCGCGGTCAGCCCGAAGGCCGAGGCGCCGAGCCCGAGAAACAAGGCCCCTAGCGCGGGAAATGCGCGGAAGGTCGTCCCCATGAGGCCCATGACCCTGGCCCTCATGTGGCCGGCGACGACACTCTGGACAATGATCTGCCCCGCGACCGACACGGTGTTGGTGCCGAACCCGGCGACCGCGACCAGGGCCAGTGCAATCCAGAAGTTCGCCGTCAGGCCGAAGGCGATCATCGCCAGCGCGCCGATGCATAGATTGACGCCAAATACCCGCGCGAGCCCGGTGGCCCGGCCCCTGACCGCCAGCCAGAGGGACGAGAAAACCGCACCCAAGCCGAACCCCGCCAGCAGCCAGGCGAGGCCGCTTTCGCCGCGTCCGAAAATGTCGACGGCGAACGCCGGCATGAGTTCGGGCGCCGAGCGCAGGCAAATTCCCATGACGGCGGCGAACAGGATGAAGGTGCGAAGATGCAGATTGCCCGCCGCGTAGGAGAGGCCGTCCTTGAAGTCCGCAAGGATGCCCTGGGACGACTCCTGACGTTCCTCCGGCTCGATGGTCCGGACCAAATACAGCATGACGACGAAATAGACGAAGCCGACGGTGATCAACGCGAAGACGACGCCCGGAGAATACGCCACCAACAACGGTCCGGTGACGGCGGGCCCGATAAACCGGCCGGTCTGAACGGACCCCGACTGCAAGGCGACCGCGGGAGAGATGTGGTCGCGGGGGACGACCTTGGCCACCAGCGCCAAGTGCGCGGGGTTGGAAAATCCGGCGACGCACCCCTGCCCGAACGAGAAAACCAACAGCAGGACGGGCGTCATGATGCCGCCGAGGGTCGCAATGGCGATCAACGCGATACTCAGCGCCCACACCATTTGAGCGAGGCGGCCGACGCGCAGCGAGCCGTACTTGTCGACCACCGCGCCGGCGATGGGCCCCAGGAGGATCATCGGCACCATCTCGGTGAAGACGACGAAGCCGAGCCATTTCGGATCTTCAGTCAGCTGCCAGGTCAGCCAGCCGAGCGCCGTCCGGTAAGCCCAGAAGCACACCGTAATGACCGACATGCCGTACCAGTAGCGCCGGAAATTGACGTTGGACATGGCCCGGCTGATGCCGCCGAGCGCCTCTGGTCCGGCCATCGTTCCCCCTCAACGTTGTGGGCAGTCTAGGCGGTCGGCGGGACGGCGGCGAACACCGTCCCGCCCCTGTCCGGCAATCGGTCGCTGAGCGCTTCAAAAGTACTCGGGCAGCGCGCGCGCGAGTGCGGCCCGGATTCGTTCCTTGACCGGCAGCTCGGCCCGCGGCCGCTCGAATGCGCGGCCGGTGACGCGCTCGTAGAGGGCGATGTAGCGGCCGGAGAACTCCATCAAGGTTTCCGCCGGAATTTCCGGGATCGGTTCCGAATAGGGATCGCACCGTTCCGACACCCACAACCGAAGGAATTCCTTGTCCAGACTGTCCGGGTTCTCCCCGGCGGCGAACCGGTTTTCGTAGGTCTCCGCAATCCAGTAGCGGCTGGAATCCGGCGTGTGAATCTCATCGGCCAACGTGACGGCGCCGTTCCCGTCGACACCGAACTCATACTTGGTGTCGACAAGGATGAGCCCGTTCCGGGCGGCGATCTCCTGACCGCGGGCAAATAGCGCCAGGCTCTTGCCCGCCAGTTCGTCCCATTGAGCTTGGGACACGAGCCCCCGCGCCACCGCGTCCGCCGGCGTGACCGGAACGTCGTGCGCCCCCGCCGCCCCCTTGGTGGTGGGCGTCAGGATGGTCTCGTCGAGCCGCTGGTTCTTCTTCATGCCGTCGGGGAAAGCGTGTCCGTAGAGCACCCGCCCGCCCCGCTCATACATGGGCCAGATGGCCGTGTCGGTGGAACCGGTGAGATAGGACCGGACCACCATCTCCACCGGCAGCATCTCCAGCCGCCTGACGATGGCGACGTTGGGGTCGGGGTCGTCGATCACGTGGTTGGGGCAAATGCCGCGGGTCCGGTCAAACCAGAACCGGGCGGTTTGATTGAGAACCTGCCCCTTGAAGGGAACCGCGGCCAGCACCTGATCGAAAGCCGATTGCCGGTCGGTGGTGATGAACACGCTCCGCCCGTCGTCGAGCGCGTAGGTGTCCCGCACCTTGCCCCGGTAGAAATTCGGGAGCTCCGGAAACTCGGCCTCGGTGAGGCAGCCGGCGATGAGGGTCTCGGCGTCGGTCATGGGCTAGAGATACGGTGCAAGCCAGTCGAGCGAGTCATCGGTGGCCGTCCTGGGGTGGTACTCGGCGCCCAGGAATCCCTTCCAGCCGACCCGGTCCATGGCCTCGAAGACGTAAGCATAATTGATCTCGCCGGTGCCGGGCTCATGGCGGCCCGGCGTGTCGGCGAACTGGATATGGCCGATATGTTCCAGGTTCGCCTCGACCGTTCGGACCAAATCGCCCTCCATTATCTGCATGTGGTAGAGGTCGTGCTCGATGCCCAGATTGGGGTGCCCCGCCGCCTTGATCAGACCCACCGCCTGCTCGGTGGAATGCAGCAAAAAGCCCGGCCGGTCGAACGTGTTCACCGCCTCCGTGATAACCCGCACCCCGATCCCGCTCATGGCGTCCGCCGCCAGATTGAGGTTTCCGGCAAGAGTTTCCAGACAGGCGTCCCGCGTGAATTCCTCCATGGCGGGCCACCCGGCCAGTACGTTGACGTTCATGGGCCGCAACGCCTCCGCATACCGGAAGGTCTCCTCGAGATACGCCTTGAACGTATCCTCCGCGCCGGGCATGGCGGCGGCGCCCGGCTCTCCCTGGTCCAGCGCCCCCACCTTGTGATTGAACACGGCGAGGGGCAATCCGATGCCGTCGATTGTCGCTTTCAAGTCATCGAGGCCGGTTTCATAGGGGAACTGAAACTCGACCGCTTGGAATCCGGCATCCCTGGCCGCCGCGAACCGCTCGAGAAACGGCAGTTCGGTGAACATGGTCGAAAGATTGGTCGAAAAGCGCGGCATCCGCCGGGGCCTTCCCTAGTCGGGTGGTTCGAAGCGCAATCTTCGCTGTACGGGGAAGAATCGCAAGTCCCAACGCTCGGCGACCAGCCCCCAGATGCCCTGGGGCGCCTTCAACATGATGACCACGGCGACGAGGCCGAGGAGGATCAGATACCACGTGCCGAACTGCGCCAGCGGTTCGCGGAGCAGGAAGAAAATCAGCGTGCCGATGATCGGGCCCTCGATGGTGCCGATGCCGCCGATAACGACGATGAAGATCACCGTCGTCGTCCAGTTGATGTCAAAGGCCGCCGCGGGGCTGATCCGCAGCTTGGTGAGGAAGATCAAGGCGCCGATGGCCGTCGTCCCGAAGGCGACGAAGATGTAGATCATCAGCTTGGCGCGGAAATTGTCGACGCCCAGGCTCGCCGACGCCTCCTCCGAATCCCGGATGGCCGTCAGGGCGAGGCCGTGGCGCGACCGCAACAGCCCGTAGACGATGGCGATGATGCAGATCACCACCGCCAGGGCGACGAGGTAGATCACCGCATCCCGGCCCGAGCGCGACGCGGCGATATCGCGCACCACGCTCACCGGCAGGCTGATGCCCGAGCCGCCGCCGAGGGTCTGAATCTGCGCGAAGCCCAGGAGGAACACTTCGGCCACCACCCATGTGCCGATGGCGAAGTAATGACCCCGCAATCGGAATACCAGGAAGGCCACGGGCAGGGACACCACGGCGCCTATGAGACCGGCGAGCGGGATGCTCCAGGCCGCCCCCACCGGCGTGAATATGGCCAGGGCGAACAGCATATAACCGCCGAGACCGACGAAGGCCTGCTGCCCCACCGAGACCAGCCCGGCGTACCCGGCGAGCAGGTTCCACATCTGGGCGAGCGCCAGAATATAGAAAATCTCCACCAGCAGCCGCATGGTCGCCCGGTCGGCCCACCACGGCGCCGCGGCAAGGAACAGAAGCAGGAGAATGCCGGCGATCGCCCCGCCCCGGCTGGCACGGGTCGACCGGATCACCGAATAGCGGCCCTGGGCCGTCGCCTCAGTCATCGCGAGTCCTCGGGAACAGGCCGTTGGGCCGGATGGCGAGTACGACCAGGAAAGCGATATGGCCGGCGAGAATCTGAAATCCGGGATCGATCTTCGCGCCAATGTTCTGGGCAACGCCCAGGATGATCCCGCCGGCGAGGGTTCCCCAGAGGGAGCCGAGGCCGCCCATGATCACGGCTTCGAAGGCAAACAGCAGGCGCGACGGCCCGACCGATGGATCGAAATTGGTGCGGACACCGAGAAACACGCCGGCGATGGCCACCAGCACCAGGGCCAGCGCCATGGCCAGGCCATAGACGTGGCGGTGGTCGATCCCCATCAATTGCGCCGTCACCGGATCGTCGGAGGTGGCGCGGAACGCACGGCCCAAACTGGTCCGGTTGAACACCACCTGAATGGCGAAGATCAGCACGACCGCGGTCACGAAGATGATCAGGGGGAAGACCCCGACGGCGAGATCCTCGGTGAGATTGATGCTGAGGGTCTCGAACGCGCCGATCTTCAGGCGCTGGGAATCGGCGGAGAAAACCTCCAGCAGCAAATTCTGGATAACGATGGAAAGCCCGAAGGTGACCAGCAAGGGGGGCAGCAGATCGGGACCCAGTGTCGGGTTCAGAACGCCCCGCTGAAGGATATAGCCGAACACCGCCATTATCGGGATGACCGCGATCAGGCTGACGAACGGCCCGACGCCGGTGCCCTCCACCACGACCAGGGCGACAAAGGCCGCCAGGACGATGAAATCGCCATGGGTAATGTTCACCAACCGCATGACCCCGAAGATGATCGCCAGGCCGGTGGCGAACAGGGCATAGAGACCGCCCGTCAGCACGCCCTGGAGGATGGAGTTCACCCACTCGATCATTGGGATTTCCCCAGATAGGCGTTGGCGATGTCGTCGCGGCTCATCTGCGCCGGGTCGCCTTCCAGGGAAATCCGCCCTTCTTGAAAGCAGTAGACCCGGTCGGCGACCTCAAGGGCCTGGTTGATATCCTGCTCGACAATCAGCAACGACACGCCCTCGGCCTTGATGGCGGGGACGGATTCGTAAATATCCTTGATGATGATGGGCGCCAGGCCGAGGGACAGTTCGTCGCACAGCAGGAGCTTCGGGTTGGCCATCAGCGCCCGGCCGATGGCAACCATCTGCTGTTCGCCGCCCGACAGCGCGGTGCCTGGATTGTCGCGCCGCTCCTTCAGGCGCGGGAACATTCCGTACACCCGGTCCAGGGACCACGTGCCCGGACGGCCGTCGTAGCCGCCGATCACCAGGTTTTCCTCGACCGACAGGCTGGGAAACAGCTTCCGGCCCTCGGGCACCATGGCGATGCCGAGGCCCGGAATGTCGGACGCCTTGCGCCCGGCGATCGACCGGCCGTTATAGCTGAATTCGTCGGCGGCGTATTTGACCAGCCCGGTGACCGAGCGGAGGAAAGTGGATTTCCCGGCGCCGTTTGCGCCGATCACCGCCACCGTTTCACCCTCGTCGAGGGCAAAATCGATCCCGAACAGGGCCTGAAAATCGCCGTAAAAGGCGGTGAGATTTCGGACGGCTAGAAGGCTCATTCGACCGAGATCCCCATATAGACCTTCTGGACCTCGGGCGAATTGATCACCGCCTCGGGGTCGCCGTCGTCGAGCTTTTCGCCGAAATTGATGACGATCAGCCGATCGACCACGGAAAGAAGCGCATGAACGATATGCTCGATCCAGATGATCGACATGTTTTCCGCGCGTATGCCGTTAATGGTCGCCACCAGATCGACCACCTCGGGCTCGGTCAGGCCGCCGGCGATTTCGTCCAGCAAAAGCACCCGCGGCTTGGTGGCGAGCGCGCGCGCGAGTTCAAGCCGCTTGCGCTCCAGAAGCGTCAGGGAACCGGCAAGCGCATTGGCCTTGGGCGCAAGCCCGGTGCGTTCGAGGATCGCCGCGCAATGATCGGTGCTCTCGGCTTCGCCGTCGCCGCCGCCGAATGCCGCGCCGACGAGCAGGTTTTCGAATACGGTCATGCCGCCGAAGGGATGGGGGATTTGATAGGACCGGCTGATGCCCGCCCGGCAGCGGTCGAAGGCCGAGGCCTTGGTAATGTCCCGCCCGTCATACCTGATGACGCCCTGATCGCTGCCCAGCGTGCCGGTGATCAGATTGAACAGCGTCGACTTGCCGGCCCCGTTCGGACCGATGATTCCCAACGCCTCCCCTTCCTCCAGATGAAGGAAGAAGGAATTGATCACCTGCAGTGACCCGAAGCTCTTGCCAAGATTCTCGACGTCGAGAAGCGGCACCCTGGTCTCCCCGTTTCGGCCCGCCGCCCCGGAATTATATCCAATGTCATGGACGGGTCACTCCGTAGTGCGGGGATGGGACTCGGAAGTCAAGGGCCGCCCATGCCCAGCATCAAATTGACATACAGGTTTGATCAGGCGGGCTGTGAAGCTTTTCGCCGCATGATCAACTCGCGAAGGACCAGCAAGGCGGCAATGGCCACCGGCGGCGCGATCATCGATATCATGCGGAAATAGAGGATGAACCGATGGACGCCGCCCAGCTGGACCGGAAAAGGGGTGAGCCCGATGCCGAGCCGGAAATTGAGTCAAAGAAAAAATGATCGTGATCCGTTTCCTGCATATGGGGTTCGTCCGCCGATGAGGAATTGGATTGTTCATTACCGGCCCGCTCGCCATGATGCCCGCCATGAATTTCATACTCATCAAGGAGGAACGAATGGGAGATGCACCTGACCTGAGCTGGCAGGGACTCGTCGGCATGTGCCGGGACAAGGGATTGTTGGCCAAGGAGCTCTATGTCGTGTTCACCAGGCCGGCCGGCGGCCTGGAGGCCATCTTCGAAAACCTGGAGGAGCACCTCGCGTTCCAGGGCGAGTTGGAAGCCAAGGGCATCATGTTCGGCGCGGGTCCGTTCCCCAACGACGCGGGCGACGAATGGGGCGGCGAAGGTATGGTAATCATCCGCGCCGACAGCCTGGAAGAGGCCAGGAAGATCGCGGATTCGGATCCCATGCACGCGAGCGGTGCGCGGACCTACACGATCCGGCCGTGGCTGCTGAACGAAGGCCGGGTCATGGTCGACCTCACATATTCCAGCGGCCGCTACAAGATGGACTGAACGAACCTTAAGTTGGACGTGAAAACGCCCGGGCGGAGACCCGGGCGTTTCCAATTCTAGGCCGCTAAGCGCCTATTTCTTGCGCCACAGGCGGTGATAGCCGAGGTTGGCGTCGTTCGGCGTGCGCACACCGCCCACATGCTTCTGAGCCATCATCGCGGCAGGCGCATACTGGAACGGCATGTAGGCCACCACTTCCGTCTTCGCCTTTTCGAAAGCGCAGTGCGCGGCCTTGACTTCGGCATCGCCCCGCGCCGCCTTCACCTTGGCGATGGCCGCATCCAGCTTCGGCGAATTGATTCGCCAGATGTTGTTCTTGTGCTTGGAATGCAGATCCATGTTGAACACCGTCGGATGGATCAGCGGCCCGCGCGGGTTCATCCACGCCGGGGTCTCGCCCTTGACGATCTTGAACACCACACCGGTGGGCCCGCGGCCGCCGACCTTGATCTCGCTTTCGACACCGACCTTCTTCCACATGGCCTGAATGATCTCGATGGTCTTGCGGAAGGACGGAATATTCAGTGTCCAGATCTCGATCTTCGGCACCGGCTTGCCGAAGTCGGCCAGCAGCGCCTTGGCCTTCTCGACATTGAACTCAGGGTATGCGATTCCCTCGCAGTGCCATGGTGAACCGGGCGGGAACGACTGATCGGCGAAGATCGGGGAGTTCCGGCCGACGATCCGGATGATCGCCTTGCGGTCGATGGCGTGGGACAGCGCGCGGCGTACCCGGACATCTTCCAGCGGCGCATGGCTGGATTGGAAGTTGATCGAGAAATGCAGCTGGCCGCGCGTGCCGTTGGCGATATTGAACTTGTCGCCTTCCTTGCGGGCGCGCGCCAGGCCGGAGCCGTTCAGCGACCACATCACATCCAGATCGCCCGCCGCGAACGCATTCCATGCCGCCGCAGTCTCGGGACCGGTGGTGATGCGATAGAAAATCTCGTCCAGATGCTGCGAACCGGGATCCCAGTAATTCGGATTCTTGACCAGAGTCACGCCCTTGCCCGGTACCCACTCCTTGACCATGTAGGGGCCGGCGCCGGCGGACATGCGGTTATAGTTCGGGTCTTCCTGGAACTTCCTGGCGAAGCTCGGGGCGTTGGTGAACCACACGTAGACACCGCCGTCCGCCATCACGTCGCGGAAGGCCAGATTCGGTTCACCGAACTGGAATTCGACGGTGTGCTTGTCGATCGCCACGACCTTTTGAAGGTTGGAGCCCAATTGCGCCCGGAAACGGCCGGCGAGGCTGCTGCCCAGCAGGCGGTTCCAGTGATGGACATAGGCCTCGGAGGTCAGCTCTTCCGCAGGATTGGCCGCATGCGGGGCGAACTTCACGCCCTTGCGCAACTCGACCCGCCAACGCTTGAAATCGTCGGCGGCCGTTGCCTTGACGGCCAGCTTGGGCACGATCTTGCCGTCGGCATCCTTCTCGAACAGCTTGTCGTGAACCGCATTGAGGACCTGAAACCGGCCCATGCCGCCCTGCGGCACCTTGATGTGGTCGAACCCGCCGATGTCGCGGTTGATATGAACCGTCAGTTTGCCGCCTTTGACCGGCTGCTCCTGACCGACGGCGCCGGTCGCGGCAACAGCCAAGGCAATCGCCGCCGCCGAGCCGGCAAGCAGCGCCTTCAAACCCATGGATTGTGTAATTGTCGGCATAAAGAACTCCCATAAATGTATGACGCTTGTTTTTTGTTCTGCGTCGATTGCTTCCCAGTGCTTAATGTCAGGCGACACGCTGAAACGAGGAAAAAACCCTACGAAGCACTCTTATATAAGTCAAGAAATCCGGAGCATGATCCAGTGGGAAATCAGCAAAAAACGAGGCCCGCGCCGAACGGCACGGGCCCCGTCGTCTCACAACACGGTTGGGCTATTTTTTGCGCCAGAAACGATGATATCCGAGCAGCGGATCGTGAGGCGGCACCACGCCACCCACGTGCTTCTGCGCCATGATGGCATTCGGCGCGTACTGGATGGGCATGTAGGGCACCACTTCGGTCTTGGCCTGCTCGAATGCGCAGTGCGCGGCCTTGATCTCGGCGTCGGTGCGCGCGGCACGGACCTTGGCAATCGCCGCATCGAGCTTCGGCGATTTGATGCGCCAGATATTGTTTTTGCTCTGCGAGTGCAGATCCATATTGAACACCGTCGGGTGAACCAGGGAACCGCGCGGATTGGCCCAGGTCGGGGTCTCGCCCTTCACGATCTTGAACACCACGCCGGTTGGGCCGCGGCCGCCGACCTTGAGCTCGGATTCGACGCCCACCTTCTTCCACATGGCCTGAATGATCTCGGCGGTCTTGCGCATCGCCGGAATGTTCAGCGTCCAAATGGGCAGTACGGGTATGGGCTGGCCGAACTCGGCAAGCAGCTTCTTCGCTTTCTCCGGGTTGAACTCCGGATAGGCGATATTGTCGCAGAACCACTTGCTGCCCGGCGGGAAGGATTGATCGGCGAAAGTCGGGGCATTGCGGCCGACGATCTTGATAATTGCCTTGCGGTCGATTGCGTGGGCCAACGCCAGACGAACCCGGTTGTCCTCGAGCGGCTTATGGATGGTCTGGAAATTGATCGACATGTGCAGCTGACCGCGATGCCCATTGGCGATGTTGTACTTGTCGCCTTCTTTGCGGGCGCGGGCCAGACCGGACCCGTTCAGCGACCACATGACATCGAGATCACCCGCCGCAAATGCGTTCCACGCCGCCGCCGTTTCCGGCCCGGTGGTGATGCGATAGAAAAGTTCGTCAAGATGCTGTTCCTTGGGATTCCAGTAGTTGGGGTTTTTGACCAGAGTCACGCCCTTGCCGGGAACCCACTCCTTGACCATGTAGGCGCCGGCACCCGCCGACATCCGGTTGTAGTTCGGATCGTTTTCGTTCTTCTTGGCGAAGCCCGGCGCGTTCAGGTACCAAATATAGTTGCCGCCGGTGGCCATGGCCTCGATGAACGCCAGATTTGATTCGGCAAACTGGAACTCCACTGTGTACTTGTCGGGCCCGGTCACCTTCTGAAGGTTGGAGCCGAGCTGGGCTTTGAACCGGCCCGCGAGACCGCTCCCCAACAGCCGTGCGAAGTGATGGGTATAGGCTTCGGAGGTCAACTCCTCGCCGTTCGAGAACTTCACACCCTTCCGGAGTTCGACCCGCCAGGTTTTGAAGTTATCGCTTGGGCTTGCCTTGACGGCGAGTCGCGGCACCGGATTTCCCCCTGCATCGAGCTCGAACAAGCGCTCGTGCACCGCCCAAAGCACTTGATAACGGCCCATGCCGCCCTGCGGCACCTTGATGTGGTCGAACCCGCCGATATCTCGGTTGATATGAACCGTCAGTTTGCCGCCCTTGACCGGCTGGTCCTGGGCCGCGACATCACCGGCGGCAAACGCAACCGCCGCCGCGACACCGGCAAGCAGCGACAGCTTAAACTTGTGATGTGAAATAGCTAAATACATTGATCCTCTCCCAAATTAATTGTGGACGGCGATGGCCATCGGCCATCATTCGCGTCGCCTCAGATAAATCCTTGAGCGGTTATTTGCCTCCCCGCCGACTTGAGGTTAGGAACGTCTCGCCCGCCTGTCAAATCACGGGCAGTCTAAACCGTGTAGATAACTGAGCCTTTCGTCTTCCTTCCTTCAAGATCGATGTGCGCCTGGCGCGCCTCCCGAAGCGGGTAGGTCCCGCCGATCTCGATGTCGATGGTGCCGTCCCGAACCAGGCCGAACATCTCATTGATGGTCGAAAGGAGCGTTTCGCGCGTGGTGTTGAAGTGGTTGCCGCTGATCCGTTGGAAATAGAGTGATCCCTTGTGCATAAGATCGAGCGGCTCGACCTTGGGAAAATTCCCCGACGCATTCCCATAGCCGATGAGGAAGCCCAGCGGCGCAAGACATTCCAGGTCGCCCTCGTAGGTGGCGGCGCCGACCCCATCGAAAATAACCGGTACGCCCGCGCCGCCGGTGATTTCGTTCACGCGCTCGGCGAAGTTCTCGGTGGTGTAGTCGATAATGTGATGACACCCATGGGCGCGGGCAATCTCCGCCTTCTCGTCGCTCGACGTGGTGCCGATGACGGTTGCGCCCAATGCCGCGGCCCACTGGCAGGCGATCAGTCCCACACCGCCGGCAACGGCGTGAATGAGGATGGTCTCGCCGGCCTTCACCTCGTAGCACGTCCGAATGAGATTATGAGCGGTCAGGCTCTTGACGATCATCGCCGCGGCGACCCGATCGTCGATATCATCGGGAATAGGCAACGCGAAGCGTTCCGGAAAATTCCGCACTTCGGCATATGAGCCCATCGGCCCGGTCCCGTAGGCCACCCGGTCCCCGACCTTGATTTCACTCACATTGGGGCCGACCGCCTCGACGACGCCCGCGCCGTCGGACCCGATCACCGCCGGAAATTCGTCACCGGGAACCCCGTAGGAGCCATTGCGGTGGTAGACGTCGCGAAAGTTGAGCCCCATGGCGTTGTGCCGGATGCGCAGCTCGCCGGGTCCCGGCTCACCGGGATCATGGTCCTCCCATTTGAGAACCTCGGGCCCTCCGTATTCATGGATGACAATCGCTTTCGGCATTAGGTCTCCCCGCAAATTATGTTGAGCAAAATGAGCCGGCTGAACATTGGATGCCCGAGACCGTAGTCAAATCGATCGTCAATTTCACGCCAAAACTCCGGCGCGGCGAAGCCCCAGGACCGCACGGACCGCGTGGTTGATAATCCTCTTCAAATCTCTCATCCTTTCCGCGTCCGATCCGGACTGAATTTTTTTGCGGCTGTCGCGGGGGTCCTATTTCGGGCCCAAGGCAAGAGCGACAAGCAGGGGGAAGATGGAGATGATCAAAGTTGCGGACGTCAAATACATTCGATTACGCGCTCCCGACCTCGACAGGATGGAGACGTTTCTCACCGATTTCGGGTTGGTCCGTTCCGATCGCACGGACACCGCCCTCTATATGCGGGGCACCGACGACGAGCACCACATCCATGTGACGGAATTGGGCGAACCCGGCTTCATCGGCATGGCCTTCGATGCCGCCGGCGCGGCCGATCTGGATACCATCTCCCGGTCGGACGGCGCCGGCGACGTTCACGAGATAGATGAACCCGGCGGCGGAAAACGGGTCATATTGCATGACCCCGACGGCCTCCGGATCGAGATCGTCTCGGGTATGGAAACGGTCGAGCCGATCGAGGTGAAGGAGGTTTTCGAATTCAATTCCGGCTCTCGGCGCCGCCGCGTCGGACCATTCGTCCGGTCCGGCCCCCGGCCTTCGCAAGTCAAGCGATTGGGCCACATCGTCCTGAGCTGCGGAAAGTTCAAGGAGTGCCAGGACTTCTACATGGGCACATTGGGGATGCTGACGTCTGATTTCCTTCACGACGACAACGACGACAGCATCATCAAGGCGAACTTCATGCGCTGCAACCGCGGTCAGGAATATGTCGACCATCATACGGTGCTGATTACCGACCGGGGCGAGGCCGCCCTCGGGCACGTGGCCTTCGAGGTCGAGGACTGGAACGACCTCAACGTCGGTCACTGGTACCTCCAGACCAAGGACTACGTCCACAACTTCGGCATGGGACGGCATATTCTCGGCAGCCAGCTATTCGACTATTGGGCCGATCCCTGGGGCCACAATCACGAACATTGGACCGATGGGGACCTGCTGAACGAGGATACGCCCTACGGGAAGTACCCCCTGCACACCGCCCGCGACATTCAGTGGGGGCCCGGCCGATAGGCCCGGACGCCGGTTCCGGGCCCGGACAAATTCTACAATAATTTCATATATTGAGATTTTTGTAGAAATACGGATAATCGCCGTCGAGATCAAATGACGGTCGAAATGGGGAGAGGACAGATGATCAAAGTCCGCGATATTGCCTATGGGCGGTTTCGGGTGCCCGATTTGGACGTGGCCGAAACGTTTCTTCTCGACTTCGGGATGGTCCGCAGCGCCCGCACGGATACGGCGCTCTACATGAGAGGGACGGATCCCCATCACCATCTCTACATCGCCGAACTCGGTGAGCCGGAGTACGTCGGAACGGGCTACTACGCCGATAGCGAGCAGGACCTCGCCATTATCGCGGCCGCCGATGGCGCCGGCGAGATCGAGGACATCGGCGAGCCCGGCGGCGGCAAGCGGGTTTGCCTGACCGATCCCGAGGGGTTCCGGGTGGAAATCGTTCACGGCATCGAAGGCGTCGATCCGTTGCCCGTCGGCAATGTATTCGACCACAATTTCGGTACCGCGCAGAGCCGCAAGGGAGACGTGGTGCGCCTGCAAAAGGGACCCGCACAGGTGAAACGCTGCGGACATGTGGTGTTGAACGTAAGCGACCCCATGGCCTGCGATGCCTGGTACAAGGAACACCTCGGATTCATCAGCTCCGACGAAATGTATGACGGGGACGAGGACAATGTGGTGTTCACCTTCAACCGGTTGGACCGGGGCAAGGAATTCGTCGATCACCACGTCCTGCTGACCGTGCCCCGGCAGCCCAAGGGCCTCGGGCACCTCGCCTTCGAGGTTGAGGATGTGAACGCGGTCTATCTCGGCCACGAATGGCTCAAGGCCAAGGGCTACAAACATTCATGGGGTATCGGCCGCCACATATACGGATCGCAGATTTTCGATTATTGGTACGACCCGTTCGATTTCAGGGTCGAACACTGGACCGACGGCGATTTGTTGAACGCTGATATTCCTCCGAACCGGGAACCGGCCAACGAGGCGCTGAAGGTTCAATGGGGAACCGGCCCGGAATCCCGGCTGGAATAGTCGAGCCGTTCCGTGCGCTATTGAGGCTTGCTCAGCTGGCCTGGCGAAGTTCTCCGCCGGCCTTTCTGATCAGAAAAGAGTAGACACCGTCGGCTTCCCGCGAGCGTTCGAGCGTGTGGCCCGCCCGTCGGCAGAAGGCCGGGATATCCCGCGTGGAGGCCGGGTCGGTGGCTAAGATGCAGATCAGTTCTCCGGACGCCAGCGCTTTGATCGCCTTTTTGGCCTTGAGCACCGGTAGCGGGCAAAGAAGCCCTTTGGTGTCGATCTCGGTGAACTGTCCCAACTGTCTCCCCCCAAAAGATGCTCTTGAACTCACCGCCGAAGGTCTTTTGATGAATGATATTTTCCGGTCCTGCAAGCCCATAAAGCGTATGAGAACAAATCGGAATTTGATTGCAAAGCGTGGACCAAGCCTCCTGCCGCGGGCCCGTCTTGAAATATCACGTCGCGATGACTGCTCTAGGTCTTTGCCATCCCATGCTCCAAGCCCACGCCCTCCAGCGCCCCGAACAACTCGACGAGGCGGCGCCGGTCCGCGTCGGGCAGGGGCGGGCGGGTCAGCGATTCGATATTCCGCTTGAGATGATCAAGGTCGCCGGTGCCGAACAACGTCACGTCAACCCCGGGTTCATGACGGCAAAATCTGTAGGCCGCCTCGATGATGTCGCCGGCGCCCTCGGGATGGATCAGAAATCCCAACGGGTCCTTTTCCGCCGCCAGCCAATCCGGCACCTCGCCCCTGTCGGCAAGCTCCCCGAGAGCGGCCTGCAACCGGCCGGGAAAGGAGAAAATATTCCTGACGGCGAACATGATCAGTGTCCCGATCCGGTATTTTCGGGTCCCCCGAAAACCATGGGCCCGAGCATTCTGATTGAGCATCGAGAACGCCAGCATCGCGACATCGAACCAATCGTCTTCGAAGGCTTGCCGCAGCATCTCGTGCCGGTGATCGCCCGGCGGGTATTCGGTTATCCCCAGCCACCGGATCTTTCCCTTTTCCTGTTCCCTCAGAAGTGCCGGCAGGACTTTGACCGCATCGGCATAGTCGCCGGGAGCGACGCCGTGGAGGTGAAATACGTCGATGTAATCGGTCTTGAGATCTCTCAACGACCGGTCGAGAGAGGCGATTGTCTGGGCATCCGCGTCGCGTGAACGCCAATTCTCCCAGGCTTTCGTCGACACCACGACACGGTCCCGGGGGATTGCGGCCAGCGCCGCGCCGACTATCGGCTCGGTTCCGTAGATCGGCGCCGTGTCGATGAAATTGACCCCGAGATCGACGGCGGCATGCACGAGCCGCACGGATTCGTCGAAGCTCTTCCCCGTCTTGCGGCCGAGCCGGCTTCCACCCCCGGCGCCCAACCCGGCGACACTGACTTCCAGCCCGGTGCGGCCCAATACGGTCCTGTCCATCATTCCTCCAACATCAACCCGGGCGAAGACTAGACGTCGCCGGACAGGAACTAAAGACGGCGAACGAAAGTAGGCTCGTCAATCCGTCGTCCGGTGCTACCATGCGGAACCATGCCGGTATGACAGGGATGTAAGCTATGGATGGAACAACGGCATCAACACGCGCGGCCGCGGAATTGGGTCCGCCGGTCTTCAAATCGCTCGATCACGTGAGCTTCCCGTGCCGGGACCTTGAAGAAGGCAAGAAGTTTTATATGGGCGTCCTCGGCGGCAAGATAATTGTCGAGGAGCCGGCTTTTGTCCTGTTCGACATAAACGGCGCCCACATCGGCATCGGCTCCGTCGGTACCACCTTCATTGAGCCGGGAAACGAATACCCGCATATCGGCTTCGATTGCGATGCGGAGGCGCTGGTCCATACCAAGGCGTGGCTGGCGGCCTGCGGCATACCGTCGTCGCCCTATTGGACCCGTGCGGGTGTCGAGGCCATGATGTTCTTCAGGGATCCCTCGGGCAACGTCATCGAGCTTTACTGCCACGAAGGATACGAGGACGCGCCCAACCTGCCCCGCGGACCGGCGCAAGGTCATGGCAACGCCATTGATATCGACGCAATCAGGTACGACACCTGGCATTTGCCGGGCGAAGGCTGAGCGTACGGGGGACAAGCATGCTGGAATTATACTTCTTTCACGGCGCGACCTGCGGGTTGAAAGCCCGCCTGGCGCTTGCGGAAAAGCAGCTGGATTACGATGGCCATGCCGTGACCAGGGATTACCTCCGCACCGAGGCGTATCGCAAGCTCAACCCGCAGGGCGTGGTGCCGACCCTGATCCATGACGGCGAGATCATCCTCGAGAGCTCGGTGATACTGAACTATGCCGACGATGCCTTCGACGGCCCGCCGCTGAAAATCGACGGACCCCTTGGAACGGCGCGCGCCTGGTGGTGGATGAAGCGGGCCGACGAATGCCTGCCGTTTATCGGCACGTTCACCTACACGGTCTCCATGCGGCCGAAATTTCTGAAAATGACCCCGGAAGAGCTGGAAGCCCATATCGAGGGAATTCCGCGGCCCGAGAATCGGGCACGCCGCCGGGCGATCATCGAACAGGGCTATGACAGCCCGTATTTCCCGCTGGCGGCCGAAGGCCTGACCCGGATGCTCTCGGACATGGAGAGCGCGCTCTCGAAAAACAAGTGGCTCGCCGGCGACGGGTATTCTCTCGCCGACACGGCCATGTCGCCCTTGGTCGAGCGCCTGCACGAACTGGCGTTCCACGGCATGTGGGAAGACCGGCCGGGGGTCGCGGATTGGTGGGAGCGAATTCGCGCCCGCCCGTCTTACGGCGCGTGCCTCGCCGATACCCCGAATCCCGAGGGGCCCCAGCATCGGGCCGCCGGCGAGAAGGCGTGGCCGGAAGTCAGAGAGGTGCTGTCGATCTAGGGGATAAGCGGCTCGAGCTCGCCGTCCGTCGCCATGAGCCCGGCATGCTCCTCAAGTTCCATCAATTCGGCAGGCGCCCTGATCACCCCTCGTTGATGCCCGCATAGCGGCGAAGGCGGATGTCGGCCTGCTCCTTGTGGCCGGCGAAGCCTTCGAGCGCGCAGAGCCGCGAGCAGTACTTGCCGATTTCCACCGAGGCTTCCTCGGTAACCCGCTGGTAGGTGTGGGTCTTGATGAACATGCCCACCCACAGGCCGCCGGTGTATCGCCCCGCCCGCTTGGTCGGCAGCGTGTGGTTCGTGCCGATCACCTTGTCGCCGTAGGAAACATTGGTCTCGGGCCCGAGAAACAGCGCGCCGTAATTGGTCAGGTTGTCGAGGAAATATTGTGGGTCCCTGGTCATGACCTGAACGTGCTCCGAAGCGATGTCGTCGGCCACCCGGACCATCTCGTCGTAGTCGTCGCAGACGATCACCTGACCGTAGTCGCGCCACGCGGCGCCCGCGGTCTCGCCGGTCGGCAGGATTTTCAACTGGCGCTCGATCTCGGCCATGGTGTCGCCGGCCAGCGCCTCGGAATTGGTGAGCAGGACGGCCGGCGAGGTGGGGCCGTGCTCCGCCTGACCCAGCAGGTCCGCGGCGCACAACTCGCCGTCCACCGTCTCGTCGGCGATCACCAGGGTCTCCGTCGGGCCGGCGAGCAGATCGATGCCGACGCGGCCGAAGAGTTGGCGCTTGGCCTCGGCGACATAGGCGTTCCCGGGCCCGACCAGCATGTCGACCGGCCGGAGATCGCCCGCGCCGAGGGCCATGGCGCCCATGGCCTGCACACCGCCGAGACAATAGATTTCGTCGGCGCCCGCGAGGTCCTGGGCGACGACGATGGCGGGCGACGGCTTGCCTTCGTAGGGCGGCGCGCAGGCGGCGATGCGCTTCACGCCCGCCACATTGGCGGTCACCACCGACATGTGCGCCGACGCCACCATGGGATACCGTCCGCCCGGCACGTAACAGCCGACCGCGTTTACCGGCACGTTCTTGTGGCCCAGGACGACGCCGGGATAGGTCTCTTCCTCCACATCGGCCAGGGCGGCCTTCTGAATTTCGGCGAAGTTGCGGATTTGCGCCTGGGCGAATTTGATGTCCTCGATGTTCCGCTCGGTCACCTGATCGTAGCAGGCGTCGATGTCGGCCCGGTTCATCCGGAAGTCATCGGGCGCATAATTGTCGAATTTTTCGGCATACTCCCGAACCGCATCCATGCCGCGGGCTTCGATTTGGGCGAGAATATCCTCGACGATCTTGCGAACCTTGGCGTCCTGTTCCCTGGCCTCTTCGGCGGTGAGGCCTTCCTTGAGATAGCGGGCCATTGTGGTCTCCCTGGATCGGTGGCTTTAATGTCGCTGGACTTTACGGGATGCCGATCCGGACATAAAGACGCGAACAGGGAGAACGGGTATGAGCGCGGAGGGACTCTCAGTGGACCTGTCGGGCCGGACGGCCCTGGTGACCGGCGCCGGCAAGGGCCTCGGCCGGGCGAGCGCGCTGGCGCTGGCCGACGCGGGCGCGGATGTGATCGGCGTCTCGCGGACCGAAGAGGATCTCAAGAGCCTTCAGGCCGAAAATCCGGACCGGATCGGCTACTGGGCCGAGGATGTTCTCGCCGACGGCCTTTACCCCAGGATCGAAGGCCTGGAGAGACTGGATATCCTCGTCACATCGGCGGGCGGCAACAAGCCGGAGCCGGTCACCGATATCACCGCCGAAACGCTTCAATGGATGACCGGACTCAACCTGACATCGGTGATCCGCACCTGTCAGAGCGCCGTCCGGGTGATGCGCCGGGGCGGATACGGCTCGATCGTCAATATCTCGTCTCAGATGGGACATGTCGGCGCGCCCAACCGCACCCTCTACTGCGCCACCAAGCATGGGGTCGAGGGATTCACCAAGGCCCTCGGCGTGGAAGTCGCGCCCGACGGCATTCGCGCCAATACGGTCGCCGCGACCTTCGTCGATACGCCCATGACCCGACCCATGTTCGAGAACCCGGAGTTCAAGGCCACCGTGCTCAACAACATCGCGTCCGGCAGGCTGGCGGACCTCTCGGACGTGGCCGGCGCGGTTCTCTACCTCTGCTCGCCCGCCGCCGCCATGGTGACCGGCACCTCGATCCGGGTCGACGGCGGCTGGACCGCCTGGTAGCCGGCCGTTGGACCGCCGGGGCCCTACCCGCTATCATTCCGCCAGGCGGAAAACCAAAATGCCGGAAACAAAACGCATCCGGGCGCTGGAGCGCGGCCTTGAGGTGATGGAGGCGCTTCAGGATCGGCGCGCCGCGTCCCTCAAGGACCTCTACGAGGCAACCGGACTGCCGCGCCCAACGCTGATCAGAATACTCCATACCCTCGAAACCGCCGGCGTGGTTCGGCGGTCCATCGGCGACGGGCTTTATCGCGCGACCTACCGGCTTCAACGGCTGGCGGGCGACGGAGACGAGGGCGACCGTCTGGCCGATATCGCCGCGCCGGTCATCGATGCCCTGTGCCGGCGGCTGACCTGGCCGTCCGATCTCGCGGTACTCGAACCGGAGCGCCGCGAAAGCATGATCCTCAAGGAGACCAGCCGGCCCACCTCACCGATCATGCTCAACCGGGATCGGCTGGGATACGAAATCTGCATGAGCCTGTCGTCGGTGGGCCGGGCCTATCTGGCCTTCTGCCCCGAGGACGAACGGCGGGACATCATCGCCCGCCTCAAGAAATCCGCCGATCCTCTCAACCGCCGGATCGGCGGCGGTGGGGAGTTTCAAGCGACCCTGGATGCCGTCCGCGAAGCGGGATATGCGGTGCGCGACCCCGCCTTCGGCGGCGGGCAGGGACAACTGCGCAGCGCGTATGACGACGGGCTGGAGGCCATGGCCGTGCCGCTGGCCGGCGAGAGCAGGGTGCATGGGACCGTGTCGATGGTCTGGCCCCGCAAGGCGCTCACCGTCGAGGCGTTCGCCGCCGAACACCTGACCGCCCTTCAAGGTGCCGCACTGGAGATCGTCGCCGCGGTTGAAACCTGATCCGGCCAGTCCGCTTCTTCGAGTCCACGGCAAGGTTCATGCCGGGAATTTGCAAGGGACTCCCGCATATCCGCGGAAGATGCGAAAATCCGAGGCTAAGTCCACAAGAAAGGCAAGGATCATGCAGGGAATGGCGCTGGATGCCGCCGATGTCCGCATACTCAATCATTTGCAAACCCATGGACGAGCCTCGAATGCGGAGCTGGCCGAGATTGCGTTCCTCTCGGCGTCCCAATGCCACCGCCGGGTGAAGCGCCTGGAAGCCGAGGGTATCATCAACGGGTACCGGGCCGAGGTAAACCCGGCAGCCGTGGGCCTGGACATCTCCGCGTTCATCCATGTCTCCCTGAGTGCGCATGGAGAAAACCCGGCGATCGCGTTCGTCGAGGCCGTCGAAAATCTGCCGGAGGTAACCGAGTGCTATTCGCTGGCCGGAGACACCGACTATCTGCTCCGGGTGGCCATGCCCACCCTGCAGGCGTTCTCCGAGTTTCTGATGAACGCACTCATTCCCCTTCCCGGGATCGGCAGCGTCAAATCCTATGTGGTGCTGGAGGAAATTCGCCGCAGCCGGGCGCTCCCCATTGCCGAGAACTCCGGCTCCCGGGTCAGAGAGTAGAGGCGGTCCCCAACAGTGCCGTGACCTGGGTCGACAGGGTGCCGCCATTGCCGTGCACCAACGCCGCTTCGGCGCCCGGCACCTGCCGGTCGCCGGCAATGCCCCGAAGCTGCTCGACGGCTTCGACGATCAGAAACAGGCCGTACATTCCGGGGTGCACGCAGCTCAGGCCGCCGCCGTTGGTATTGACGGCCAGGGTTCCGCCGGGCGCTATGGTGCCGCCGTCAAGGAAATTTCCGCCTTCGCCCTTCGGGCAGTATCCGAGGTCTTCCAGAAACAGCAGCGTGTTAATGGTGAAGGCGTCGTACAGCGCCAGCACATCGACATCCCCGGGCGCCATGCCCGCCATTTCGAAGGCGCGGGGACCGGACCGCGCCGCGGCGGTCACCGTCAGGTCTTCCATTTGCGCAATCTGTTGATGAGAGGTCTCGGCGGCGACGCCCAGAACATAGGCGGGGGATTGGGGAAAATCCCTTGCCCGCTCCGTTCGAACCATAATCACCGCCCCGGCGCCATCGGTAATCAGGCAGCAATCGCGAACCGTCAACGGGTCGGAGACCATGCGCGAGGAAACGACATCTTCGATGGTCAGCGGATCCCGTTCCACGGCGCGCGGATTCAGCTGCGCCCACCTCCTGGCGGCGACCGCCACTTCGGCCAACTGTTCCCGTGAGGTGCCGTAGACGTCCATGTGCCGGGCCGCGGCAAGGGCATAGGAATTGACCAACCGTACCCCGTAGACCGCCTCATGGGGCGTCCGGATGGCCCCGCCCGGCCGGCGGCGTCCGCTCCGGGCATTGCTGCCATAGGTAATCAGGGCCGTGTCGCACAAGCCGGCGTCGAGCGCCAGCACCGCCCACTGCAGGAAGTTGACGAAAGACGATCCGCCGAGCATCGTTCCCTCGAGGACTTTTGGCCGCAGTCCAAGATATTCGCTGACCGCCGTCGCCGGCAGCGAGGCCGGCTCCATAACCGAAAAGACGCCATCGATGTCCGATTTGGAAAGCCCCGCATCGGCGAGGGCGCGGTCCACGGCCTGACCCATCAGTTCGAAATGCGACCAGCCCGGCACTTCGCCGAATTCAGATGTCGCGGCGCCGACAATCGCCGCCTTTCCCCGCAGGCTGGTGGTCATTCCCTTTCCCCCTGAAGCATCACGATAGGCATCGGCATGCCGCAATATCAATGACTTTCAGGACGCCATTCCGCCGGTTCGACAGGTTAATGGCGTGTCGTAACGAATTCACGGATCGTATAGGCTGGATTCCACCAAATCAGCGATTCCTCACCGGGGGCCGGGGATGGCCGTATCATCCAACGATGCCTTGCTGGACAAGGCCGAAATCAACGACGTTCTGCTGACCTGGGGTCAGGCCCGGGACCGGGGCGAATGGGACACGCTCAGGGCCTGCTTCCAGCCCGATGCGACAATTCACATTGCCTGGATTTCCGATACCGCCGAGGAATTCGTCCGGCGATCGGCGGATATGCTCGCCGAGTGGAAAGAGGGCGAGTCGAGCAAGCACTTCATCGGCGGCGGCCAGGTGACGCTCAACGGAAATCGCGCCTACAGCAGGTGTCATGTGAATTTGATTTCACGGCTGTCCGCGGACGGCATTCCGTTCGACTGGGAATTCTGGGGCCAGTTCCACGATCTTTTCGAGCGCCGCGAAGACGGCGTGTGGCGGATATTCAAGCGAACGATGGTTTACGAGAAGGACCGACTCGACCCGGTCATCGCCGGTCGGCTGCCGGACGACTATTTTGACGCGGCGGCCCTGGACTCCCATCCCCATCAGATCAGGTTTCTGGCCTGGCGGCTTTCGCTCACCGGCAGGAAGCCCGTCGAGGACATCGTCTTGGCGCGAACCGAAGGCGAAACCGGCCTGATCGACGAATGCCGAAACTGGATCAAGAGTTCCTGAACCACGGGTGATGCGCGGGGTGTCTGTGCGCCCTCCGTCTTTTGCTCTAGAATCGGCCCAAGCGATGTGATTGTTCGCACATGAAAATGGACCGGATCGTTCCCAGATACACGGCTATCGGCGTCCTCTTCGGATGCCTGTTTCCGATTACCGCCTGGATTTTGGATTTGAGTTTGGGCGGGATGACGCCGAGCGCCCAGGCGATCATCGACATCCATCGGGCCTCGCCCGTCCACTTCATCGTCGATTTGGCCCCGATCGTCCTTGGCGCCGCGTTTTTCTTCTTGGCCGCCAAGCAGCGGCATGTCGTGGCCGCGAGCGAGGCGCTCCGAGGCGATGCCGTCGAGCGCGCCGAAGCCCTCAACCAAAGCGAAGCCCGAATCAAGGATTTCACCAACATTCCCAACCAGCGCTTCTGGGAAACCGATGAGGACCACGTTTTCACCTATGTGTCGGGCGGTATCGGACGAACATTCATGAACACCATCGACGACGCCGTCGGGAAGAAGCGCTGGGAGCTTCCGGGGGTCACCGCATCGGAGGCGGCTTGGAAGGCGCACAAGGCCGATATAGCCGCCCGGCGCCCGATCAATGATTTCCGTTGTACCCAGACGGACACGGCCGGGAACATCACGCACCTGAACATCAACGGCCATCCCTTTTATGACGAGAATGGCAGTTTCCGCGGCTATCGGGGCACCACGACAAACATTACCCAACAGGTTGAAGCCGCGAGAGCGGTCGAACAGTCCGAGGAGAAATACCGGCACTTGTTCGAATTCGCCGAAGACTCGATCTTTATCGTCGATACGGACACATTCAGATTTCTGGATGTCAACCGCGCGGCCGCACGGCGCCTTGGGTACACCACCGGGGAACTCATCGGCAAACTTGTGGTGGACATCAACGCGGAGGACTTCAGGCCGGAAGAAACCGCCCGCCGGCTTGAACGCATCCGGGAGGAAGGCAGCCTGACCTTCGAAACCGTGCACGTTCGCAAGGACGGGTCCAAGCTGCCGGTCGAAATCAGTTCGCGGTTCGTCAGCTACGGCAACCGGGAAGTTCTGGAGAGTATCGTCCGCGATATCACCGAACGAAAGGAAATCGAGCGTCTCAAGAACGAGTTCATTTCGACGGTCAGTCATGAGCTCCGCACGCCGTTGACTTCAATCATCGGCTCCCTCGGACTGATGCGCGGAAACGGCTTGGGCGAAGATCCCGGGCAGGTTCGGCAACTCATCGAGGTCGCCCACGGCAATTCGGAACGGCTGGTCCGGCTGATCAACGACATACTCGACATCGAAAAAATCGAATCCGGCAGCATGGAATTCGAGATGCAGCCGGTGGACCTCAATGCATTGGTGGAACAGGCCATCGCCGACAACGAGGGCTACGCGGACCGGTTCGGCGTCATTCTGGTCAAGGAGCGCGGTGTGCCCGATGCATCGATCACCGGGGATTGGCATCGGTTACTGCAGGTTATGGCGAACCTGATATCCAATGCGTCGAAATTTTCGCCCGCGGGCAGCCGCGTCGACGTCAAGCTAACGCCGAACGGCAGAACGGTCCGGGTCGCCGTCAAGGACAATGGGCCCGGGGTTCCGTTGGACTTTCGGGACACCATTTTCGACAAGTTTACCCAGTCGGACATGTCGGATAGCCGCGAGAAAGGCGGCACCGGTCTGGGCCTCTCGATTTCAAAGGCGATCGTCGAGGTCCACGGCGGCCGGATCGGGTTTCGGAACAACGCGGAAGGCGGCGCCACGTTCTATTTCGATCTCCCTCGTGAAGCGGCCTAGATCAAACCCGTAAGCAACCGGACCGGCTTCGCCGGTCGGAGGACAAGCCGTGTCCCAGCCATATTTCCAGTTCTTGAACCACAGAGACGGTGAGACGGTGAGGAGCACCGGAATTGAAACCTCTCCTCTCGACCTCTGTGTCTCTGTGGTGAATATCCTGGATGCCCCGAACAAGTCGGGGCATGACGATTTGCGGGTGAGGCCTAAAGTGATTTCGTCATACCCCGGCGCAAGTCCGGGGTATCCACGTGTACCGCCGGCTGCCCAGCCTGATGGGCAGCGCAATGGTCAATAAGTCGCGCGGCCGCCCGAGACGTCGAACACCCCGCCGGTGGCGAACGAGCATTCCTCGGAGGCCAGCCACGCCACCATGGCGGCGATTTCCTCCACCAGGCCGAACCGGTTCATGGGAATCTTCGAGAGCATGAAATCGATATGCTCCTGGGTCATCTGATCGAAGATCGCGGTGCGCACCGCCGCCGGCGTCACGCAGTTGACCATCACGTTGGTCTGCGCCAGTTCCTTGCCAAGCGCCTTCGTCAAGCCGATGACGCCTGCCTTGGTCGCCGAATAGGCCGGCGCCTTGGGGTTTCCCTCCTTGCCGGCGATGGACGCGACATTGACGATGCGCCCGTAATCGTTCTCCAGCATGTGGGGAATGGCCGTCCGGCTGACATAGAACGTCCCGGACAAATTGATATCGACCACCTTGTCCCAGGCATCGATCGGGTATTCCCACGACGTGACGTTGGGGCCCGAAATTCCGGCGTTGTTGACCACAATGTCGACCTTGCCGAGATCGCCGACCGAACCGGCGAAGGCGGCTTCCACCGCCGAATTGTCGGAAATATCGGCAACCCGGCCGGTCACCTTCGTGCCGTCGGCCCCCGCCGACAGGTCTTCCACCGCCCGGGCCAGGCCGTCTTCGTTGACGTCCCAGATGCAGGTATCGGCGCCGGATTCCACCAACCGTCTGGCGATGCCGAGGCCCAGTCCCGCCGCACCGCCGGTGACGACGGCGGCGCGGCCGTCGAGGTCGATCCGGTTCACGGGATCAGCCCTTCACCTTGAAACCGACGGACCCGAGGCCCTGCACCGTATTGCGGACCGAAACGCCCTTCTCCAGGGCGACCGCCTCGGTGACTCCGCCCGCCATGACCACCCAGCCGGCTTCGAGTATTTCACCCGCTTCGGCGGCCATCCGGGACGCCGCGGCGAGCGACCGCCCGGGATGTCCGAGTATCGCGGCGGACGAGCCGATGGTCGCCGGACGGCCGTTCACTTCCATGACCACGCCGAGGTTGTCCAGATCCATATCCGGCGGGCACCAGGGCCCGATCACGTAGCCGGACGACGATGCGTTGTCGGCCACCACGTCCTGCAGATTGAACTTGAACGCCCGGTAGCGGCTATCGATGATCTCGAGCGCCGGGGCGACCGCCTCCACCGCCGCCATCGCCTCCATGGGCGTGGTCGGGCCGGCCAATGGCGCGCCCAGCAGGTAGGCGATTTCCGGCTCGACCCGCGGGTGCACGTAATCCTTGAGGTTGATGACCGCGCCGTCCTCGACCAACATGCCGTCGGTCAAGCGGCCCCAGATCATGTCGGACAGGCCCATCTGGACCATCTTGGCCCGGCTGGTGAAACCCATCTTCATGCCCGAGCGCTCTTCGCCACGCTCCAGGCGCCGGTCGATACTCGCCGCCTGGATTCTGTAGGCCTGTTTGAGCGTCATCCTGCTCTTCTTGGAGAGCTGTGGGATTGCCGTCGCCTTCACCGCCGCATCGTCGACCGTCTTGGCGAGTTTTTGAATATCGACTGCCATCTTCGTTCTCCCCTTACGCGCCGAACACGGCCCGGACCGAACCCAGCCCGTTGATCCGCGCCTCGTAAACCTCACCCTTGGCCGCCGGCACCATCGGCCCCAAAGCGCCGGACATGACGATGTCGCCGGCCGACAACGGCCGGCCCCGCGCGGTCATGACCTCCGCCAGCCAGCGCACCGCATTGACGGGATGGCCGAGGCAGGCGGCCCCGGCGCCGACCGAAACCGGCTCGCCGCGGTTTTCCACCACCATGCCGCACATGCGGCCGTCGAAGTCGTCCAGCGCAACCTTGTCGTTGCCCAGGATGAAGAGCCCCGACGAGGCATTGTCGGCCACCGTGTCGACGATGGTGATGTCGAAATTCGCGATCCGGCTGTCGACGACCTCGATCGCCGGGGCGGCATAGGCGACGGCGCGGATCACGTCCGCGGTGGTCGGCTTATCCAGATGCAGGTCCCTGTCCAGGATGTAGGCCACCTCCGCCTCGACCCGCGGCTGAGAAACCCGGCTCGCCGGGATTTCCTCGCCGTCCGGCACCGCCATGTCGTCGAACAGCATGCCGTAGTCCGGCTGATCGACCCCCAATTGGGTTTGAACGGCCTTGGCGGTCAGGCCGATCTTGCGGCCCACCATGCGGGCGCCTTCGCGCAATCGCCACAGGGTCACGTTCTCCTGAACCGCATAGGCGCCGTCGATGTCGCCGCGGTCGAGAAGATCCCGGACCGGCTTGTCCGCCTTCCCGCTCTTGTAGGCGTTGATAATCCTCTCGGACGCCTGATGAATGGCTGAAGCTGAGGTCATCGAGACGGTTCCTCCCTGGGAATTTCCGGTGATTGCCGGCGATTGCGTGCCGGCGAGCCTATCCGACGGCGGATGCCTAGACAATCGCCCGGGATCGGGCAACCCGGGCCCAACCGGTGTCCGACGCTCGGACGAGAAATTGTCCTAGACGGGCGCCGGCGTGGCGCCCTTGGTGCCCGTGCCGAACGCCGCCTCCGGTCCGCCGAATTTGGCGGTGAGTTCGTTTTGGTCGTCCTTGGCGCGGCGGTCGACGGCCTCGGGGTCGACCAGGTCGCGCAGCGCCGCATGCATCGCATCGAGATGCGCCTTGGCGCCCGGATCGCCCGCCATATTGGTCGTTTCCTCGGGGTCGTCTTCCAGATCGAACAGCTCGGGCTCGAAGCCCACATAGTAAATGTACTTCCACCGGCCGCGGCGGATCATGAACGCGCCGGAGGGCGAACCCGCGGCGTGATATTCGGAAAATGCGATCCGCCCGGGCTCGTCGTTTTCGCCGGCCAGTTGGAACCATGAACGCCCCGGCAGATCCCGGGCGTCGTCGGGAACCTCCACGCCGACGCCGTCCAGGATGGTCTGGTAGCTGTCCACAAGGCTGACGGGCGTCGTACAGATCCGGCCTTCGGGAACGTCCGGCCCGGCGACCATCAGCGGAATACCGGCCGCCTCCTCGTACATGTTGGATTTGCCCCACAGGCCCCGGGCGCCGACATTGTCGCCGTGGTCCGAGGTGTAGACGATGCGGGTGTCTTCGGCGAGGCCGGATGATTTGAGGGTGTCCAGCACCCGCCCGATTTGCGCATCGACGTAACTGCAGAGGCCGAAATAAGCGGCCTGGGCAACCTTGCGGTCGTCCGGGGTCAGCGCATCGTCGGTGCCGTGAAACCGCGCCATGGTATCCGTCCACGGGTGGCGCTCGTATCCGTCCTCGGGCCGCAGTTTCATGGGCGGCAGGTCGCCGATCGGATACATGTCGTAATATTCCCGCGGCACCACCAGCGGAAAATGCGGCGCCACAAAGCCGAGATACAGCACCCAGGGCCGGTCCGCCGGCCGGGCGGCCACGGCCTCCAGCCATTCGCAGGCCGTGTCGGCGATGGTCCGGTCATAGATATTGTACTTGGACTCTCCGGGGCCGAGGGTTTCGCCCAGCATTTTCTGTCCGCGCGGGTTGCCCAGCGGCAACGGATCCCGCACCGACCCCCATACCTGGCCGACCCCGCCCATGATGTGCATGGGGTGGCGCTGCGCGCTGAACCCGGTGGGGTCGGTCTCGTTGCGGTAATGGAGCTTGCCGACGGATTCGACGGCGAACCCGAGGTCGATCAGATGGTGTCCCCATCCCCGGACCCGGCCGTCATAGGCCAGGGCGTTGTCCCAATAGCCGGTGTCATGCACGTAGCGGCCGGTGGCCCACGCGGCCCGCGCGGGAATGCAGATCGGCGAATTGGTATAGGCGGCGGTAAAGCGGGTCCCCGCCACGGCCAGCGCGTCCAGGTTCGGGGTCTTCACGTGCGAATGGCCGGCGCACCCCAGCATCCTGGGGTTGTGCTCGTCGGACATGATGAACAGCAGGTTCTTTGGATTCATCTAACCAAGGGCCTTTTTATTGCGGGCGAAGAACACCACGACGATGACGGCGATCGCAATAAATGCGATTGAGATCGGACTGTCGAAGAGGAACCACGGGTTGCCGCCGGTCGCCGAAAAGGCCTGCCGCATCGCTTCCTCCAGGCGGTTCGCGAGAATAAAGGCGATCACGAACGGAAGCACCGAGATATCCAGTTTTCGCATGAGATACCCGATGAAGCCGAAAAACAGCGTGAAGTAGATGGCGAACATATCGGTGTTTTGCACATATATGGCTGTCGGCGTCAGCAGCAGAACCACCGCCAGCAGACGCTGTTTCGGCACCTTCACCATCACGCCGGTCGCCCGCATGAAGATACCGCCCAAGGTCCAATTCAGGATATTGGCGCAGATCATTGTCGTGAACAGGCCGAAGACAATGACCATTTCGGGATTTATCTGATCTGGAATCACCCGGAAGACGGTCGGGCCGGGGTTGAAACCGCCGATGGATTCGGCGGCCAGGATTATGAAAACCGCCGAGACGTTGCCCGGGATTCCCAGTGACAGGACCGGTATCAAATTGGCGCCCGCGACCGAGGAATTGGCCGCCTCGGTCGCCGCGACCCCCTCGGGCACACCCTCTCCAAAGGATTTGTCGCCCTTGTACATTTTCTTGCCGCTGGCATAGCCGAGGGTCGCCGCCAGGACCGAGCCAATACCCGGGAGCGCGCCGATCGCGGTGCCGATCACCGCCGACAAGCCGACAAACGGCAGAATGCGGCGAATGTCGGCCAACCGCAGTTTGTTGTCCCCTTTTTCCTCGATCATGGTGATTTCCGAGCGCTCGCGCATTTCGCGCCACATGTCTTCCATGGATTTGAAGACTTCGCCCAGGATAAGAACGCCGACGACCGCGCTGACGAGCGGAAATCCATTCCCCAGTTCCTCGCTCCCCATGGAAAGCCTGGGATATCCGTCTTCGCCGGTCCCGATATAGGCGAAAAACAGGCCAAGGAGCGCGCCGAGAATCCCCTTCCAAACGGACCTTCCGACGACGGCGGATATGAAGGCGAGCGATAGGATGATCAGCGCCGCTTTCTCGGGAAAGTCGAGGAACCGCTCGACCATGATTGCCAGGAACGGCGCCGAGGTGATCAGAACAATGTCGGAAAACGTATCGCCGGTAACCGACGAAAAGTGCGCCACCCGCAGCGCCTTTCCCGATTGGCCGTTCCGCGTCATGGGATAGCCGTCGAACGTCGTCAGCACGGAATCCGGCGTGCCCGGCGTGTTGAACAGGATCGCCGGCACCGCGCCGCCGATTGTCGAACCCTTCATGATGCCGACCAAAAAGCCGAGAACCGGCAACAGGGCATCGGGCGTGAACCCGAATACCGAAATCAGGATGGGCAGGGATACGGCCATGGCAAACGGGCCGCCGAGACCCGGGGTCGCGCCGACCACGATGCCGCCGACGAACCCGCTGAAGACCATTACCAAGGTGATCGAGATCGGCAGCCCGAATATGGAGAATGCGGGCTCGGCGGTGAATACCGCCAATACGCCCAGCCAGACGTGATCCAGCACACCCACTATTGATCGCCGTTCGGCGGCAGCAACAGGTTGTCGAACGGTACGTCGTAGATGAATCCCAGTACCACGACGGCGCCGATGGCGACCCCTGCCGCCGCCATTGAGAAACGGTTCTCGACCACCCGAATGGCGCCGAACACCAGCACGAATCCGCCGGCGGCAAATCCCAGATACTTGTATGGAACGGTATCCCGAAGCTGGCGGTAGGTTCCGATCTCGCCGCCCAGTCCATTGATGGACTCGACGACGACAGGACCGGTGAAAACCATCAGCACCAGGCCAAGCACAAGCACCACGGCCATTCGCAGGAGGAACGCGATGCTTTGGCGATCGGGGGTATCGTCGAACGGGTCCGGGCGAAACCACGAGGTGGCGCCAAGCGCAAGCGCGGCAATGAGGACGCCGACGGCGGCGCCGGTCGGGGCGAGGGCGTCACCGATCATTACCTCACGCCGAAACCGCTCGATCAGGCCGGTTTCGATGTCGTTCGGAATCCAGACCGCGAGCGTCAGAACCGCCGCCAGAACGAAAAGCGCGGCGAGCGCGAGTGTCCAGCGGTCCTGTTGCATGACCTCCCCCTAAGCGAAAGGGCGGAGCACTGCCCCGCCCCGATCAGCCTAGTTGGTTACGCTCATAAGTGTCTTGGATTCTTTCAGTCCGTTTTTGATGAAATCGTCCAAGGCCTTGCCGGAAATCAGATCCGGGCCTGTGTATCGGGCAGTGACGAACTTGTTCACTTCGCTGTTCTTGTCCGAAATAACCTCGGCAAAGGCGGCGGCGAGTGTGTTCCGCGCGTCCGCGGACATTCCCTTCGGTCCCACGACGATGAACTTGGCGCCGATGTCATAGGGAATGCCGAGCTCGATCAGGGTCGGCGCGTTCGGCGAATACGGAATCCGCTTTCCAACTCCCGAAACGAGATTGATCATATCCCCTGATTTGACGGCCTTGGCCTGGATTCCGGCACCGTATCCGATATCAATGTCCCCGGCGTTCAACGCGTTCATGACGGCGCGTCCGCCGCGAAGAATGACGGTATTGAATTTCACGCCGTATTTCTGTTCGAGCAGGTAGTTCACATCGGCATGCTTTTGGCTCATGCCGCCGAACTTCACCGTGCCGGCCCGAGCCGCTTTGAGGAAATCGTCCCAAGTCTTCCAGCCTTTGGAGGCCTTTACCACGAGGCCCATCTGGGAGCCGGTTGTGGTGGTAATGTAGGTGAAGTCGTCCGCCGTGTAGCCCGGGTTTTTCGACGCGAGCATGTTGTAGCCAAAGGACTCGGTCACCGCCATGCCGATGGCGGTTCCGTCATTCGGAAGACTCTTGAGCTTGCGCGCCATCAAGGCGCCGCCGCGGCCGGCAACGTTCGAGGGGATAACCTTCCACCCCTTGCGTTTTTGCAGTTCGGACGCAATCAGGCGTGCTTGCGTATCGGTGCCGCCGCCGGCGGCAAATCCGATCATCAGGCTGATCGGTCCCTTGGGTTTCCATTCCGCGGCCGCGGAACCGGCCATCAGGCCGACAGCCGCCACGCCCAGCGCGGCGGAAACGAGAACTTTCTTGGCAGTTTTGAGGGTCATCTGACGTCCTCCCAGTTGAAAACAAGTTACGTGATCGTTCCAGTCGAATTAGTTGTTATAACAACTATATTGATTTTCGGTTCGTGATGCAAGCGCTTCTCACCCCGGCGGCTCATACGGATCGAGGGTACCGGGCGGGATGGGCGGATGCGCCTTCAGGCTTTCCCGGAAGTCGCGAACCATCTGCGAAATCGGCCCCATGACCCAGGAATTCAGGATCGCCACATTGGTCTCTTCCTTGGGGTCCTGGATGAGGTTGAACAGGTACGGGGCTTCGAGTTTGCCCTTCCCCTCGTTGACTTCCGGCTCCCAGTAGAAATGCAGCTTCCAGTCCCGCCACTTGGCCGCCCGCATGTCTTCCTTGATGAAGAAGACGAAGCCCTCGCGCGCGGAATGTTCCGCGCCTTCGAACAGAAACGCGGTCTGGTCGATTCCGTCGACGGGCCGGTCCGCCGGTATGCCGTCGCCGGCGCCCGCGAGCTTGGCGAGGGTGACGTAAAAGTCGGAGATATGGAGCATCTCGTCGCTGACCGCGCCGGTCGGCACCTTGCCCGGCCAGCGCAAAATACACGGCACCCGGAGGCTGCCCTCCATCGCCGTGTGGTAAGTGCCGCGCCAGTAGCCCGCCGTCCCGCGCCAGGGGTCGCGAAACTCCGGGCCATTGTCGGACGCGAAGATCACCAGCGTATCGTCGGCGATCCCCAACCGGCCGATCTCGTCCAGAATCTGGCCGACCCGGTGATCCAGTTCCACGAGGCTGTCGGCCATCTCCCCGTGACCGGTGACGCCCTTGAAATCCGGATGGGGCAGGTTGGGAAAGTGCATCTGGGTGACCGGCGCATACAGAAAGAACGGCTTTTCGTCCGCCACCGCCTTGCCCATGAAGTCAATGGAGCGCCGGACGATCTCGCCGTCGATCAGCCGGCGGCTCTCCATGTCGAAGACCTGAAGGTCGCGGGACTCCTCGCCCGCCTTGCCTTCCATCAGGTGCGGAACCTGAACCACCCGGTCGTCGAACCCCTGCGCCGTCGTGAAGTAGGCTTCGTTGAGGGTGCGCGGCAGGCCGTACCAATCATCGAATCCGCGGGCATTCGGCAGACGATGCGGGGCGTCCCCCAGGTGCCACTTGCCGTAATGGGCCGTCGCATAGCCTGCCCCGGAGATCAGCTCGGACAGCAGCACCTCCCATGTGGTGAGGCCATGGGGCACGCCCGCCGGCATGGATTGATAGGCGCCGGTACGGATCGCGTGACGGCCGGTCATCAGGGCGGTCCGGGTCGGTACGCAATCGCTTTCCACGTTGAAGTTGGTGAGCCTGAGGCCCTCTTCGGCGAAGGCGTCGATTCGCGGCGTCGGCGCGCCGCGCAAGACCCCGCCGCCGTAGCAGCCAAGCTCGCCCCAACCAAGATTGTCGGCGAGAATGAGCACGATGTTCGGCCGCCCGCTCATCCGCCGCCGGTCTCGCCGGTTTCGTCCAAAAGCGTTATCGCCTGGCCTTCTATCTTGCGGAGCAGGCGGTCGAACTCTCTCCGCTCCGCCGCCGTCAGCACACTGATCAGCCGGTCCTGCCTGTCCTGGGACGTGGCGGACATGGCGTCGTAGAGCGATCGGCCTTCGGGGGTGAGTTCGACAACCATCCGCCGCCGATCCGCCGCATCCGGCGTCCGGCGGACCAGTCTCCGGTCGATAAGGCGCTGGACCGCCCTTGAGACATTGCTCTTGTCCATCACCGTCTCTTCGGAAATCCGGCTGGCGCTCATCGGCCCGCCGCGTCCCAGGGGCGCCAATGTCCGCCACTCCACCGACGTCATCCCGAATTTGTTCCCGTACGTGCGGGTCGCCCAGAGGGTCAAGCGGTTGGACAAAAGCGAGAAACGGTAAGCCAAGATATTCCGCAGCTCGAATTTCTCCGGCCCCGCCGGTGCCGCCAAGTCGTCCATGCGAACGTCGCCTCCCACCGGAAATCATCTCAAATTTTAGTTGCTATAACAACTAAGATTTGAAAACGTTCGGACCGGAAAGCACAGGCCGGGAAGAGGCACGACGATGGCTGACACGGCATTTGAATTCATTGACTTCCCCATGCGCCCGTCCAAGCCGCGGCGCGACGGGCTGACCATGATGATCGATTGGGGCCTGCCCCTCGCACTCCAGTCCGATGTGGTGGCGGGAGCAAACCGGTACATCGATATGGCCAAGATCGCGGGTTCGATAGCAGGCGTGATGTCCCGCGGGCTGCTGGAGGAAAAAATCGCCGCCTACAGGTCAGCCGGGATCAGCACCTCGCAAGGCGGGCTGTTTACGGAAATGGCCTATATGCAGGGAAAAATCGAACCCTTCTTCGAGCGCATTGCCGAACTGGGTTTCGATGCGGTCGAAATCTCGGACAATCTGCTGAACTGGAGCCTCACCGACAAGGAACGAACGATTCGGCTGGCGATCGAGCAATTCGGACTGAAAGTCCTTGGCGAGGTGGGCCGCAAGGATGCGGCCATGGACGACGACGCCTTGCTCGAGGATCTTCGGATCACCGTGGATGCCGGCGTCACGTCGGTATTCGTGGAGGCATACGAACTATTCGCGGGCGATTCCATTCGCGACGACCTGATCGCGAAGATCGCCGGGCAGCACCCGTCGGACACCATCATCTACGAACTGCCGGTGGTCGTATTGCCCGGGGTCACGCGCGAGTTCAAGCACAAGGTCACCGTCTGGATGGTGGATGCGCTCGGCTCCAACGTGAACCTGGCCAACGTGGAGTGGGACGAGATCTGGATGACCGAAATCATCCGGTGCCGCGGCGCCGACAACCTCGAAGAACCGGATAATACGCAGGCCTAGGGTCCGGCCTCGATTGAGCCGCCATAGGAGTGTTGGGCGATGGGGACCGCGCCGGCTAAGGCGTCAGCTGAGGCCTAAATTGATTGCGTCATGGCCGGGCCCAGACCCGGCCATCCACGTGTACCGTACACCGCCAGACGTGGATCACCGGGTCCAGGCCCGGTGATGACGACTCTTGTTCCCCCGCCCCCATCACGGGAGCGGGACAGGGGGAGGGGGAAAGGGGGCGAGGGCCCCTAGGCCTCGTGTTCGGGCAGGTCCGCCATCATCGGGCCCGGCCGGGCCCGGATCATGTCCGTGAGCTCCTTTTGCAGCGCGGCGTACCCGGGATCGCCGAAGAGATTGTCCATCTCCAGGGGGTCGTTCCCCAGATCGTACATCTCCCCCGCCCCCGAGATCAGCTCGAGCGTCAACTTGGCATCCCGGGTGCGCACGGTTCTGAGATTGAGCTCCACGCCGGTGCGGCTCGGCTGTTGGTTCCACTCGGAATAGGAAACGTCGCGGCTTTGCCCGCCGCCCTCCGCCAGCGGCCGGACCGACGTGCTTTGATCCATGCTGCCGCACTCGACCCCCGCCCAGTCATAAAAGCTGGCGGCGAGATCCACCGTCGAGACCGGCGCATCGACAATCGCGCCGCCGGGGACATGGGGGCCCTTGACGATGAACCCGAGTTTGAGCAGGGCGTCATACGGCGTCGGTCCCTTCAGATAGAGCCCGTGATCTCCCAGCAGGTCGCCGTGGTCCATGGTGAAGACGACGATGGTGTTGCCGGCGAGGCCCGTATCATCGAGGGTCTTCATGATCCGGCCGACGCCGTCGTCGATGAAGGCGATCTCGCCGTAATAATTGGCGGTCATTTGCCTCAACTGCCTGTCGGTCTGGGGCTGGATGCGCGAATACTCCTTGCGCAGCGTCTGCTCCCGCTGCCGTTTGGCTCGCGGCTCGTTCTCCAGGGACGCCCGATGCCACCAGGGACGCCGGTCCAGGTCCCTTTCGTGGGTCCGGGAAATATCCACTTCGTCTTCGTGGTGGAGACGGCTCCAAGGCTCGGGACAGTCGAACGGATGGTGAGGATCGGGATAGGATGTCCAGAGGCAGAATGGCTCGTCGGCGCCTTTTCGGCTTTCGAGAAACGACTTCGTGCGCTCGGTTACCCAATGGGTCGAGTGCCACTCCGCCGGCAGGCCCGAGAACCAGGTCTGGGCCGCCTCCTGTTCGGGACCCAAATCCTCGGCCCAGCGCCGCCACGCCTCCCCCTCCCCGCCGTTGCCCCAGAACCAGCGCTCAAAATGATGGCCGCGGGGCGGTTTCTCACAGGGAAGCAGGTCGTGCCAATGGCCGAGGATCATCAGCTCCACATGGTCGAACCCCATATAAGGCCCGGACCAGTCATCCGGAAATTCCGCCGACCGGGCCCGGGATTCCGGGGCGCCGAAGGGCGTGTTGCCGGGGTTCTCGCCGAAATGCCCCTTGCCGATGAAGGCGCTCCGGTATCCCGCATTCGCCAATGTCCGCGCCCAGCCGGTTTCGCCGACGGCGGGGTCCAGGCTGACATGATTGTCGTAGACCCCATGGGTCAGCGGCAGCAGTCCCGTCAGGATGGAGGCGCGCGCCGGCTGACAAACCAGGTTCGGGGTAATGGCATTCGAGAATCGGGTTCCCGACGCGGCCAGGGCATCGAGGTGCGGGGTCTTGATCTTCCGGCCTTCGAAGCCGAAGCAGTCCCAGCGATGCTGGTCGGAGGTGATGAGCAGAATATTGGGTCGGGTCATGGGCGGACAAGATAGTTGTTTTAACAACCAAAATAAAAGCCCTAATTTCGGCACCCCCCCGGCCCGGATTGCCAATTCCGGCCAAAAACGGTAGGGATAAAAATACAGCACCGTTACGGGGAGTCAGCCGTGGACCCGCTGCGGAAATACCCGGCCATAGAAGATCTGCACCGGCGCGCGCGAAAGCGCATACCGAGATTCGCCTTCGACTATCTGGAAGGCGGCGCGGGCGATGAATCCGGTATTGACCGCAACCGGGAGGCGCTGCTGGAGATCCGGCTGATCGCCGACTACCTGGAGGAGCGCAGCCCGCCCGACCTCGGCGTCGAGGTGTTCGGCCGCAAGGTCGATCTCCCATTCGGCATTGCGCCGGTGGGATTGAGCGGCTTGATCTGGCCCCGGGCCGCCGAGTATCTGGCGAGCGCGGCGAAGGACGCCAACGCGGTCTATTGCCTTTCGACCGTCGCCAGTTCGGGCATCGAGCGCATCGGCGGTCTGATGCAGGAAGGCAGCTGGTTTCAGCTCTACCCGATTCGCGAAGTCGAAAAGGAAGACGATCTCCTGAAACGGGCCTGGGATGCCGGATTCCAAGTGCTCACGCCGACGATCGATATTCCGGCGGCGGCCCGCCGCCTTCGGGATTTCCGCAACGGCCTGACGGTGCCGCCCGAGATGACCATCGGCAATATCGTCTCGATCTTCGCCCACCCCACATGGGCCCTCGCAACCCTGGCGGCCGGCCCGCCGAAATTCGAGAGCCTGATGCCGTATTTCCCAAAGGGGGTCACCTACAAATCCGTCGGCCAAATGATCGAAACCCTCGCCGAGGGGCAGATCGACTGGCGGCGCATCGAACGCTACCGGAAGATTTGGCCGGGCGCCCTAGCGGTGAAAGGCGTTCTCAGCGCCGGGGATGCCCGCCGCGCCCGGGAGGCCGGCTGTGACGGGTTGCTCGTGTCCAACCATGGCGGCCGGCAACTGGATGGACTGGTGTCTCCCATCGACGTCCTGCCGGTCATACGTGAGACCGTCGGACCCGACATGACCCTGGTGGTCGACAGCGGCCTGCGGTCGGGCACGGACATCGTCCGGGCCTATGCCAAGGGGGCCGACTTCACGCTCCTCGGCCGGGCATTCTTCTATGGGGTCGGCGCGCTGGGGCGGCCGGGAGCAGCACACGCCATCGAAGTACTGAAGGCCGAGGTCTTTGCCGCCCTCCATCAATTGGGCTGCCCGAACATGGCGGCGACACCGCGCTACCTGGCGAATTAAGCCTTACGCGTTTCCGTCCCGAACCATGGGCGAGACATATTGGGGCGACGTATCCCAGGGAAAGAAAACCCAGACATTCTGCGCCACGTCGTGAACGTAGGTGTCGACGAATTCCAACCCGCCCGGCTTGGCGTAGACCGTCGCCACATGAGCATCGGGGAGGAGCTTCCGCGCCTCCCTCATGGTCGCACCGGTATCGACGAGATCGTCGACCAGCAGCCAGCCCTCGCCCTTGTCGGCGCAGGCCTCTTCCGGCGCCTTGATCAGATTGATGTCGCCTATGTTCTTTTCGTCGTAGGTGGCGATGCACAGGGTGTCGACGTACCGCAGTTCCAGTTCGCGGGCGAGGATCGTTGCGGGGACCAGACCGCCCCGGGTGATCGCGACAATACCCTTCATCGGGCCAAGCGCCATGAGACGGCGCACCAAATCCTTGGTGTCCCGGTGCACCTCGTCCCAGGTCACCACGAGGTCGATTTGATAGCTATTCTCGGCCATGAACCGCCGTTCTCCCCTGATGCGGACCAAGCCGTCTATTCGCGGAAATTCTCAACCCAAACCGTGTTATGGCGCGCGGCAACTTCCCTGCCGGTCTCGAAATCCGCCCGCTGCTCCGGCGTCAGCGCCGTCATGTCCTTGAACATGGCTTCGGTCTCACCCGGGCTATAGACCATCAGGACCCGGACCCCGTCATCGCCGGCGATCATCTGATGGGGGACGCCCGGCGGAATATGAAACAGATCGCCCGGTTTGCCCTCGTAGGTGTCGTTTTCGCCCATCAAGAAGGTGGCGCTTCCCTCGATGACGAAGAAGGTCTCGTGATTTTGCACATGCATGTGCGGACGGGACGCAAAGCCGGCCGGGCAGCGTTCTTCGCAAACTTCGTAGGCGCCCGACGTATCCTCCGCGGTCACCTTGACGAACATGTCGTTGGCGCGCTCGTAGAGATTGCCGCCGTCCGGATTGATCTTCTTGGCCTGAGCCATATCGATGTCTCCCGAAAATTCCTTGCGATGAATCCCCAATGGTACCGGGGAGCCGGCCAGAGTCCAATCCCAAAGGTTATGTGGCTTTCGCCGCGTTCAATGCCCGCCAGATCCGCGCGGCGGTATAGGGCATGTCGAAGTATTCGGCGCCTGCCGGTGCGAGGGCATCCATGACGGCGTTGCCGATGACCGCAAGCGCCGGCACCGTGCCCGCTTCGCCGCCCGCCTTGATGCCCAGCGGGTTGCCCTTGGTCGGCACCTCCAGCGGCGCGATGTCGAACATGGGATATTCATCCGCCCGGGGCATGACGTAGTCCATGAAGGAACCGGCAAGAAGCTGACCCGATCCGTTGTCGAATTGCGCCCATTCGCCGATCGCCTGGCCCACCCCCTGGACGATCCCGCCGGCCGTCTGGCCGTGAACGATCATCGGATTCACCGCCCGGCCGCAATCGTCGACAATGGCGTAATCGACAATCTCCATCGCGCCGGTATCGGGATCGATCTCGACTTCCGCCGCGGCCGCGCCGAACGGAAACGCGGGGATGCGTCCTTCCTGCCTGTCGTCGAATGCCGCCCGGCCGCCGCCCTTCTTCTCGATGTAGCGAGCCATGGCGTCGGCGAAACCCGTCTCCTGGCCCGTGGCCTTGATGCGGAACACGCCGTCCGCGAACGCCAGTTCGCCGGCGTCCGATTGCAGAAGCTCTCCGGCGACGGGCCTGAGTTCGGCCACCACCTCTTCGCAGATTCGATAGAGGATCGTCCCGATCATGCGCATCGACCTGTCGGAGTGCGTGCCCCCGCCGATGGGCAGTTGGTCGGTGTCGCCCCCGGCGAGACGGATACGCTCGAACGGCACGCCGAGAAGATCGCTGATGACCTGAGCGTAGGTGGTCTCGTGCCCCTGCCCATGAACCTGGGTGCCGGCGAACAGGACAATATCGCCGTCGGCATCGAACTCCAGCCGCGCCATGTCGAACGGCGCGCCGACCGGGGTCTCGACGAACGGGGCGGCGGCGATGCCGCGTAGCTTGCCGGTTTCCGCGGCCGCCTTGCGCCGCGCTTCGAAACCCGGCCAGTCGATCATGCCGGCGGCCATGTCCAGCGCCTTCGGGAAATCGCCGACGTCGTAGGTCATTCCCATTGCCGTGGTCTTCGGCATATCGGCGGACGGGATCATGTTCCTGCGTCTTATTTCAATGCGGTCGATGCCGGTCTCCGCCGCCGCGGCATCGATCAGGCGCTCGATCGCGAACGTCGTTTCCGGCCGCCCGGCGGCCCGGTACGGCAGCACCGGCACGGTGTTGGTGAGATAGACCGTGAGATCGAGACAGGCGTTGGGAATGTCGTAAACGGTGGTCACCAGCCGGGACAGGTTCGCCGGCGGCGCATAGCACACCGTATGGGCGCCGTTATTGCACCGGACGGTGAGTTCATAGGCCTCGATTTTGCCCTCACGGGACACGCCGAGGCGGCCATTGAGGACCATGTCCCGGCCCTGCCAGTCGCTGATGAAGGCCTCGGTGCGCCCGCCCGTCCACTTGACCGGCCGGCCAAGCCGCTTCGCGGCCCAGGCGAGCACCGAATATTCGGGCCCGGCGTGGGAACGGGAACCGAACCCGCCGCCGACATCGGGACAGATCACGCGCACCATGTCGCTTTCGACGCCCAGCGCGCTTGCCACCATATCCCGGTGCCGGTGAACTCCCTGAGTGCCGTGGGTCAGCGTGTACCGCCCGGTTGCCGCATCGTACTCCGCGACGCCGGCCCGGGGCTCCATTTGGCAGCAGACGGTCCTCGGAACGAAGAACTCGCCCTCGACAACCACGTCCGCCGCCTGCATCGCCGCCAGGGTCTCTTCCCGGGGACCCCTTTTGCATTCGACGACGATATTGCCGGGCGCGCCGTCGTTGATGATCGGCGCATCCGCCGCCCCCGCCTGAAACACGTCGACCACCGGGCTCAACAGGTCCAGCTCCGCGCTGACCAGACCGGCCGCGTCCGCCGCCGCATCGGCGGTTTCTGCGATGACGACGGCATAGGGCTCGCCGACATGGCGCACCCTGTCGGTCGCCAGCGGCCACTGCTTCAGGTCGAGGCCATACCCGCCCTCGGAGAACATCCGGGTTTTCCAGTCGGCCGGGTCGGCTTCGACGGCCCGGTTGACGACCGGCCCGTGGCCGTCGGCGGCATAGTCCTCTCCCGTGAGAACGGCGACGACACCCGGCATCGACGCGGCGGCCGAAATATCGACGGATTTGAGAATTCCGTGCGCGTAATCCGAACGCACAAAGGCGGCGTGGAGCTGGCCCGGGACATTGACGTCGTCGGCGTATCGTCCCCGGCCCCGGATATAGCGGTCATCCTCCTTGCGCAGGACCGACTCGCCGATCCTTCGAATTCCCCGGCCCGGGACTGTTTCGTGGTGTTCGCCGTCCGGCATGCCGCTCCCCAATTATGTGATCAAGCCCGGTCCTTTGCCGATCATAGGTCTCCGGCGCGGACCGGCAACACCATTTGAGCCGTCATCCGGGCGAAAACCGATCCATGGCCGTTGGCATTGGGATACACCCCCTGAAGACGGCTTGCCCAATCCGGGGGGCGCATTATGCTCGGCGGGTCTTCCATGGAACAACCGTCCCCCGATATGCCCGAGCGCCGTCCGAATTATCTTTTCATCATCACCGACCAGCACCGCGCCGATCATATGGGCGCTTACGGAAACAGCATCGTCAGGACGCCCAACATGGACGCCTTGGCGGCGCGCGGCCTGACATTCGACAGGTTCTATGTCGCCTCGCCCACGTGCATGCCCAACCGGGCGGCCCTCGCGACCGGGCGCATGCCGTCGGCGACCGGCGTCACGACCAACGGCTACCCCCTGTCCCTCGACTCGGTCACCCTGATGGACCTGCTGGCCGCCGCCGGCTACCGCACGGCCCTGATGGGCAAATCCCATCTTCAGAACTTCACCGACCGGACGGTCCGCGAGCGGACTTTCGCGGTTCGGGCCGATGGGGCGGCGCCGCCGGAGGACCTCTCCCAGGCGCTTCGCCGCCGCATCGACGGGCCGGAGTACCGGAACGAGCTGCGCAGCACCTGGGACGCCGACCCGAACCGGGGCGTCAATCTCCCCTACTACGGATTTCAGGAAGCCAAGATCGCGCTGTTCCATGCCGACCGGGTGGGCGGCGACTACACCGCCTGGCTGATGGAAAATCACCCGGACCACGCATCCCTCCGCGGTCCGGAAAACGCACTGGACAACGCCGGCGAGATTCGCGCGCCCCAGGCCTGGCGTACGCGAATTCCGGAAGAGCTCTATCCGACGACCTGGATCACCGACCTCACCATCGATTGCCTGGAGCGCTGCGCCGCCGATCCGGAGACGCCGTTCTATATTCAGTGCGGCTATACGGATCCCCATCACCCGTTCACGCCGCCCGGCAAATATTGGGACATGTACGACCCGGCCGACATTCCCGCGCCGGCGTCGCTGGGCGCGGAACACACGGACCCGCCGCCGTTCATCGGCATGCTGCAAAAGGCGCTGGCCGACGGCTCGGCCGACCGGAGCTACGTCCACCCCTACGCGGTGGACGAGGAGGAGGCGCGCCAAACCATCGCCCTTACCTACGGCATGATCACCATGGTCGATGACGGCATCGGCCGAATCCTCGCCAAGCTCGAAGAGCTGGGCCTCGCCGGCAACACCATCGTGGTCTACACCTCCGACCATGGCGACGTGATGGGCGATCACGGGGTCATGTTGAAGCACGGCCTGCACACCGAGGGCGTGATCCGCATGCCGTTCATCTGGGCCGATCCCACGGGCGCCAAGGGCGAGCGAAGCGATGTCCTCGCGGGCGCCGTGGACTACATGCCGAGTGTTCTGGCGCGCGCCGGATTGCAGCCGTTCAGCGGCGTGCAGGGGGTCGATATCGTCGGCGCCGCCCGATCCGGGGAAACGCCGGCGCGCGCCGGTCTCATCGTCGAGGCGGACGAACTGCCGGAGAACGTCGACGTCGAGGATTTCTTCAAGGTTCGCACCTTCGTCGACGGGCGGTGGCGGCTGACCCTCTGGGTCGAAGAGCAATTCTGGGAAATGTACGACCGGGACGCCGATCCCGACGAAATCCGCAATCTTTGGAACGACTCCGCCCATGCGGCGGACCGGGCGCGGCTGACCGAAGCGATGCTTCAAGAACAGTACCGGTACAGCGACCTCATGCCCCGGCCGGTCTACATGGGCTAGCCCGTTTCATGGCGGGCGGCGCAAAACGAGACAGGGACGGAACGCCTCATGACCACCATCGACATCCATACCCATAATTTCGGCCACGGCTGGCTGGACATGATCCGGAAGCACGGCGCGCCGGCGTACGAGATCAGGGACTGCGAAGACGGTCGGGAATATCTCGTCGAGTACGGCACGCCCGCCTGCGCGCTCGAGGCCGAAGCGTTTGATTATGCCAAGCGCATGGAGATGATGGACAAACACGGCATTGATATCTCGGTGGTCTCCGTCACCTCGCCGAACGTGCATTTCGGGGATGAAGCGGTCAGCGTCGAAACCGCGCGCCTCGCCAACGACGAGATGGCCGCCGGTCAAACGGCCTATCCGGACCGCATCCGGTGGTTCGCCTCATTGCCCTGGGAATACCCCGATGCGGCCATCGCCGAACTGGAGCGGTGCATCGGCAAGGGCGCGGTCGGGGTCATGTGCGTCGCCCATATCGGAGACCGGCACCTCATCGACCCGCTCTTCGAGCCGGTGTGGAAGGCATTGGACGACATGGCTTTCCCGGTCCTGGTTCATCCCACGGCGCCCCTCGGCGCCAAGGACGTCGACTTCGGTCACGAACGGATTCTGATGCCGTCCGTGGGCTTCATGTACGACACCACCATCGCCATCGCGCGCATGGCTATCGACGGGTTCTTCGAACGCTTCTCCGACGTGAAAATCATCGCCAGCCACGGCGGCGGCTACATTCCGTTCGTCAACGGCCGGGTCGATATGTTCTTCGGCGTCGAGACGCTGGCCAGGTTCGATATTCCGACGCTGCCCAGCGACTACTTCAGCCGGATCTATTACGACGCCATCGTCTACGATCAGGCCGCGCTGCAACTGGTCATCGACGTCGCGGGTCCGGAGAAGGTGCTGTTCGGCAGCGATCTTCCGATGCCCGCGGATATGCCCAGGCTGTTCGATCTCATCGACGGGCGGCCGGCGGACGAAGCCCGCGCCATCCGCGGCGCCAACGCGGAGCGGGTGTTCGGGCTGTAGGCGATGGGGTCCGTGCCCGATTAGGGGCAACGCCGCCGCTCCCCGCTCAGCCGCAAGCCGTCATGCCCCGCCTCCGTGCGGGGCATCCAGGATATTCACCACGGAGACACGGAGGTCGGGAGAAGAGGTTTCGATCCCCGTGCTCCTCACCGCCTCACCGTCTCTGTGGTTCAATTCGGCCGGAAACCGCTCTAGATAATCAGCCAGTCCGGGAACCAGTCCGGGAGCAGGTCCTCCAACCAGTCGGCGAAGAGGGTCGGATACCAGAACAGGTTCATCACCCGGTCGTAGAACGCCACCAACACCAGCCAGCCGCCGGCCGCATATGTCAGCGCGGCGCGCCAGCTGTACCTGCCCCAGCGGATGAGATAGGTGGCAATGTATATGGGTATGGCGATCTTCTGGCCGACGAGCATGGTCAGCAACAGCATTCCGATCAGGTAGACGAAGAATATGACCGTCGACCGGACGGCGACATCGTCCGCCGTCTGCGCCCAAGCGGCATCGATACTTCCGAATTCCCGGCGCGAAGCGGCCAGATGCCGCAGGTCCATGTAGACGATATACAGGGCAAACAGGATTCCCGGGACGGCAATGGTGAAGGGAAACTGCTGCGCGTTGGTAGGCCACTCCTGAGACGCGAAAAAAGCGTAAGCGAACAAGATCAGCAGGAATACGGAGAGCGGCAGCGAGATGATCGGATTTCGTTCATTGCCTTCTCCGGTGGTCGGGCCGTCCTCTCCCGCCTGCTTGTTCTTGATCACGCCGCGGGTCGCGAGAAAAACGGTCAGGAGGCAAAGAACCGCGATAGCGATGACCACGGGACGTTCCCAGAGCCACGACGGGCCGCGGTGCGCGGCCATGGATATCTGGAACGTCTGTTCCATGATGGCGCCCAGGATCAGCGCCAGGACAAACGGCGGGCGCGGCCATCCCCCGCGCTTCATGACGTAGCCGATCAGGCCGAAGACCATCATGGTGATCCAGTCGCCGACCGAGGTCCGGCCTATCCACGAGCCCATGGCGACGAATGCGATGACGCCGGGGATCAGCATGTGGCCGGGAATGAAAGCCAGCTTGGAAATCTGCTTGCTCCACGCCATCAGGAGCGCCGCGCCGATGATATTGGCGACGACGATGGTCCACACGAGGCTGAAGGTGATGTGCAGATTGATCGTCAGCATATCCGGGCCGGGCTGCATGCCCTGGATGACCAGAGCGCCCAGGAGAATGGCCGCACCCAGACTTCCGGGTATGCCGAAGGCGACGGTCGGCACCAACGCACCGCCCTTGATGGCGTTGTTGGCGGCCTCGGGCGCAATGACGCCGCGGATATCACCCTGGCCGAACTTGGATTTGTCCTTGGCGCTCTGCACCGCGTGTCCATAGGCCACCCAGTCGACGATGGCGCCGCCGAGACCCGGCAGCATGCCGACATAAGTTCCGATGACGCTGCAGCGAATGGTCAGCCACCAATGGCGGCAGGCGTCTTTCACGCCTTCGAACATGTTGCCGCCTTCGGCGTCCTTCTGGGGGATTCTGGAAATCGACGTATTGCGATTGGCCAACTCGATGAGTTCGGGCAGCGCGAACAGGCCCAGCACCATGGGGATCAGCGGCAGGCCGTCGAGCAGGTAATCGACGCCGAAATCGAACCGCGGGACGGGCAGCGTTTCGCCATAGCCGACGGTGGAGACCATCAAACCGAACAATGCGACCGTCAGACCCTTGGCCACGGACTGGCCGGTCAGCGAGCCGACCATGGTCAGGCCGAGAACGCCGAGCATGAACAGTTCAGCCTTGGAAAAGGCCAGGATGATCGGCAGAACGATCGGGAGGGACGCCGAAAGAACCACGGCGCCGAACACCCCGCCGAACGCGGAGACCGTGAAGGCGGCGCCGAAGGCGCGGGCCGCGTGCCCCATCTTTGCAAGCGGATGGCCGTCCAGAATGGTTGCCTGGGACGCCGCCGTCCCCGGTATTCCCAGCATTACGGAGGCAATGGTGTCGCTGGTGGTGGTGACCGAATACATGCCCAGCAGCAGCGCGATCGCCGGAACCGGGTCCATGTCGAAGGTAAACGGCAGCAGGAGTACCAGCCCCAGGACCCCGCCGAGGCCCGGCACCGCGCCCAGCCACAGACCGATTATGATCCCGAAAATCAGAAAGCCGATTGCCGGCCACTGGAAAATCAGAACCAGTCCTTCGAGGAGGGCGTCTAGCATCTCGGAATTCCGGAAACTTCCGCGGAAACGAAAAGAAAATTAGAACGCCGGCGCCATCAAATGGTGCCGGCGTTCAACGTCTTGGCTGCCGGGGTCGGCTATTACTTGCCGGCGCCCGCTTGCCGTGCCGTCCGCTCCTTCCAGTACTTGGCGATGGGCGGAGGCGTATTCCTCAGATCGTTCATGACCTTCTGGGCCCGGTCATATCCGACATGCTTGAACGCGAACAAGACCGCCTTCTTGGCCTCGGCGATGGTTTCCGGATCCGCCATGGCCTTCTTGTAGGCCGCGCGAAGAATCTTGGTCGCTTCCGGATTCATCTTGGGCGGACCAACGACGATAAAGTTGGCGATACCCATGGCGTTCTGGGCGAACTGAAACGCTTCCCAATCCTGACCGGACGGCTCCTTGCCGTGGACCTGCTTATAGTACTCGATGAAATTGGGAACGTCCTTGAAGGCCGGGTCGCGCGCCAGGGAACCGTCGGGTTGAATGATGCCGAACTGGAACATGGGCACGGCCAGTCCCTTGTTCAGCAGACGCGGCGTCGCATGCTTCAGCCACATAATGGCGCCGGAACCGGTGATATTGGTCTCGTTCTGCTCGACGGAGGTCACGATTGCCGCGCTGCCGCGGAAACCGGGCACATAGCCGTGCTTCATGCCGAGCATGTCGAAGGCAAGCGTGGAAACCACGTCGATGGAGTGCAGCGGGTTGCGGCCGGTGTAGGTGAGCGGCTTATTGATCTTCTTGATATCCTGCGGTCCCTTGAATCCGCCGGGCGCGATGTCGGTCCGCGCGAAGGTGATGAATGCGCTCGCCTTGACGCCGGCAATGAAGGTGAACTCCGGATACGAGAACCGGACGCCTTTCCGCTGGGTGATCTCGGCCATGACCTGGAAAGGGTTGAAGCCAAGGGTAAACCCGTCGGGCTTGGCCCGCTCGAATATGAAATTCTGGGCCTTCAGGCTGGCGCCGCCCGGCATGTTCTTGACCACCACCTTCGGCGCCCCGGGAATGTATTTTTGCAGCCGGCGCGCAATGGTGCGGGCCGCGTTGTCGGTGCCGCCGGCGTTAAATCCGACGATAAACTCGATGGTCTTCCCTTTATAATACTGGGCCTCGGCCCCGGCCGGATAACCCGCCGCGACGGCGGCAGCGGCCGCACCGACAGCCAACGACGTAAAGAACTTTTTCATTGCACTTCCCTCCCTGGAAATGGGTTTGGTTGAATCAACGGATGCGAAAATGATCGAAGAATGTTCCCCCCGCCGGCCTTGCCGGTTCTTGGGTTTACTTGATTAAACCATGAAACCGATCCGTCGCGACGTCAAATGATTACTACTTGGGATTCCATAAAATTAAATCATGGTTTGGCGGCTTCACGGCCGAGTTGCCGGGCTTCGGACCTCAAGTGGGCCAAAAACCGCCGCTCCACGTTGGTGAGTTCCTCCTCGGGCCGGTGAAATGCCGTCAGCATCCCGCGCGTGCCGGGAAGGGTCAGGGGCAAGACCTTCAGCCGCCCCGCGATGATGTCGGGTTCGAGCAACAGCGCCGAGTGGATGGCCAGATAGTCCCCCTGGTTCAGGAACGAGACGATCGCGCCGGTGGTCGCCTCGGTTTCGATGGCGACGCGAATATCCGTCAGGCCGGCTTCCGAGAACGCCGCCTGCACCTGACGGTGGGTGTCCGATGTCGACGGCGGCAGAACCCAGGCATAATCCGACAATTGCGGCGCGGTGAGGCGTTTCTTCCCAAGCAGCGGATGCTGGGGGCCGCAGAGAATTTGCTGGCTCTCTTCCACGAGGTCGGTCGTTTCCACCCCGTCGGGCGGCGCCTCGAACCCCCGGGCGCCAACGAAAATGTCGATATCGCCCCGGCGCAGCATCTCTACGAGTTCGTTCTTGGAGTGCACGACGAAACGAAGCGCGACATTGGGCCGCTCGGCGAGAAACGACGAGATGGCGTCCGGAACGAAGTAGATCGAGGGGAGTGATGTGGACCCGACGGCGAAGTGGCCGGCGTCATCCTGATGATAGACCTGGACCTCGCTCTCGGCCCGGTTCAGGGACGCCTGAACGTTCCGCCCATGGACGAACAGCCGCCGGCCCAACTCGGTCGGCGCCGCCCCCTGGCGGCCTCTTTCGAGCACCCGGCCGTCCACCTCCCGCTCGAGGTGGCGGATGCTGCGCGACAACGCCGGCTGGGTGAGGTTGAGCTTCTCCGCCGCCCGGGAGAGCGACCCCTCCTCGATAACGGTGACCAGGTGCATGAGCTGTTTGACCAGATGATTCATAATCGCTTTTTATGCAATGAGGAGTTTATATCATTTGATCGATCCGCTGGCGGCCGTCAAGATTCGCCCCTATCCTGCCTCCCCGACCTTCATACGGGAATCCGTCCATGGGCCCGCCCCGCTCACTTCGCCGCGTCAAGTGCCTGGAAGATTTCGCCGCGCCCGCCCGCGCCTTTCTGCCGGCCGCCTTGTGGGAATTCGTTTCCACCGGCGCCGACGGCAGGGTCTCGCTGCGCGGCAACCGGGCCTCGTTCAACCGGTACTGGCTGAAAACCAAAATTCTCACCGATGTGAGCGGCCGGAGCACGGCGAAGCAACTGCTCGGCAAGACGTACGGGGCGCCGTTCGGCATCGCGCCCATGGGCGCCAGCGCCCTGTTCGGGTTCGAGGCCGACCTCGCCTTCGCGCGGGCGGCGGCGAAAGCGAACATTCCTTTTCTGATGAGCGGCAGCGCGCTGATCCCCATGGAAAAGATCGCCGAGGCCAACCCCGACGCCTGGTTCCAGGCCTACGTCATCCACGAGCGGGACGCCATCGCGGCACTCGCCGACCGGGCCTGGAACGCGGGTTTCAGAACCCTGGTCATAACCGTCGACGCCCCGGTGGCGCCGAACCGGGGGGTCAATCTGCGGCAGGGGTTTTACTACCCCATGCGGCCGACCCTCAGGATCGCCGTTGACGGGCTGCTTCATCCGCGCTGGCTGTTCAGGAGCTTCTTCCGGACCCTGGTGTCGACCGGCATGCCCCATATCGAGAATTACGGCACCGGGCGCGGCATGCCGATCCTCTCCTGGTCGGCGCCCGACCGGCGCATGCACCGCGATGCGCTCGATTGGGAAGACATGAAGTGGCTCCGCGGCCGTTGGAAGGGCCGGCTGCTGCTCAAAGGCGTCCTCGATGCCGAAGACGCCGGGACCGCCCGGGGCATGGGTCTCGACGGGATAATGGTATCGAACCATGGGGGGCGCTATCTCGACACGGCCATTCCGCCGCTCAAGGTCCTGCCCGAAATCGCCGCGGAAAAGGGCGGCATGGCGATCATCTACGATGGCGGCGTGCGGCGGGGAACCGACGTCATCAAGGCGCTGGGCCTCGGCGCGGATTTCGTTTTCGTCGGCCGTCCGTTTCTTCATGCCGCCGCCATCGCCGAAGAGGCCGGCGTCGCCCACGCCATCGAACTGCTCGCCGCCGAGATCGACCGGACCATGGCGTTCCTCGGCTGCGCCGATCTCGACGACCACCGGCTTGGTCTCCAAATCGTCCCGGAAGAATCTCCCGGGCCATGACGGACATCTATGACTTCATCATCGTCGGCGGCGGGTCGGCGGGCTGCGTCCTGGCCAACCGGTTGTCGGCCCGGAGCGCCAATCGCGTGCTGCTCCTGGAGGCGGGGCGCGACACCCCGCCCGGCGCGGAACCGGCGGACGTGCTCGCGACCTATCCGTTGTCCTATTTCAACAGGGATTACACCTGGCCCGACATCTCGGTTCATTGGAAAACCGCGGAAACCTCGCCGGCCGTGAACATCCGGCAGGGATTCATTCTCGGCGGCGGGTCGTCGGTCATGGGAATGATCGCGCTCCGGGGCGTGCCCGAGGATTACGACGAATGGGCGGCATCGGGCGCGTCGGGCTGGGCGTGGAAGGACGTGCTGCCCTACTTCAAGCGGCTCGAGACCGACGTCGATTTCGGCGGCGGCCTCCACGGCAAGGACGGCCCGGTGCCCATCCGGCGTCCGGGACCGGCGGAATTGCCGCCCATGGCGGCTGCCCTCGGGGACTTTTGCCGAAACCGCCAGATCGATTTGATCGGCGACCTCAACGGCGATTTCCGGGAAGGCCTCGGCATCATTCCCATCAGCCGGTTCGCCGACAAACGGGCCTCCGCCGCCATCTGTTACCTCGGGGCGGACGTGCGCGCGCGGCCGAACCTGACGATCCGCACCGGCGCCAGGGTGCGGAAGCTGACGGTGGAGGGTACCGGCGACACCCGCCGCATCTCCGGCGTCACGGCGGCCATCGGCGGCAAGGAACGGACGTTCTCCGCCGGCGAGGTCATCGTATCGGCCGGCGCGTTGCAGTCGCCGGTCATGCTGCTGCGGGCCGGCCTGGGTCCGGCCTCGATGCTCAAGGAAGCCGGGCAGGAGGTCATTGCCGATCGGCCGGGCGTCGGCGGCAACCTCCACAATCATCATGTATTGCAACTGGTGTTTCATCTCCGCCGCGCGGCCCGTCCGGCCAGGGACGTCCGCTGTCATACCACGGCGATGCTCCGCTATTCCTCCGGCGTCGAGGGCTGCCCGGCGAAGGACATGTACATCCCCTATGTGGCGAACACCGGCTGGCATGCTCTGGGGCAGCGGTTGAGTTCCCTGACGCCGACCGTCGCCAAGCCGGCGTCCCGGGGACGGGTCCGGCTGGCCGCCGGCGAGACCGGCCCCCGGCCGCTGATCGAGTTCGACTTCCATTCGGACGAGCGGGATGCGGTGCGTCACATGGACGCCGTCCGGCGCTCGGCGGAAATGCTTCTCGCCCCCGAACTCCGTCCCCTGTGGCACACCGCCGTACCCGTGTTCCGGAGCCAGCGCGTCCGGCAGTTCAACGACATCTCCACCGCCAACGCGATCCGCGCCCGGGCCGCGGCGACCCTGTTCGACCTGCTGCCCGCCGCCGGCCGCCCGGTGCTCGGGACGCTGAGCAAACCGGGGGTGGATATCCTCCGGCTCACCCGGGATGACGCGGCATTGTCCGAGTTCGTCCGCGACAGCGTCGGCGGGCCCGCGCACCATGTGGGCACCTGCCGGATGGGGGCGGCCGACGACCGCGACGCCGTCGTCGATTCCGAGGGCAGGGTCTACGGCGTCGACGGATTGCGGATCGTCGATGCCTCCATCATGCCGGCCATCCCCAGCGGCAACACCAACATCCCGACCATCATGCTGGCGGAAAAGATCGCCGCGGCCATGGCCGGCAGCCCGGCGGCCGAGGCCCGTCAAGATCCGCCCGGCCGGGATATCCAACATAATTTTTAATTATACAAATGATAATATATATCATTTGACCGGCATTGCCGCCGCCGCCAATGTGCCGGAACCCTCAGACATCGAACCGGCGGCATTTCCATGGATCAGATACGCACCCCCGGCGCCCGGGAACTCATCGACCGCGCCCACGGCCTGATTCCGGGGCTCCGGGAACGGGCCAAGGCGTGCGAGGATACGGGCCGCATCCCCGAGGCCAGCATGGAGGAACTCAAGGACGCCCGGCTGTTCGACATCACCAAGCCCAGGCGCTTCGGCGGCCTGGAGATGGGCTGGGACGCGTTCAGCGAGGTGGCGGTCAAGATCGGCGCCGGCTGCGGATCTACGGGCTGGGTGTTCTCGGTCCTGGGACAGCACCCGCTGCTGGTCAACCGCATCGGCATCGACTGCATGGAGGAGATCTGGTCGGAGAACCGGGATGCCCTGATCGCCGCCACCAAGTGGCAATCCGGGTCGCTCAGGAAGACGGGCGGCGGCTACCGGGGCAGCGGCATCTCCACCTTCGGCAGCGGCTGCCTGCATTCGGAGTGGGTGATCATCGGCGGCGCGCCGGTGGAGGACTCCGACGAGGTGGTGGGCGCCGTCCTGCCCATGGGCGACGTCGAGATTCTTGACAGCTGGCGCCCGGACGGGCTGGTCGGCACCGGCTCGCACCATATCAGGCTGGACGACGTCTTCATTCCCGATCACCGGGCGCGGGTGCCGGGCAAGCCGCCGGCCGGCGGGATCATCGACGCGCCGCTCTACCGCACCACCGGCCTCGGCGTGCCGTTCGGCCTGTCGACGGTGCTCACCGGCGTCGCCATGCACGCCCTCGAATATTTCTGCGACAATATGCGGGACCGCAGATCCCGGGACGGCGCGCCGGTCGCCGACATCCAGAGCCTGCAGATGCGCGTCGGCGAGTCGGCGGCCGAAATCGACGCGGCCCTCTCCCTCATCCGGTCCCACATGCGGAGCCTGATGGCCACGTTGGAAGGCCTGCCGCCGCCCACCGGCGCCGGCGGATACGAGCACGGCAAGTGGCCGGCGCTGACCGGCAAGGGCATCGCCGGCGGCGAATGGCCGGCCCCCGGCACCGGCGACGACAGCCCCCACATCGCCGTCGCCAACAGCATGACGGCCCGGCTCGCCTACTCGGCTATCGAGCGGCTCTCCTACGCCGCCGGCGCGAGCCAGCTCGACCACGACGACCCGCTGCTCCGCTGCCTGCGGGACGCCACGGCGGGGGTGCGCCAGTACGGCATCAACTGGGACGTGGCGCGGACCCGGTCGGGCAAGTCCTTCCTCGGCGTCGGGTAACGAGTCGACCGGGCCGTGCCGCCCCTCGAAATCTCCTTCGCCGGCTACCAGAAGCCGGAATCCATCCATACCCGGTCCGCCGCCTTTTTCGGCGAGGCGCTCACCGCCGAACTCGGCGACGAGGTCGGCTTCACCCTGATCCCCAGCGTGACCGAACTCGGCCACCGGCAGGGCGACATGATCCGCCTCGTCGGCGAGGGCGAATTCGATCTCTGCTATATCGCCGCCAGTTTTTTCACCACCAGTTTCGTGCCCGCTTTCGGGGCGGTCGACCTACCCTTCGTCTTCGACGATCAGCATCACGGCTATAGGGTGATGGACGGCCCCCTCGGCCGGTCCCTCGCCGCCGCCATTGACGATCTTTCGCCCTACAAGTGGCTCGGTTACTGGTGCAACGGCATGCGCCACCTGTCCAATTCGGTGCGCCCGGTCCGTACGCCGGCGGACTGCCGGGGCCTCCGCATCCGCACGCTGGCGAGCCCGCTTCACGGCGAGACCTTCCGGGCCCTCGGCATGACGCCCGAGGCGACCGACATCGCAACCTTGCTCGAGCGGTCGGCAGCCGGGACCATCGACGCCCAGGACAACCCGCTCACCAACATCTTCAATTTCCGCATCCACGAATTGCAGCCCCATATCACCATGACCGGGCATTTCTGGGCGCCGGCGGTCGTCGTCGCCAACAAGAACGCGTTCCGGAATTGGCCCGCTCATGTGCGGGACGCCGTCCGGGCGGCCGCCGAGGCCTCGACCCGGCATCAGCGCCGGCTCGCGCTGGCCGAGGACGCCCGGATCATGGCGCTCCTGGAGCCGCCGGTGGAGGTGGTCACGCTCACTCCCGAGGAGCGCGCCGCCTTCGCCGCCGCCACCGCGCCTGTGGTGGAGGCTCACCGGGCCGAATTCGGCGAGGCGCTGGCGCAAATCGCCGCCGCGGCATAGGCGGCTAGGCGGGATCAGGCGGTCACGCAACGGGATTGTCCCGGGCGTGAGCCATGCACCGGACGCATAGCTGTAAGACATTGAAATCATTCAATTCCCAAAAAATGACTGTTTTCGGGGGACTGGACATTCATGGACATTCATGGACATTTGATGACACCCGTTTGGGAGGTACCCCCCAAACAGTTCGTACAAAACTGCATGGCGCGCCTCCAAAACGCAAAACGCCACCCTACGCCTTCGGCTTCGGGTGGCGGGCCGCCCCGGTGAGGGAGCGGCACTCACCTATATATTTAGCCCGGACCGATGCCGGGGCAAGGGGGGAAGGACAAGCGCCGATTCCCGCACGAAAAAGAAGCAAAAAATACTCCTGTACCTCCCATGCGACCCCAACTACCCTCCAAACCAACGCGGCTGAAATTGCAGCGATTTTCCGGAATGGGGAATGCAAATGTCCGACGAGACGGGGGAGGCGGAACCGGTAACGGCACCGGAGGAAGAGTTCAGGGTTGGCCGGGTCCTGGCCCGAAGTTTTTCGATCCTGTTCAGGAACATTGTGCCGTTCGGCCTGATATCGATCATCCTGGTCGGCATACAGTTTGGCGTGGAAATCCTGCTGTTCGGCAGTTCGATTACGGTTGGAAGCATGTCCGGCGAGTTCGACACGGCAGCCCCGTTCGGCGCCCAATTTGCCTTCAACCTGTTGGCCGGATTGCTTGTCTACTATCTTCTGCAGGCCGTCCTGGTTTACGGCACCATCATGGAATTACGGGGAGCAAGAGCCGCCATCGGCGAGTGTATCGCCAACGGAATAAAGCACCTCTTTCCGGTCATTGCCGTCGGCGTTCTGGTCAGCATCATGGTCAGCGTAGGAACGGTATTGCTCATCATCCCCGGAATTCTGTTCCTGTTGTGGTATTGGGTGGCGGTTCCCGTTGCGGTCGTTGAACGGCCCGGGATCGGCGCCAGTCTCAAACGAAGCGCCGAGTTGACCAAGGGGAGTCGCTGGAAACTATTTGCGCTCATGTTGATCGTTGTGCCGGTCCTCGTCTTTGCCGTCAATTTCATCGTCAGTTTCTCAGTCGCGGCAGTCTCACCCGGTGAGGCGGTGGTTGTCGGTGCGGTCCTGGTGATCACTGCTCTTCAGTCGGCCTTTCAGTCCGTCGTCAGTGCGGTGACCTACCATGACTTGAGAATCGTAAAAGAAGGCGCAAGCGGCGAGGAGATCGCGGCGGTTTTCGACTAGATGGCCGAAGAACCCAGTCCATTCGAGGCCCCCGGCGAGGTCAGGCAAATTGAAACGGAGCTCTTCGAGTTCCGTATCGGCCGGATTCTTGCCCGCAGCTTCAATATCCTGGTCCGGAATATCGTGCCTTTCGCCATCCTGGCGGGATTGCTGATCGGTGTTGAGTTCGTCGCGGAGAAGCTGATCACCGCTGCGGAAGATTTCCTGGTACCGGACACTGCCCAAAGGGCCGATGACGGAACGGTACCATTTGAGGAACTTGGTGTGACCGGCGGGTTGCTTGCCGTCGCCCTGACCATCCTCCTGCTGGTCATCTCCTTGCTGTTTTACTTTCTCGCCCAGGCGGTGGTCATATTCGGGACCTTGCAGGATCTCCGGGGCCAACGGGCGAACGTACTGGATTGCATCAAGGGGGGCCTGAAACCCGTCGTGCCCATTGTGCTGATCGGGGTGCTGAGCACGATTATCATCTCGCTTGGGTTCATCCTCATCATCCCGGGGATCATCTTCGCCGTCGGATACTATGTGGTCATCCCTGTGGGCGTGATCGAGAGACCCGGCGTGGGGGCAAGCCTGGTGCGCAGCCGTGAACTCGTTCGAGGCCATGGCTGGAGGGTTTTCGGGCTGCTCATCATAATCACGCTCATCACGCAGTTCGAGGTGACGGTCAGTGCCGATGGCCTGTTCGGCCTCGGCAATGACGTCTGGGGAATTCTTGGAACAGTCCGTGATGTTCTCGCTACGGCGTTCGCCGCCATCACGAGCGCGGTCGCCTATCACGACCTCCGAATCCTCAAGGACGGGGCAAACGTGGATGAAATCGCCGCTGTCTTCGACTGAGCTCGCGATGTCCTCCGGCTCCGCACCAATTACCGCGCCGGATGACCGGAAGTTCAGGCTATTCGCCGCGTTTCGACGCGCGTTGGGAGTGTACCGGTCCGGCTGGCTCAGCCTCACGGGGTGCGGTGCGATAGCATATATCCTCGACATCGCGGCAGCGACTGACCGCCAGCTGCTCCTCGATGTCGGGCTGGCCGGGTGGGTCTTCAGATGTGTAAATGAGTTATTGGTCGTAATTTCGCACTTTCTCATCTATTTCATCGTCACCCAAAAGCTGACGGAGGGACGCTCCCCCGCTCCGGGAAATATTCTCGGCGTGATGGCGACCCGATTTCTTCCGTTTCTTTTGGTATATTTAATCGTTTATCCCGACTTCATCGCGGAAGAGGCACTCAGATTTGCGGCACCTCCCCCTTCGGTGACCGGCGGCGCAATTATTGCCGTAGGTATCATTATGATGTTGACGACCATGTTTCTCGTGGTCGCGCCCGTCATCATCGTGAGTGGAACCGAGACTTGGAATGCCGCATTGGTCCGGGCCTTTACGTTGCTCCGGGGGCACCGGCTAAAGCTATTCCTGTACGTTCTGATTAAATCGATTCTGTTATGGCTGGCTTGGGGCGTCGTTCCCTTCTTATGGGAAAATTTTGAAGCGAAGACGCTCACCCTCTTATCCTATGGCTGCTTAATCCCCGCCTTGACGCTGTTGGCCATCACCGAAGCGGTGATATTCGTGCGGCTCGTCGAAATCGAGCAAGCGCCCGTGTCGGCCAAAGTCGCCGATGTATTCGATTAGGGAGACGCCCCGCGCTCATCATCCTTGTGTTCCTTGCGTTCTCCCATGAGCATTCGCCCTTCCAGGTGGGCTCGTTGCGCCGCATAAAAGTCTTCGAGGAAACCCCAGGGGTTCGTGGCGTCCCAAGGCTCGGACCAATTGATCTTCGATTGAATACGCTGAGCGACGGCCATCGCCGTATCGTCCGCCGCCTCGCCCTTCCGCCGCAATAGCTCCTCCAGAGTGTGCAGTTCATAGACACCATAGGCGCTCAATTGTTCGAGACTGAACCGGTAGCCAAATGAGAATGCCGCTTCGGTATCCGCCGGCGACTCTTCCAGAATGTCATCCAGCAGAATTGCCTTGGGCATTTCCACCACGAGCGTTCCTCCAACGAGGTCGCCCGCCCGCATCCGGTCATCGTTAAAGAGGGGAAGGAGCACAAATATGCCGATCCATATGCCGGCGGTAACGAGGATCCATTGATCCGTGTCATACAATTGGGCGCTGGCGAGGAGCGAAATGGGAATAAAGAGTTCAATCTCCCGCATAAGGTTTCTGGCGAAAATCGCTTGCGACGTTAATTTCCCGCCCTTTCGATCGATCACCCTGATTCCCAATAGGCGCTTGCCCAAAGTCCGGCCCTGCCATCGGAGTTCCATGAAAATGAAATAAAAACTGTGGATGACGAAGATCCCCAGTATCAACAGGACGGTGGCCCATTCGGCAAATTGCCTGTCCTGCAGCGCCGAAAGGACCAGCGCTGACCAAACGACAATAAGTATGACAATCGCCAGCAAGTCGATCAGAACGGCGCCCAAACGTTCGCCGGAATCAGCCAGAGTCACGCTCAGCGGTACGCCTTCGGGCGTCTCGATCAACCGGATATTCTTGCCGCGCGGCGTGAACGATTGAGGTGTGCCGGGCGCCATATCCTACCCCTTGCCCCGGCCGGCAAATATGAAATAGGTCATCCAGATCAAAAACATGACGGCCGCGATGGTGAACCTGTCCGTCATGTCGACCACGAGTTGCCGGGCGTAGGCCTCCAGCAGTCCCGCCACAAGGAACATGAAGACCGCGCCGATGACGATCACGCTGGCCTCCCGTCCCCGGCGCATCAGGTTGTTGAGCCTCGTATCCTCTCCGGGAAAAATCACCGCGTGGCCCAGTACAAATCCGCCGCCGCCGCAGAGGATAATGGCCAGGAGTTCCGTGGAGCCGTGCACCAGAATCCAGGCCCACATATCCAAACCAAGATCGTGGTTCGTATAGATTGCCAAAAAAGCGCCGAGGATCGCACCGTTGTAGAAAAGAAGCGCGAATACGGGAATCCCGAAGGCAAATCCGAGCGCAAAAGCCAGCATCCCCACTTGCGCGTTGTTGGAGAACAGAAAGGCCATGAATATTTTGAGGCGGTCCGTTTGGTCGGTATTGAAACCATAGATCGAGTCATACAGCTCCGCCCGGCTGGATGCCGGTGTGCGGTCCGACGCCATCTGCTCGGAGACGAGCCCATAGAACCATTCGCCGTCCGACAGAGTCGCCCCGAATCCCGCCACAAACCCCAACAACATGACAAGGGCCGAAAGAAGGATTGCGCCTTTGGCGGCCCGTACCGACCGGGGCAAACGGTAGACGGCAAAATCCGCCATCGCGGCCCAAAATCCCGTTTGGGGGCCGTAGACCACGAAATATGCCCTGGCCGACAGAACTTCCAAATAACGGAGCAGTCCCCGGTCCAGCGAAATCGAGCGCGCGACGGAAAGAGACGAAAGGGCCGATCGGTATAGTCCGGGCAGTTGGCGCTTTTCCTCGGCGCTCAACGCTTTGACGCCCCAGCTCTCGGATTTGGTGACCAGCTCCTCGAGAGCCAGCCAGCCCGGCTCCCGCTCTTTCCTGAACGCATAACTTTTTAGAGATGAGTCCTGCACATCCGGGTTCCCGCCAGCCTTTGCCTAAATCAGTTCCAGCCTTTTGATGTCGATATATTTGTCCAGCAACTCGCCATTCAATTGGCGGGCCGGGACGTCAATGCAATGCACGCCGATGCGGCGCAATCTCTCCAGGGTGATCTGGCGCTCCTTCAGGATGTCCGCCGCCAGCACCGCCCGGGTAATAGCGCCGAAGGAACTTGGTTCCCGCCCGGTATGCTCCAATAGCCCCGGGTCCGACTGAGTAGCGAATATTATGAGGTGCCTGTTCGCCAGCCGCGTCAAATTCTCGACCATGAGTTCGGCCGTGACGGTATCGACGAATTCGCTCTGGATGACGATCAGGGATCGCTGTTTGAGGCGGCCGATCAGATCCATCAGGGCCAAGGTAAAATTGGTCTCATGGGTCGAATAATCGAACGCCGATGTCATCTGCCGGAGAAGTGCGAACTGCCTGGACCCGGAATCGGGACCGAGGGCCTGGCGCACCCCCGAATCGAACGCGAAGAGTCCGACCCGGTCCCCGATCTTCAAGGACGTATATGCCAGCAACAGCCCGGCACTGATGGCATGATCCAGCCGGGGTGCGCCTTCAACCACCTCACTCATCAGATGACCGGTATCAAAGGCCAGGATTATCTGCTGGTTCCGCTCGGCCTGAAACTCCTTGCAGACCAGTTTTCGATGGCGCGCGGAATGCTTCCAGTCGATTGCCCGGTGATCAAGTCCGGTAATCCAGTCCCTCAGCGAATCGAACTCGGATCCATCGCCCAGCCGGGCGGCCTTCTTTTGCCCGGCAAGGCTGTCATCGCTGGTAAGCGAAACCGCTTGTTGCTGGACCGAGCGGATATTGGGAACGACGTTAATGGTTTTGTTCAACTCTAGGCGCCGGACCAATCGGATCAACCGGAACGGCCCTTTCCAGTGGTACCAGACCGTCTTGATGCGGCCTTGTCCCCGGCGGGTCGGACGGAGGGAAAAGACAGAAGTGGAACTTGCGCCGGGTACGAACATAGTCCGTTGCGGCGCCACCGGTTCGAGGCAACCGTCCACGTCCAAATGAACACCCGCCATCGTGGGTGAGCGGGGAGCGGTTAGGCTGACACGAAGTTCAATTCGGCTCTCTTCACCGACGAATATTGACGACGGGACGCTGCTTGTGAGATCCACATCCCGTCTCGGGATCGCATTTGCCGCGTCGGCGCCAACCATTAGAACCACAGTCCCCACATAGATCGCCGGAAAAAGCCAGTAATCGGGCGCCAACAAGTTGGCGGCAAGGGATGCCACGATGCCGAACGCCACAAGAGCGGCCGCGGATAGCGTTGGCCTCATCAGCGGGGGACTTCCTGCTGTTCCAACAATTGCTGAATAACGTGCTCCACCTGAAGCCCTTCGATTTCGGCACCGGGAGACAAGACCAACCGGTGCCGCAGGATCGGATGCGCAAGTTGTTTTACATCGTCGGGTATTACGTAATCCCGTCCGGAGAGAGCCGCGTTCGCGCGGACGGCGGATGAAATCATGCCGGCGGCGCGGGGAGACGCTCCAAATTGGATGGACGGATGTTCGCGTGTGGCGCGGATAACGTCCACGATGTAGTCGAGGATTTCAGCGGAGATGGTGATTCCCTCGAGGGATTGGCGGACCGACGTCAGAAGGTCCAAGCCCCCGACGCTTTCGATGCCCAGCCTCTCCAAATCCGGCATCGTGACCCGGGCGCCGTGATTTTGGAGGATTTTCAGCTCCTCTTCCCGGGATGGATATTCAAGGATGTGCTTAAACAGGAACCGGTCCAGCTGCGCCTCCGGCAACGGGTAGGTTCCCTGTTGCTCAATGGGATTCTGCGTCGCGACAACCATGAATCCGGCGCCCAGCGAATAGGATTGTCCATCGATCGTCAGCGATCGCTCCTGCATCGCCTGAAGGAGGGCCGCCTGGGTCTTTGGCGGCGTCCGGTTGATCTCGTCGGCCAGGAGCAATTCGGTGAATATCGGTCCTTTGGTAAGGGTGAACTGGTTCGAACTGAAATCAAACAGGTTGGTCCCCAATACGTCCCCCGGCATCAGGTCCGGGGTAAATTGAATCCGGCCGAATTCCAGGGACAGGCTTCTTGCAAACGCCCTGGCGAGCAATGTCTTCGCCGTACCCGGGACTCCTTCGAGAAGGATATGGCCCTGGGTCAGGAGCGCGACCAGCAGCAAATTCACCGTTGCATCCTGACCGACGACCGCCTTGCCGATCTGGTCCCGAATTTTCCTACACAACTCTTCGATAGCTTGAAGATCCATGAAGCACTTCCTCCCGCCAGCGGCTCAGCCTTATTGCAGTTACAAGCATTTTCGATTGTTCGGGCTTCAGGGCACTCCGAAGCGCGTCCACGTCCGAATATATGTCACGATAGTCGTCTGCCGCCCCCAGATTATTGCCCACCCGGCCCAGCCATTCCGTCAATCCCCCATGGTCCAAACTGGCGGGCGCTCCCAAACGCTGCGCCACATTTGCCCGGAGCGCGTTGTGATAGGAGGCGAAAGTATCGCCAGTGTGGTTTCCACGAAGCAACAGCTGGGTGATGTTTTCAATCAATTCCTCCTTGCCGGACATCCTTTTTTGTTCCAGTGCAACCGGCGCTCCAATTCTGCCCGCCGAGGACCAGATAAGCAGTCCCGCCGCCAGGAGGGCGATCAAAGTGGTAAGAATAAAGGGCGGCTGGATAAACGTTCTGACGAGATTCGGATCAACCTGGATTCCATGGATCGTCTCGTCCAAAACGATCCGGTTGCCGCTCCCGGACAAGAACACCTGTAACGCGGACCGCACCAATGACGCGTGCCCTGCCTTGGGCAATCCGTGGTTGGAGATTAAATCCGGGTCGGAGATCACGAGGATGTCCCGAGCATCCACTTTCAACCGGGCAACGAGCATGCCGTCCCGAAAAGAGACGATGGGCTGAAAATCGAGAGAGTCCATCAATTGCAGATTCGCGATTTCGACAAGGTGAGTCGCCGGATTCGGAGGCCCCGATGCCAAGGAATGGTGAGATCTCCGAAGAGTAAGGTCCCTAAACGCATCGTGGACATGCAATGGCTTGAGGATTTCATGAATGGGGGCTGTCTCGATCAGTTCGGCCGACCCGATCCAACCCCGGTTCTTCGGGTCCGGCACGCCCCGCCATTTGGGAAGGACCAGAATGACTTTTCTCGCGGCCTTGATGTCTGTGCGCTTCAGCGCGGATTTGCTTCCGGGTTCAATCAGCAGCAATGTTCCTGCCGGTCCGGCTTTGCCGGCGGAACGGCTCTTGCTGATTTGAACGTCATATCCAAGGCCTTGAAGAAATCTGTAAAACACCTCGTGCCCGATGGCCGATTTGGAAAACGCCGTGGTGCCCGACCTTTGCTGCAAGGTCATTCGGTCGGAGATATTCTCGCTCACGATCATGCCGGCGAACGCCAAAACGCCCACAATGACGAGTGTGGTCAGCGTACCCCGGGTGAATATGGTGTCCGAGGTCATTCTTCCTTTTGGTCCATCAACTGTGCCAGCCGGGAAAGATTCGCCCGACAATCATCATAGATTTCCCGGGTCGGCCGCCTGGCGCCGAATTGGCTGAGTTCCTCGGCGGCGACAATCACCTGCAAATGTCTCTTCTCGAGTCCGCTGAGCGGAAGATGCGCCAGCACTTCGCGGTTGGTCAAGAATGGGGCCAACCGGTTCCCGAACCGCTGCCGCATCATTTCAAATGCCTGCAGCAGAAGGTGTCGAACGCCGCTTGTAAAATCCTGGTCGGCGGCAAACTTGTCTGCTTCCTCGACGGCGCCCGGAACAGCTTCGGCAGGCGGATTTTCGACAATGGGAGCTTCCGGTTGACGATCACCGGTTTCACCCGCCGGTTCACGGCGGGCGAAATAATCCAGTGCGCCGGCGATAAGGAAGAACAGGAAAATGGCCGCGACGATCACCCCCGCACCCCACAGAAGGTAACGCAGGAACCCGAGGTTTGCCGTGCCGTCCCCGCTGCCCGACGCGCCGGGCAAGGATGGCGAGGTGCCGGGCGGCGCCTCTTTCCGTCCGGACCGTTCCGAATTCCGGCCTTCCTGGGAATTTTCTCCCCGGGTTGGCTTTGCGGCACCGTCGGGAAATTCCAACTGATAGTTTCCAGATGAGGTAATTTCCTCAATCAGTTGACCGGCCGAGGGATGGCTATGGCTTGGGGCGGGCTGGGCGCCCGCCGGCGCGGCGGCAAGCGAAAACAACAGCCAAAGCCACATTACGCAGGCGGTCCGGTTGGCTTTTCTTATGGGGCTTGGGCTGCCGACCATCATGGTTAATTTACTCGGAAGAACTTCCCGGCATTGATCTTGGAACTCATTATAGGGCTCCCATGCGGACGGGTCGCGTATTCTTGCCCTGTTCGAAACCGGACCTCGATCTTCTCCGCTGTTTCGATCGCGTCATCCACCTCGATACCGAGGCACGTGACCGTACTTTCGATCCTCGAACGACCAGAGGTCACCAGCGGACGGGGCCGAGGTCGACGCCCAGCGCCAGCTTGCCGTAGACCGAGGCATTGATGTCCCAGTTGAGCACCAGTTGAGCGGCCCCGGCATGAACGTCGCGAAACTGCTGCTGGAGGGCGCCGTCGAGGAACAGTGCCTGGGCGCCCGCGGCATAAAACAGACGGTCGACGGCGCGCCTGGCCAATATGGTGCCGAAGGCCATGTCCCGCTTGTTTACGGCCATCAGTTCCCGGCTCAGCTCCGGATTTTCCTCGAGGTAGGCGGCGGACGCGGCTAGATCCTCCCGCATGATGCGCTTCGCCGCATCCAGTTCCGCGGCCGATTCGGCTATGCGCAACTGAAGACTTTGAAAGGAGGCTATTTTTTCGCCGAACCGCGAGGAGCGCTCCCGCATCCCGCGGCAAAGTTCGTCAAGGGCGCCCGTCGCCGCGCCGATGCAGACGGCCGCCAGCACGAACCCGTTCGCGGAAAATTGCGGCATTCTGTACATCGGAGCGTCGTAATGATTTCCCCATTCCCGGGTCAAAGCGGTTCTATGCCGCGGAACGAATACATCCTCGACCCGGAGCGATTTGCTGCCGGTTCCCGCCATTCCATAAACCCGCCAGTCATCGAGGATCGTCCGATCCTTCCCGGGGATGAGATGAAACCTGGGGTTCGAGCCGTCCTTTTGACGCGCCGTCAACACATGCCAGTCCGCATGATCGCAGCCGCTCGAAAATTGAAACTCCCCGGTCAGCCGGTAACCGCCCTCGACTTCCGTGGATATGGCGGCCGGACCGTTTCCGGAACAAATGAGGGCTGTGTCGTTCTCTCCCCAAACTTCCTCTTGAGCGGCCATCGGCAGGTTCGCCACGCGATGATTGAACTCGTTGAAAACCGCGCAGACCCAAGCGGTCGACGCGCAACCCTTGGCCAATTCCGCGATGACCTCGCATAACGAATGCCACGCCAACTCGCGGCCGCCGAATTTTTTCGGCTGGGTCATTCTGGTGAGGCCGCAAGCGATCAGGTCGGCAACCGTTTCCGGAGGAACCCGCCGTTCGGCCTCACACCGGCCGGAACGGTCGCGCAGCCCGGGAATCAGGTCTCGGGCGGCCTCGAGCAACTCGGTGTTCATTCCGGTCTACCGGTCCTTCCGCACCGGAAAAAACCGGTCCAGCCACATCTTGATGATCAGGGGCGATTGAGGGTTTTTGCCCGACAGGGGGAAGTGATCCTCTCCGGCCGTCAGATAGAGTTCCGTCGGCTGTCCCGCCCGCCTGAAAACCTCGTAGGATTCGGACGCCGGCACCACCTGATCCGCGGCCGGGTGGATGAGCAGGAAAGGCCGGGGGGCGATTTCGGCGACGTAGTCCTCGGTCCGCGACTCGTACATGCTCTGCGCGGTTTCGTACGAAAACTCCATCAGCGCGCCGGGGCCCAGATGGGTGCGCAGCGCTTCGGGAATGGGAACGATATCGAAGCGGGAGATCTTCCGCGTCTCCCCGGTTTCCCGATAATGCCGTTTCGCCTCGTCCAGCCTGTCGAGAAAGGCGCGGAAGGCGCCGGGCGCCGAATGCATGGCCCGGAAGGTCCGCGCCCCGTCCCCGAAGCCGCCGGACCCGATGACCGCCGCAACCCGTTCATCGGTTCCGGCCCGGAAGGCGACGCAGGCACCCATGCTGTCGCCATAGAGGCCGATGCGCTCCGCGTCCACCGCGTCATGGGCGGCCAGGAAATTCACGGCGGCGATGGCGTCGCGGACTTCCTCCTCGACAATCAACCGGCCGCGTTCGCCCTCGCTCTCACCGCAGCCGCGGAAATCGATCCTGAGCGCGACGTACCCCCAGTCGCACAGAATACGGGCTTGCGCCCGGTGTTCCGGGCCATCCTTGTAGCCGCCGAAACCATGCATGACGACGAAGGCCGGGCGCCGTTCGCCCGGGGCCGGCGTATCGGGCACATGCAGGACGCCCGAAAGCTTTAGTCCGTCCGAGTTGAACTCGACGTTCGTTTCGCTGGCCGCCATTTATTTTCTCCCCGGCTGCAACGCCGCCCTGGTCCGGCCCGAACGGCCCAGGGCTTTCGCGCGCACGGCGCATCAGCGGGGCATCTCCTTAAGCTAATTGAACATCAAATTCGGCAGCCACAAGGCGACCGCGGGAAAGAAAATAACGATCGCCACCCGCACGATATCCGCGGCGAAGAAGGGCCCGATCCCCTTGAAGATCGTCGTCAGGGGCACTTCGGGCAGCATCGATTTCAGGATGAATACGTTCAGGCCGATGGGCGGGGTAATCAGGCTCATTTCGACCACCATCACCAGCACGATGCCCCACCAGATCAGCACATCGTGAAATCCGAAATCCAACGCCGATATGACCGGGACGAATATCGGCACCGTCAGAAAGATCATCGCAATGCCCTCGATGAACATTCCGAGAATGATGTAGAAGCCGATGATGACGAATATGACCTGAATGGGCGTTGCGTTCAAGCTGTCGATGAAGCCGAGGACCGCTTCCGGCAGGCCGGACAGGTTTACGAACTGATTGAGAATCAGGGTGCCGAAGGCGACGGTGAAGATAATCGTCGTGGTGCGTGCCCCTTCGACCAGCGACTCATACAGGATGCGCCACGACATTTTCTTGCGGACGATGGCGAAGACCAATGCGCCCGCCGCGCCGATTCCGCCCGCCTCGGTCGATGTGAAGATGCCGAAAAAGATCCCGCCCATGATCAGCAAAAACAGGAACAGGACGCCCCATACCCTGTAGAGGGAGGAAAGGCGTTCACGCCAACCGGACTTTTCCGCCCGCGGGCCGAGATGCGGCCAAAATGTCGTGATCAGCAGAATTACGCCGATATAGGCACTCACCGTAAGCAGCCCCGGGACGACGCCGGCCATGAACAGTTTGGCGATGTCCTCTTCGGTCAGCAGGCCGTAGATGATCAACGCGCCGGATGGGGGGATGAGGATGCCCATGGTGCCGCCGGCCGCCACGGTTCCGGACGAGACCGAATCCGCGTAGCCGTATTTGCGCATGGACGGGATCGCGACCTTCGCCATGGTCGCCGCGGTGGCGGCGGAGGAACCGGAAACGGCGGCGAACCCGCCGCAGGCCGCGACGGTGGCCATGGCCAGTCCGCCCCGGAAATGGCCGAGCCACCGGAAGGAGGCTTCGTACAGATCGTCGGACAGCGCCGCGCGGGAAACGAACACGCCCATCAATATGAACAGCGGCAAAACGGAAAATGAGAAGTTGAGGCCTAGGTCGATAATCTGCTGCCCGGCGATATTCATGGCCGCCGTAATGCCGTTCGGGTGGACGACGGCTATCCCGAATAGACCGACAATCATCAGGGTCATGCCCAGCGGGTAGCCCAGGAAGAGGAGGACCAGAATGACGACGATGCCGATGAGCGCTATTTCCAAGGGCGTTCCCTCCCGGCGCCCGCGTCGGCCGCGGGTCTAGACCAGGCTTTCCTTGTTGGTTTCGTCTTCCGGATCGCCGCCGGCCCGGATGTAGCGCCAGACCACACCAAGAAAAAGCAGGATCGCAATTCCGGTCAGCCCAGCCAGGGCCAGTACGACCGGCGCCTGCGGCACGTCCAGGTAGTGCGACAGGTACTGGACCTCGTACATGCCGTAGCCCTGGTCCCACAACAGCAGTCCGACGAGACCGAGAAAAACAAGTGTTCCGATCAGCACGGCGAGCCTTTGGACAAACCGAACCGGTCCCTTGTAGAAATTTTCGAACATGCCGACGGTGATGTGGACCCGGTCCTTGGTCACCAGGGGAAAGGCCGTGAATATGGTCAGGCCCAACATGAATGCGATGATCTCGGACGCACCGTAGATTGGCGAGTTAAGGAAATACCGGGCCACCACATCGGCGAATGTGAGCGCCATCATGGAGAACAGCAGCAAGGCCGAGAGGGCCGTCAGCAACGTGGTTACGAAGTTGCGGCCGCCCGGCGACCGGTTCGCGCTGCCGCCCGGTATTCCTCCACCGTCGCTCATCGCCTGCTCCTAATCCTCACAGAGCCTCAAAAATAAATCCCCGATATCGCCCACCTCGCAGTGTACGCGATATCGGGGAAGGTTGATGCAATATGTATCGAATGGACGCCGATTACATTTTGGCGACCGCCGCGGCCTGCTCCTTGAAATATTTGAGAGCGGCCGCTCCATCGATACCCCGCTTGTTCGCGCGTTCAACCCATTCATCCGTGATGAAGGCCAGCCGCTTTTTCATTTCCGCGACCAACTCGGGGCTTGCCGTGTGGTATTTCGTACCGTTCTTGATGTGATCCTGGCGGGCGAATTCTTCCTGTTTGTCCTGCATACCGCCATACCGGAAGGCCGTTTTCTCCGTGGATGCCGCATCGATGATCCTGCGATGCTCCTCGGACAGGCCGTCGTACACTTTCTTGTTCATGATGAACGACCAGGAAATGTTGCCGAGTTTGCCGGGCACCTCGGTCACGTGCTTCACATAACGGCCGGCCCTGAACACGAAGGTCGTCGCGTTCGGATACATGGCGCCGTCGACAATTCCCTTGGACATCATTTCGAAGATTTTGATGCCGGGCGCAACGACGGCGGTCGCCCCCAACGCGTCGAGGGTGAATTTCGGGCGGCCCGGATCGCCCTGCATCTTCATGCCCTTGAAGGCGGATATGGATGTGAGCGGCTCCTTCAAGCTGTGCAGGACATGGCCGGCAAGCGCATAGGGCATCAGCAAATGCATGCCGTTGTCGTCGTATTCCCGGGCCTTCGCGAAATATTTGTTGTAGGTCCGGGTCACGGCGACGGAGGACGCCTCCGAACCGAAGATCACGAACGGCAGTTCGGCAATCGGCGTCAGGTGCAGAATATTCCGCTTGAAGGTGTTCGGCGTGATCGCAATGTCGGCGGAACCCTTGACAACGATATCCCATTGCCGGGGCGCCGGCGCCAAACTTGCCGTCGGCACGAATATCTTGAGCGTGCCATTGGAAGCCTTCTCGACCTCGTCGATCCAGGGCTTCATCAGTCCCGTCCAGTTGGGAGACTTGCGCGTCGTGAAATAGTTCGCGGTCAGAGTTTTGGTCTCCGCGTACGCCTCGGTAATCAGGGCCTGGGCGCTCAGAACAACCGCGGCACCCGCCACGACATACGTGGATTTTCGTAAAATGTTCTCAATTCTCATGATTCCAATCCCAAATTATGAAGCCGGAGTTCTTGTTATGCCGGCTATTAAACAGCGTCGGTTATTTAACGTCCAATAATGAAATTAGCTCCCGCCATAATCCCTGATTATGGAAACCGTGCGCCGGCGTTCGCCGGCGGCGGCCTCGACTTTCTTTCGCCGATCTTGATCGACCGGTTCGCATCCCCTCAAAAAACGATCTTGCGGGGACGCTTTTCCGGCCGGTCGCTTGGGAACGCCAAGCCGCTCACGGTCACTCCGTAATCGACCATCATTTTCGCAAGCTCGATGGCGCATCCGTAGCCCTCCAACACGGGGACCTCCCATCCCATTTCATGAAGGCGTTCCTCGACGAACGGTTTGAGCCAGAAGGAACCCGAGCAGCCGAACATGACCACGTCCGCGCCATCCTCTTCGATCGCGCTGACGGCCTCCGCGACCGCGCGATCGACCCCCTCCGATTGCTCCCCGTCAAAGGCCTTGCGCTGTTCGTCGTGGAACGACAGTTCGTCGTTGTAATAGGGCTTGGGATGGTAGTAGCCCAAATTCCGGATGGAGGCGCAACGGTCCGTCATCCGGTGTTGGACGACCAGATTATGGTAGTACATGTTGTGAACGTCCGAGAAGTCGATGACGACGAACTTATTGCCGAGAATTGATGCGAAGTGCATCTGGGAATGGGCGCAGGACGTGACGGGTATACCGTAGCGCCGTGTGAGTTCGCGGGCCTCCATGAATCCGGGCTCGCCGCCGCCTTCCAGAATGATCGCGTTGTACCTTCCGCTCTCGCATGCCTCGCGGACGATTTCGATGCGGCCGGGTGCAACAGCCAGAAATTCCTGCCGATTTTCCACCGTCCAGTTTCCGTAAGGCGTTTCCGGTCCCGGATGCATGTCCCAATCCACATCTTCCAGGAGATGTTTGATGTTCGGATAGTTTTGAAGACGCTCTTCCTTGGGCACGCCTTCACGGCGTTTCGGCCCTGGATAGGGGCTGTCCTCCGGCAGGCAAAAAGCGGAAACAAACAAGAACCGATATTTGCTGTCGGCCATTTCATTCACTCCTTTGAAGCCTCACGGTCATTGCGTTCGCCGGTTGCGCTCTGAGGGGGTCACCGGGCCACCGCCGCCATTTCGCCCGACCGGGAGGATTCGACGATCGCTTCCAGAACAGCCGCGTTGTGCGCCATCTGCTCCGTCGGGATCGGGTACGGCGCCACGCCTTCGATCGCATCCGCGAAAGCGGCAAAATTAGCGCTGACCGAATCGACGGCGGGGTATCGGACGCGGGACGTCTCGGCGTCGCCAAGCCGGTGCTTCAGATTATCCATGCTCGACAGCCTGTAGGTCGAAACGTCACTCGGCCCATAGGCCTCCGCCCATCCTTCCGAACCGGTCACCAGCAGCTTTGCGTTCATCGGCGATGCGAGGGAGCTGTTTATCGTCCCCAGTCCGCCGTCGGCGAATTTCAGCATGACCAGCATGGTATCGGGAAACGGCGCGTCGACGGTGTTTCCGGGGCTTTGCGCCATCACCCATTGGATTTCCCCGAACAAATGAATAAAGAGATCGAGATGATGAATGCCGAGGTGCACCATGGGTCCCGCCGGCGCCTCCTCGAGGTCAAGCCGCCACCAGGTCTCCCGATCGGGCGTGCGCGATCCGGATCGGGCCGCGCTTCCGCCGGTCCCGGCCCGTTTCGCGATGAAATCATGGGAAAGATGAGAGTCGATCGTCTTGGTCGTCCCGAGCTTCCCGGACCGGATCAACTCGTTCATGGCCAGGATCGACGGATAGAATCGCTGGTCGTGGCCGACCGCCAGCACGACACCGCTTTCATTCGCCGCCCGAATGCACCGCCCGGCATCTTCGCCCGAGAGGGCAAACGGTTTTTCCGTCAAGACATGCTTGCCGGCCCGCGCGGACCGTGTGATTTGGTCGGCATGCAGGGTGTGCGGCGTCGCGATCGAGACCGCATCGATCCCGGGATCGTCCAGTACGTCGTCGAGGGAGCCGGTTACCGGAAATTCAAATTCAACATCGGCGGGGTCCACGCCCTTCGCGACCTTGAAGCGGCCAGACGAGGTCGCCGATTCCACATGCCGCCTGCCCCACGTCCCCAGACCGACGACTGCAAGGTTCAGCATTTCCCTACCCCCCGCTTTTCTCGGCCTCGTCGGCGGGATCGATGAGCGGGAAGGCGCTCGATTCACCCGGACGGCCAACCGGCGTCGACCGGCGCAAAAATTCCGGGGTCAGTTGATCCAAAGCCGTAACGCCGAGCAGACCCATCGCGTTCCTGATTTCTTTTTCCAGCAGTTCGAGAACCCGAATGACGCCCGCGTCGCCGCCGGCGGCGAGCCCGTAACAATAGAGCTTGCCGATGCCGACGACGTTCGCGCCGGCGGCAATCGCCTTCACGATATCCGTCCCCCGCATGAATCCGCCGTCAATCCCGATCTCGACCCGGTCGCCGGCATGTTCAACTATTTCGGGAAGGAGTTCCATCGTGCCGGGCGCATGGTCCAGCTGGCGTCCTCCGTGATTGGAGACAAAGATCGAGTCGACCCCGTGATCGACGGCCATCCCGGCATCTTCGAGCGCTGAAATTCCTTTGAGAATCAGCGGAATTCGGCTCCTCCGGCGGATCATCTCCACGTGCCGCCAGGAGAGGGCCGCCTGAAATTCCCGGCCGTATCGGGATTCGTCATTGGCCGTGGCGTGCGGATCTCCGGTCCGGAGAATTCCGTGCTCTATATTCCGCGACGAGGTCGCCGCATCGACGGTCAGGCAAAGCGCCGCATAGCCCGACGCATTGATCCGATCGACCTGATCCATGAGCCAGCCATCGTCTCCCGTAATGTAGAGCTGATAGATGAGGGGCATGTTCGACTTCCGGCAAATCGTCCCCATCTCATGCCCGGCCGACGAGCTGATGATGGTCGTTATTCCAAACTCGTCGCCCGCGCCGACAACAGCCATGACGCCTTCCCGGTCCATTTGGACCAACGGACCCACCGGCGCCAACAGGACGGGTATTCTCTGCGCCAGACCCAGGTAGCTCGACGACGCATCCACATTGCGCACGTCCCTCAGGACCCGGGGGATCAGAGCCAGGCTGTCCAGCGCCCGGCGGTTGCGCCGCAACGTGGTCCCGGTTTCGGCGCCGCCGGCGATCAGGGACCAAGTGCCGTAGTCCAGCTTGCGGCGCGCCAGCTTCACGATCTCCGTCAGTGTCGCGATTTCCCTGATGTCCTGCTCTGCCATGATGTTCTTGCGCATCGCGCGGCGATACCGCCGCGCCCTGGTTTACGTCCTCTGCCCCGGCCGGCCGCCGAAGTTGTAGCGTTCGACCAGAACGCTTTCGTACAGCCCGTTTCGATAAAACGGTTCATCCTCCAGGAACGCCATCACGGCGGCCCGGTCCGGGAGCTTGATCAGGTTGGCGCTGCCCCGCCAGATCTCGCCGGCCTCGTCCAGCATGGCGCCGCGAACGATGAAGTCGTTTTCGTCGTAGGGGGCGAAGTAATCGTTGTGGGCCGTGAGGAGTTCATTGCGGCGGTCGTTCATGCCGGGCTTGCCGGTCCCGCGGATATACCAGAACACGTCGCCGTCCTCGCGGACGAAGTCCCGCTGCAATTTTCCCAGGGGGTTCCCCCAGCGGGTGATGTTCACCTCCCCGTAGACCCCGTTCAGATTGTTGGGTTCGTTGTCGATGAAGCGGCGAACGGCTTCCCAGTCCGGGAAAGAGACGAACAGGACGCTGGACAGGAACTGTTCATTGTCGTCGGACCGGGTCGCGCCGCGGGCGATGAAGTGGTCCGCGTGATCATCGAAATATTGCCAATGATCATCCCGGGACTGCCGGCGCCGTTCCGGGTGCCGCTGGTCGTCGATCAGTTGAATATGAAAGTCCATGGCCCGGCTATCCGGCCTCCTCCCCACACTTCTCTTCATTGGCCTCGGCCCGCAAGCTCAATTTGTCGATCTTGGCGAGGGGACCGCTGCGCGGCAATTCGTCCAGAATTCGAACCTCGGCGGGAACCTTGAAATCGGCCAATTTCGACCGGCAGGTCTCGAATACGCGGTCTTCGACCGTCCCGCCCCGGCTGCCGGAATCGCGTCCTGGAACCACGAATGCGACCGGCAGCTGCCCGTGCAGTTCGTCGCGCCGCCCGACCACGGCCACCTCGGATATCCCGGGCATCGATGCGATCACCCGCTCGATTTCCGACGCCGCGACATTCTCGCCGCGCACTTTCAGCATGTCCTTCAAACGGTCCCGGTACCGGATGAATCCGTCTTCGGAGGCCTCGACCAGATCGCCGGTCAGAAACCGGCCCCGCCCGTCGAAGCTCTCCTCCGTCGCCCGCGCATCGTTCAGGTATTCGGCGAACAGCGAGAGCCCGGGAATCCCGCCGATGCAAAGCTGGCCGGCCTCGCCGATGTCGGCGTCCGTTCCGTCCTCGCGGGTGATGGCGATTTCATACTCGGGCGCCGGACGGCCCATGGACATGGACCGGTTCGGTTTGTCGATGTGCCCGACGATCGGGCGCGCGACGGTTTCCGTCATGCCGAACCATCCAAGCGTCTTGATGCCGAAATATGAATCGCTGGGCGGTTCGCAGAACGCCTCTCCCCAAAGGCGAAAGGAGTGGGCCGGGACGTCCCGTTCCTTCAGCAAATTCACGCAGAACGTCATGATCGAACACCAGGTCGCCTCGTGCTCGAGGGCGACATCCCAGAACCGGGACAAACTGAACCGCGGCTGGAGAACCACGGTGCAGCCGGCCCACAGGCTCGGCAGGACCGAGTAGGCTTGCGCATTGACATGAAACAGCGGCAGGAAGGTCTGGGTGACGTCGCCGGACACCATCGCCTGCTGCGCCGCATTGACCCGCGCGCCCCAAAGCAGATTGGCGTGGGTCAGAACGACGCCCTTCGGTCTCGCGGTGGTGCCCGAGGTGTAGAAAATCACGCAGGGCGCGTTCGCATCGACAAACCGGTCCGGCAGGCTTTCCGGATTTCCGAAGAGGGTGCCGAACGAGTCGGCGGCGGGCGGCGGACCGGCAATTTCCGCGTGCGACGGGGCATCGGCGGTCACGATCCAGTCCAGATTCCCGCCCGCCTCTCCCATCGCGCCGGCAAAAACCGGTTGAGTGATCGCGCCCGCCGCCCCGGAATGCTCGACGAAATAGCCGAGCTCGTCCGCCGTCGAACGGCTGTTCGTCACCACCGAAACGGCGCCGAGCCGGCCGCAGGCGAAGATCGCCAACAGCATCTCCACGCAGTTTTCCATGTGGACGACGACCTTGTCGCCCCGTCCGATGCCCCGGGCGCTCAGACCGGCCGCGACCCGCAGCGCGGCGTCATGGAACCGCCGGTAACTCCAGGTCCGGGCCGGCAACGGGCTGTCGTCGTCGAACGGCTCCCAGATGATGAACGGGTGTTGCGGCCTGGCTCGGGCGTGATGTTCCAGCAGGCAGACAACGTCGTAGCCCGAAAAGCTATGAACGGACGGAAGTTGACGGCGCATTGAAATACCCCCTGCTATGTCCGCCGAAACCCCGCGGTTCGCGGCTAGGACCGGAATGCGGGCATGACTTCGGCGGAGAACAGCCGCAGCTTTTCCTTGCCCCCGACCGTCGTGATCAGGATGTAGGCGAAGCCCATTTCCTCCAGCACCCGAAGACGCCCGATCACTTCGTCCGGCTGACCGATTATGTATGCATCATCCTCGGCATAATCGGAATTGTCGTAACTGGTGGGCTCGTTTCCCGGCAGCTTGCCGAACTGGTCGATTTTCTTCTGCGCCTCGATCCTCTGCGCCATGGCCGCCTCCGTCTCGGCCGCGGATTCGGTGACGATGACGGTCCGGTTCAAGGCAAGCTGCATGGGATCGAATTCGCGTCCCGCCTTGTCGCAGCCGGACTTGAAATTACCGAGACGTTCGGCCGTTTTGGCCAAGTTCGAAAACTGATCGATCAAGACATGAAAGCCGTTCTCGGCCGCGGTCCGGATGGACTCGGGCCGGCCGGCCCCGACCCACAGCGGCGGATGAGGTTTCTGGACGGGAGCGGGCTCCACGATGATGTCGTTGAACTTCCAGTGTTCGGTGTCGACGTCGAAACGCTCCGTCGAAAGCCAGGCCTTTTTGATGATCTCGAGGGATTCCTCGTATCGGGCGTGCGCCTCGTCCTTGGGGACGGCAAAGCCGTTGAACTCGATATCCCGGTAGCCCTTGCCGATGCCCACGTCCAGGCGGCCGCCCGACACCAAGTCGACGGTGGACAGCTGTTCGGCCAGCATGATGGGGTTGTGCCAGGGAAGCACCAGAACGCCGGTGCCGAGGCGTATTCGGGACGTCAGGCCGGCGAGATACCCCAGCAGGTTGGTCGTGGCGGAGACCTGACCGATGCCCGAGAAGTGATGCTCGACGACAAACAGACTGTGATAGCCGAGACGATCCGCCTCTATCACATAATCGACAAACGCGCGGTACCCGACGCTGTCCATGGATTCGCTGCCGCGTTTCGCCACGGCGCCGCCAAATAGTCCGAATTTCAAGAGCCCCTCCCCTTATGGCTTCCCGGCCACCCGATTTCTCCAATAGCCGTATCGGCGTGCGGTACGGTCTGCCGAACCGCATACCCTCCGCCGCGACTGGAGGCGACGGAGCATAGCCGAGTTACTTTACATGTAAAATAAAAATATGTATGGGTTGGTCTCCGAAATGGAAATTGTTGCGCATCCGGCCATTGATGACCTCCAGGAAGCCCAGGAATATGTGGAAGCCCGACCGGCACCGGTTTCAGGCATTGCCCGTGCTGTTCCTCCGGGCCCGGGAAGCCTCGGTCCAGAACGTAAGACCCGTCTTCCGAAAGTATGGATTGACGGAACAGCGCTGGCGGGTCCTCCGGGCGATCTACGACACGGATACGTTGAGCGCCAGTGAACTGGCCGAGGAAGTCTTCCTGAGCATGACCAGCATATCCCGGATCACCAAACAACTCGGCGCAGATGAACTGATAGCCCGCTCGAGCGACCGATCCGACCGGCGCAGCATCCGCTTTTCGATCACCCGGAAAGGGCGGGATCTGTGTTCGGTCGTCGGCCCGGCCCTGGAAAAAAGGCATCGGGATACGCTCAAGGAACTCGACAACATCGATATCGATGAGGTCGAAAAAACGCTCAATGCCCTCATCAAGGAACTGGGCGGCCTGGCGATCCCCGGCAGCTAGGGCTGTTTCCGGCGGGGCGTTTCGCGCCGGCCGTTTGCGAGCGCCTGCAATTCCGAAATGAAATTTTGCGCAACCTGCGACACCTGCCTGCCCTTGACGGTGCGAACGCCGGTGTCCTGATAGATGCTGGAATCGCGAAGCCTGACCGTCTTCAATATGCCCGCGGCTTTTTCGGGCGCGGCAATTCGGGACGGCATGAGCGAAACGCAATCGCTTGCCGCGACCAACTTTTTCACCGCGATGATCGAATTGGTATCGACGATGTTCTCCGGCATCGCCAGATCGGCATTCCTGAAATGCAGCGTCATCAGCGATCTCGACGCATCGCCTCGGTCGGGCATCACCCAGTGGGCGTTTTGCAGTTTCTTCAGCGTAACGGATTTGCCCTTGGTGAGCGGGTTGCCCGGCCGGGAGATGACGCAAAAATCATCCTTGAACAGCCTGATGTCGGCTATATCCGGTTGTGCCCGGCCGGCGCCGATCGAGCCGACGATCAAATCGATTTCCATATTGAACAGCTTCTCGACCAGAACGGTCTCCGTTCCTTCCTCGATACGCATGGATATGGACGGCGATTGCGAAATCAACGTGGCAATCGCCTCGGGGACGATCGATGAAGCCGCAATCGGGGACACCCCGATGGACAAGGAACCGGTGGCGCCGGCTTTTCGATTTTCAATCTTCTTGACGATTCCGTGCAGGATGCTCTCGAGGACCACCGCCGAATCCGCGAGCATCTCCCCATACTCGGTCGGTTGGGCGCCGTTCCGGTCGCGCTTGAGCAATTTGACGCCGAGATTCTCCTCCAGAATCCTGATGCTGTTCGAGAGCGCGGGTTGAGAGATGTGCAAATGCTTGGCGGCTTCGGTGAACGTCCCGCTCTCGACTATCCTCAGGAAATCACGAATGCGGCGTGGATCGATATCCATGGATTTACTACCCCAAAACTATTTTCCGGTGCCGGTCCGTATATCATCGAAATGGACCGATTAAATCTTTATTATAATGTCAGATTATGGAACGGGAAATATTCATTATTTGACGGCGGGAAATCCGTGTCCTTAGTTTGAACATGTCGTATCGTAAATCGGGCCGTAATTCGGGGCTGCGTTCCGGCCGCTCGAAACGGCAGGCAATCACTGGGGAGACATCAGACTTGGAAACCAAACTTCCGAACGGCTGGCCGAAAGACAAGCCGATGGCGGTCAGCATCAACATCCCTTTTGAATGGTGGGTGGAAGGCGATTCACCCGGCGTGTCGCCCATGGGCAACCCGCTGAAGCCCGGCTTCAAGGACACGGCCGCCCTGCAATGGGCCGAATACGCGCTCAAGCACGGTCTGTACCGCATGCTCGACATTGCGGAAAAGCACGATGTGAAGGTCACCAGTTCGACCAGCGCCATCATCACGGAATCTCATCCCGAAGCCCTGAAACGGCTGGATGCCGGCGGCCATGAAATTCAGGCGCATGCCTGGGCGCAGGGCGAGCTCGCGGTCTACATGAGCCGCGAGGAAGAGGACGCCAATATCAAGCGCTGCATGGAGGCCTTCGACAAATGCCTGGGGTATGTGCCCAAGGGCTACGGCATTCCCCGGGGCACCATCAGCGAGAACTCCGCCGAGCTGCTCGCGGCCAACGGCTTCAAGTACTACAACGACGATATGTCGGCCGAGATGCCTTATGTGGAGGAGACCCCCGCCGGGCCGATCGTGGTTGTTCCTTATGACATGGAGGTCAATGATCTCCCTTTCGCCATGCGCTACGGCAATCCCCTGCCCGAGTTCACCAAACTGGTCGAGGACGTGATCGCCGGCTATCCGGAGATCGGCAGTCCGCCCGCCATACTCGATATCACCTTTCATGCCCAGGTCGCGGGCCGGGTTGTCGGGCTCATTCAGTTCAACCGTATTCTCAAGATGCTGCGGGACGTGCCGTGGATCTGGCTCACGACGCGCGGCGAGATAGCGAAACTGGTTCTGCCCTACTAACCGTCCGATCGGGAAACTCATGGAAACCGAAATCACGATCCGGTCCGAGGGCATCGACATCTCCGGCGTCCTGCACCGGCCGGACAACCTGCCGGCGACCGGCAAGGCGCCCGCCATCATCACCATACATGGCTTCGGCGGTTCCAAGATCGACCAGGGGATGGTCGATGCCTGCCGGGCTTTCCGTGACTGGGGCTATGTCGCCCTCAGGCTGGATATGCGCGGATGCGGTCAAAGCGGCGGCACGCCCGGACGGATAATCTCATTCGACCAGGTCGCCGACACGCGCAACGCCATAAGCTGGCTGGCCGAACAGGATGGTGTCGACGCCGAAAATATCTGCCTGCTGGGCGACAGCATGGGCGGCGCGGTGGTCGCCTATACCGGGAGTACCGACGATCGTGTCGCCGCCGTCATCTCCGTCGGCGGCTGGGGGCATGGCGCCGAAAAACTGAAGGGACAGCACCCGGGTCCCGGCGCTTGGGAGAAATTCCTGAAGATGCTCGAAGACGGGCGGAAGCACCGCCAGGAGACCGGCGAGTCTCTCTGGGTCTCGAGGTTCGATATCGTTCCCATCCCCGAACATATGCGGGGCCATTTGCCGGAGGATGCGGTCATGGAGTTTCCCGTCGAGACCGCGCAAAGCATTTACGATTTCCGTCCCAACCGGGTGATCGCCCAACTGGCGCCCAGGCCACTGCTTTTGCTCCATGCCTCCAAGGACACCGTGACGCCGACCGGGTCTTCCATAGATATGTTTCAATGCGCGGGCCGGCCGACCGACCTGATGTTTCTGTCCGACGTCGATCATTTCCCGTTGGCGGTCGGGAACAAGCGAATTTACGACATCATAAAGGGCTGGCTGGATATTCGACTGCCGCTGTCCTGAGCGTCGGGAGGCGGCAGGGGACGCGGTTTTGAATTGGCCGCGGGGATAATATTCGATGCGATGGATTTCAACGAGACCGGCTCGCGGCTTCCATGGGCGGACCGATTGATGAACGCCCCGGTTCCGACAAGACCGAAGCTCAAGCTGCCCGCCAACAGCTGCGACTCTCATTGCCATCTGTTCGGGCCGAGATCGAAATATCCGCCCGCCCGTGAATCACCCAACGAGAATCCGGCCGCCACGATCGAAGCGCTGAAACGCGCCCACGACATTCTCGGCATTGAGCGGGCCGTGCTGGTTCAAACGCCGGCGCACGGCACGGACAACACCATCATTCTTGACGCGATCTCAGCCGGAAACGGCCGCTACCGGGGCGTTGGAAGAGTCGATCAAACCGTCACCGATGCCGAACTGCAGGCATTGCACGACGGCGGCATCCGGGGACTGCGCTTTGAGTTCCTGAAACATTTCGATGCGCCGCCCGGGCCCCGGGTCATTCAACGCATCGCCGAGCGCGTCCGGTCCATGGGGTGGCACATGGTTTTTCTGCTCGACGGGCATCAGCTCGTGGACATGGAACAGCTTCTGCGCTCACTGCCAATACCGATCGTTGTCGATCATCTGGCCCGGGTCGACATCGGCAACGGCATCGAGCACCGGGAGTTCCGGTTACTGATCGATTTGCTCGAAGAGGGGAAGGCCTGGACGAAAATCACGGGCTTCGGACGCTTGTCGAAAACAGGCTTTCCCTATGGGGACGTAATTCCTTTCGCGGCTCGTGCCATCGAGAAGGCCCCGGATCGTATTTTGTGGGGCACGGATTGGCCGCACCCCGGACCCGTCGGCGGCCCCGCTCCGGATGACGGTCCGCTCGTGGATCTGCTTCCGGACATCGTGCCCGACCAGGACCGCCGCACGAAGATATTGGTCGACAATCCGGCCGCTCTCTACGGCTTTGACGACTGAAGCCGTTTTGACGGTCACGCGGAACGGAGTGATTTATGACAGGAGGGATTCATGACATTCGAGGTTAGACGCGTCGTTACCGGACATGATGAAAACGGCAAGGCCGTTGTCTTGTATGACGGAACGCCTCCCCGCGTGGAAAGCCCGAGGGAAGGCCTGCAGGGCGCGCTGATTTGGACGACGGATGCCCTGCCCGCCCGTGTCGACGGGGACAGGGACATGGGGGACGTGGACGTTGGAACCACCCTCGACAACGGGTCCGTATTTCGTGTCGCCAAATATGAACCGGGGGTCGGCCCGCGCGTTCATCGGACGCAATCCATCGACTACGCCATTGTCATCTCCGGCGAAATCGTTTTGGAACTGGATGACGGCGTCGAAGTCCGCCTCAGGGCCGGTGACGTGGCGGTACAGCGCGCGACCGTCCACAATTGGGTCGTTCCCGGCCCCGAGCCCTGCGTTATCGCGTTCATATTGATCAGCGCGGAGGCCGAAGGCCTCCCGGCATTCGGTTAGCCGGTTCCGGCGGCTGGCAAGCGCAGGCAGGACCCGGACCTGCCCGAAACCGCGCGGTCCGCGTCATGCCGGGACCCCGGCCGCAACCAAAAATGGTCCTGGACGACCGATCCATTAGCTCTTAAATACCGTAGTATGGCCAGCAGCATCGAAGCGGACGGTTCGGGGCCCGGCTCGGCGCCAGCCGCAATGACCATCGAGCCGTCATTCTTCAACGCCCTGCCGCATTATCTGCCGCTGGGCGTTTTTCCGCCGATATTCTTGGCCTTGCATTACGGCGGCTGGTGGATCGCCGCGCCGTTCGCTTTCTTCATGCTGACGGGACCGCTGGATATCGCGTTCGGCGACGACGAGCGCACCATGGACCCGGCGAAGACTCCCGAAGACCGTTTATTCTGGCACAACCTGCCGGTCTGGATCTGGGCGATTCTCTGGCCGGCGGCGCTGGCGTTCGGTTTCTGGCAGATCTTCGTCGCCGGCCGGTTTGAAATCTGGGAGTGCGTGTTGCTGGCCGTGGTGCTCGGCATCGAGATCCAGGCGGTTTTCGTCGTCGGCCATGAGCTGATTCACCGGCGCGCGACCTGGGAGCGGCGGCTCGGCGAATTCCTGCTCGCGTCCGGCTCCTATCCGCAATACGCCACGGAGCACGTCTATATTCACCACGCTCTTGTCGGCACGCCATTCGATGTCGGATCGGCACCCAAGGGCCAGAGCTTCTGGCATTATTTCCCCCGGGAAGTCGCGAGCAACCTGACCGGCTCCTGGCGGGTCGTACGGGAGCGCCTCGCGCGCCGGAGGCTGCCGATCTGGCACTACAGCAATCCGTTCTGGCGCTACGTCGTGGAAACCGGATTCTGGTACGGATTGATTTTCTGGATGGGCGGCATCTGGGCGGTTCTCACCTTTGCCGTCCTGTGCCTGGGCGCCGTCTTCTCGATGAAGATCAGCAACTACATGCAGCACTACGGGCTGCGCCGTATCCGTCTCAGCGGCGGCCGGTTCGAAAAGGTCCGGCCCCGGCATTCCTGGAACGCCAACTACAAGCTCAGTAACTGGATGTTTTTCAACATGCAGCGGCATCCGGATCACCATTCCGTGGCGAGCCGGCCCTATCCGCTGCTGCAGAATTGCGGTGCCGACGAGTCGCCGCAACTCCCCGGCACCTACGCCAAGATGTTCAATCTGGTTCTTCGTCCGAAACGCTGGTTCGAGGCCATGGACCCGCTGGTCGATCAATGGCGGGCTGAATTCTATCCCGAAATCGAGGATTGGAGCGCCTACGACAGTCCGGTCTCGGCGGCGCGGCCGGATGCGTTCGACGCGATCGCCGAGATCTTCGCCGCCGCGCCCAGGCTCGCCGGATGGATCGAGCGCCACCCCGAACTGCTCGATACCCTGCACGACAGGGAATTCACCGACCTGGACCTGCCCAAGGGCTTCGGGCCGGATGCGGAGTTCGAAGCGCTCGCCCGCCGGGGCCTGACGCGCGTCTACTGGACGCTCGAGTTCGGCGCCGCCGAAATGAGCGAAAGCCTCGCCGAAATCCCGGTCAAGGACGTCCGGGACAAAGTGGACACCGTGCGCAACTGGTCGAACGACAAGGCGTTCCAGATCGGCATGCACACCCTGCGCGGCAACCTGTCGCCTATCGAGGCCGCGACGGCGCTGTCCAACCTCGCCGAAGCATCGGTTTCGGCCGTGCTGGCGGCGGTGGCGGACCAGTTCGCCGACCGGCTGCGGCCGGACCGCGATGGCGGCATCGCGGCGGCGATTCTGGGCGATCCGGCGAGCGGAGAGGCCGCGCCCGGCGGCGAACTTGATATCCTCTTCGTCTACGAATTCGGGCCGGGCACCGACCATGACGGACTGTACCGGCGTTTTTGGGACGCGCTCGGCGATCTGTCGCGGGACAGCCTGATTTTCTCGCCGCTTCCCGGCGGCGGAAATGGACATGACTTGCGCTCTCTGACCGGTTTCAGGGAACACTATGGATCGGCCGCTACGGCGGAGGAACTGCTGGACCTGACCAGGGCGCGATGCGTCTTCGAACGCGGCGCGGACGGGATCGGCGCGCGGTTCGAGGAGGCACTGCGCCGGGTCCCGGCCGAAAGTGCATCCCGCGACGCGCTGATCGCCAAGCTGCAAGAGGCGGAGAGAGGCGGCGCCGAAACCGGCCTTGCGGCCTATGCGGACAGGCGCGGCGGCCTCCGCGAGGTCGAGCGGGCCGCCCGGCGGCTGCAAGTCGTTCATACCGTGAAGGTCCCGGATGATCCGGCGCCCGCCGCGGCTTCGGTTTTCCGGGCCGCCGCCGAACAGGGCCTGATCGCCGGCGGCATCGCCGACACCCTGGCGGACGCCGCGGCGTTGTGGCGGAACCTGCGGGGCGCGCTCGGGCTGGTTGCGGACGACGGCGTACCGGCCGAGACGCTGGGCACAGGAGCCAAAGAGACCCTCGCCCGGTCTTGCGGCCTGGACGATTTCGAGGCGCTGACCGCCGCCATCGACCATATGGCGGCGCGCGCGGCGGCCGCCATCGCCGATCTGGACGGCGCGGCCGAAAACGCGCCGGCGGCGGCGGCCGGCCCCGACGCGACCGATCCAGCGACGTGACCCTGCACCATCGGCAAACCGGCGGCCCGGATATCCGGCGCACAAGGCCGCGCCGCCGGCATTCCGAGGTTCCACCGCATGTCTGACCGACCCGGGCCGGACGGAAGCCGCCCCGCCGCCGCTCCGCCCAGCGGGATTCTGGCAAAGGTAACGGCGGAAGACCGGGGCCTCATTGAGCGGCCGGTTCTCGCCCCGCATCTCGATTTTTTTCCGGTTGACGAAGATCAGACCCTGCTGGTCTCCGAATCCTTCAATACAATACTGCGCGGACCGGTCTACGGCGATCTTCTGCCGCTGCTCGACGGCCGCCCGGCGGACGATCTTGCCGCCGCGCTCGCCGATGCCTACGTCTCCGCCGATGTTCGCACCGCTCTTGTCGCCCTGGCCTCCCGGGGCTACGCGGTTTCCGGCGATCATTCCATGGACCGGGGCCGTGCGGCCTACTGGTCCTCGCTCGGCGCCTCTCCCCGGTGGGCGGAACGGCGGCTGGCGGACGCCCGGGTGGCGGTCGACGGCGACGATGGCCGGTTCTCCCGCCGGCTCGAAGCCATGGGCATTGCGGCGGACAATAACGGGCCCACCCTGTCGGTCGTCCTTTGTACCGACTATCTGGACGAGGCTCTCGATAGGGTCAACCGGCGCCATATGGGTTCCGGCGCGCCCTGGATGCCGGTTCGGCCGAAGGGCCTAGAGCCGTTGTTCGGCCCGGTATTCCGCCCCGCGGAACAGGGGCCGTGCTGGGCCTGCCTCGCCTACCGCCTGCGCAGCCACGGGGAAGTCCACAACTTCCTGCGCAACGTCGCCGGCGACGAGGGGGCTTTCCGGCCCAATGCCGCCGAACCGGCGGTCCTGGGCGCCATATACGGGCTGGTTGCGGCCGAGATCGCGAAATGGCTGGTCCTGGAGGAAGCGGCGGTGCTGCACGACCGGGCGATTTCGCTAAATGCCGGCAGCCTGCGGAGCACCCATCATCCGGTCATGCGCCGGCCGCAATGCGTCGTCTGCGGAGACCCGGACCTCCATCGCATCGACCGGCCTCCGGTTCCGGTGCGTTTACGGTCGAGTCCGGCGCCGGTCAGCAACAGCGGCGGCGTGCGCGCGGTCGACCCGGAAGAGACCCTGGCGCGTTACCGCCACCTCATCGGCCCGGTCGGCGGCGTCGTCACCTGGGTCGCGCGGAGAACCGAGGAGGCCGATTCCTGGCTCCACGTCTACTGGGCCGGGTCCAACGTCGGGCTGCGCGGCCGCACGCTGAGTTCGCTCAGGCGCAGCCTGCGCAGCAAGAGCGCCGGCAAGGGAGCCACGCGGGCGCAATCCGAGGCGAGCGCGCTGTGCGAGGCGATCGAACGGTATTCCAGCGCCTTTCACGGCGACGAAATCCGCTGCCGGAAACGGTTCGCCGATTTTTCCGCGGACGGCGGCGGGGCCGCGATCCATCCCAACGACGTCCAGTTGTTCAGCGAACGCCAGCTGGACGACGCGGCGGCGATCAACGCCGGGGGCCATCCCTACAACGTCGTGCCGCCCCGCCTCGATCCCGAGGCGGAAATCGACTGGTCGCCGGTGTGGTCGCTGACCCAGGAGCGCCACCGCTATCTTCCGACCTCGATGCTCTACGGCGCGCCGGCCGAACTGAGAGGCCCGGCCGACCTGATCGCCGATTCGAACGGCTGCGCGGCGGGCAACACCCTGGAAGAAGCGGTCCTGCAGGGCTTTTTCGAACTGGTCGAACGCGATGCGTTCGCCATCTGGTGGTACAACCGGCTGTCCGTACCCGGTGTGGAGCTGGAAAGCTTCGGCGACGATTATCTCGCCCGGGCGCCGGACTATTACGGCCGGCTCGGGCGCGAGCTATGGGTGCTCGACGTCACCCAGGACCTCGGCATTCCCGTGTTCGCGGCCGTATCGCGGCGGACCGGCGGCGATACCGAGGATATCATCTACAGCGCCGGCGCGCACACCGACCCGCGCATCGCCGCGCTGCGCGCCGTCTGCGAACTGAACCAGTGTCTGGCCTGGCTGCCCGAGGGCGGTTCCGGCCCGGCGATCGACGATCCGCTGGCGCTCGACTGGTGGAAGACGGCCCGGCTGGCGGACCATCCCTATCTGGCGCCGGCGGACGGCGCGCCGGCGCGCGGCGGGGCCGACTATCCGGCTCCCGATACGACGGACGTGCGCGACGAGGTCGACCGGTGCCGCTCGCTGGTCGAGGCCCGCGGCATGGAATTTCTGGTGCTCGACCAGACGAGACCGGACATCGGCATGCCGGTGGTGCGGGTTATCGTGCCGGGCCTGCGCCATTTCTGGGAACGCCTCGCGCCGGGACGCCTGTACGATGTGCCGGTCGAAATGGGCCGGCGCGACCGCGCGCTCGCCGAAGAAGAACTCAATCCCGTGCCGGTCATCGCGTGAGAAGCGACCGGGAAAACCGGACGGGGAGACGACGGCCCGGGCCCCGGGGCATCCGGGCCTAACCGATCAGGAGAGACCGCGCCCCTCCGATTCCGGCGGAACGGAGCCGGTCTCCGACAAGCCCCAGCCCGCCAGCGCAAGGACCAAGCCCGCGGCCACGGCGCGAACGGCGTTCCAGTCCTGCCACGGCCCGGAATAGGCCCGCCACGCTTCGCCGGCTTCCGCAGGCCCGAGCGGCGTCTCGATCAGCGCCAGCGCATCGTTCAACGGCACATTGACGGTCATCGTCGGAACCATCGCGCCCAGAACATAGAGGAGGCCGGCGATGGCGAAACCGATTGCGACCCGCCGCTCCCGGGCTCTCATGGCGGCCAGCGCCGTGAGCACCAACAGCGCGGGCGTGCCGAAGAATGCCGGCGCGAAGACCCAGTTGCGCACGCTCGCATTCATGGCCTGCATGGCGGCGATGGCGACATTCGGGTCCGCCGCGTCCAACCCCCACATGGTCGAGCAGACCCAGGCGAAGAAGAAGCCGAACATCGCCCCGGAAAACAGGAGCGACAGGAGGGCCAGCGGCTTGACCGGATCGACCGCGCCGCTGCCGTCTCGCCGAGGGGCTATCGACATTACGTGCCGCTCCCGCCGGCCGGGCCCATCCGTCGAATCGTCCGATAGACCGCCCGGCCCAAAATGACCGCAATAGCGGCCTGGGCCACGATCACCGCCGGCCAGATCTTGGGAAACGCAGGATCGACATATTTCTGCGGCCCGTAGGACACCAGCGCCGTCAGCGCGAACAGAAGCGCGACCGCCATGGCGAACCGCATACCGCGGACCGCGAGGCCGTAGGCCGCCGCCCCCAACGCCAGCGATGCGGCAAGGAAGGGCCCGAGCGCGAAGGGTTCGACCTCCAGCGGCGGGTGAGGCTCGGTACGGGTGAACATTGCCAGCAGCATGGCGCCCGTAAGCACCAGAAGGGTTGCGACCGCCGCCGCGGTATAGCCGTCTCCGGCCCGGTTCCCGTTTGTCTGCTCGTGCATCTTGCGCCTCCAAGGTAAATTCCGAACCCATTGGTACGGATTGACAAAACCGTACCAATGGGTTCGGATATGTCAACCATGAAATTGCGGATGTTCGAACGTGAAGGAGTCTGACCGCGCGCGGCGACGCGACGTCATCCTCGATGCCGCCACTTCCATCCTGCGCGAAAAGGGCTACCGCGACACCACGATGCTGGATGTCGCCCGGCGGGTCTCGGCATCCAAGGAAACGCTGTATGCGTGGTTCGGAAACAAGTCCGGACTCTTCCAGGCTGTCATTCGCCGAAATGCGAATACGGTGCGCGTCGTGCTCGAAGCGCATCTGGACGGCAACGCACCGGTAGAGGAGGCTCTTGCCGATGTCGGCCGGGCGCTCGCCGGCCTCCTTCTGGGCGACGGTGCGGTCGCAATCAACCGCGCCGCTATATCCGAGGCGCGCACGGAGCCGGTTCTTGCGCGCATATTGGTGGAAACGGGCCGCGAGGCGACCCTGCCGTTCTTCGTCCGCTATCTCGAACGATGCCGCGAACGCGGCCTTCTGGACTTCGATGACCCTTGGGAAGCGGCGGAGACGTTCCTGGGACTGCTGCTGGGAGACGCGCAGGTCCGACGCCTGCTCGGGGTCGTCGATACCCCGGACGCAGGGGAAATCGACGCACGGGCAAGACAGGCCGCCGCCAGGTTCCTGCAACTCTACGGGTGAGGCGCGGCGCGCCCTTCCCCGGAAGCCGGGCCTGTATGATCAACTTCCCCGCCCGCCGATGCCCCGCCGGCCGGGGTTGCGCCGTATCGGCCTCAACTCTATGTTGTCGCGGAAATTGAATTTCCGCTCCGGACCCGACGGCTTCGGAACACGCCGGGCAAGCGGAACCGTGGCCGGCGGCGGCCTCCCGGTTGCGAAACGGTAAATTGTGTATTTGGGCATAAGGTTTCGGTGGCAATGAAGCTTGGCGCGTCGCCTGCCCCACGGGCGCTCACAACCAGCGGCACTGTTTTTTGGACGCGCGCGGCATAGCGGGCGAGCGGTTCGCAAGCCGATTTGCCGAACGGGTGCTCGCGGCCCGCTGGCCCGTCATCCTGGCCACGCTGGCTGCGATCGCGGCCGCGTCAAGCGGCATTTTCCTGCTCGAATTCTCCGCCAGCTACCGCATCTTTTTCGACGATGACAATCCGCAGATTTTGGCGCTGGAATCGCTGGAAAACACCTACGGGAAGAACGAGAACGTCGTCTTTCTGATCGTCCCGGACGACGGCGACGCCACATCGCAAAAGGCGCTCTCTACCGCCATCTGGCTGACGAAAAACGCCTGGAAGACGCCCTATTCGAGGCGCGTCGACTCCCTTGCCAACTTTCAGCACACAACCGCCGACGGCGACGAATTGTTTGTGCGGAATCTCGTCGATCCAAAAGAACTGGACCGGGACGACGCGCGGTCCCGGATTCGTGCCGTCGCTCTCGCCGACCCCCGTATCGCAAGCAGTATTCTGGCCCGGAACGGCGATGTCAGCGTCGTCAACGTCACCGTTGAACTGCCGGAAGACAAGCTGCTGGAGGCCGCCGCCGAAATTGCCGAATTCGCCAGATCACTCGCAGCGGAGGCGGAAGAGCGGTTTCCCGGCATAGATCTTCGCATCGTCGGCACGGTGATGATCAACCGGACCTTCGTGGAAGCGTCGATCAGCAGCCAGATGATCTTTCTGCCTGCAAGCCTTCTGCTTATGGGCCTGATCCTCGGAATCCTTACCCGGGGCTGGCCGGGGGTGGCGGCGACCGGGATAATCATCGTTTTTTCCGTTTTGGCCTCGCTGGGCCTGGGCGCCTGGGTCGGCTTGCCCTTTTCGCCTCCCCTGTCGCCGGCGCCGACCATCGTGCTGATGATCGTCGTGGCGAACTGCGTGCACATTCTGGTGACATTGCAGCAGCGCCTGCGGGCCGGGGATTCGAAGCACGACGCCATCGTCGAAGCCGTCCGGCTCAATCTGCACCCGGTATTTCTGGCAAGCCTCACGACGGCGCTCGGCTTCCTGAGCATGAACTTCTCCGAAGTGCCGCCCTACCGTCATCTCGGCAACATCGTCGCCTTCGGTATCGCCGCCTCCTTCCTTCTCTCCGTCACCTTTCTGCCGGCCCTGCTTTCGCTTCTCCCGGTTCGCGCCCCGAAGGACCGGCGGCTTCCCGGACCCACGATGAAGTCCCTCGCGGCTCTCGTGCTGAACCACAGAAAGGCGGTGATTTGGGCATGGCTGGTGATCGTGCCCGCGATGATGCTGGCCATTCCGCGCAACGAACTGAACGATGTCCTGGTTCATTTCTTCGACAAGAGCGTCGAGTTCCGGCAGGACACGGATTTCATGGACGAGCGCCTGAGCGGCAATACGCTGCTCGAATACTCGCTGCGGGCCTCGACCGAGGGCGGCGTCACCGATCCGCGTTTCCTCGCGGAGATTTCGAAATTCGCCGACTGGTACCGTGAACAGCCCCGCGTACGCCATGTGTCCGTCATCACCGATACCTTCCGGCAGCTCAACAAGAGCATGCACGGCGACGACCCGGCCGAATACCGAATACCGGGAAGCAAGGAACTGGCGGCGCAATACCTGCTGCTCTACGAGTTATCCCTTCCGCGAGGCCTGGACCTGAACAATCAGATCGACAGCTCCAGATCGGCCACGCGCCTGTCGATTTCGGCGCAAACCCTGAATTCGCAGGAAGTTCTCGACCTGAACGCACGCGCCAATGCTTGGCTGAAGGAAAATGCGCCCCATGTGGCGGGTATCAACAGTACCGGCCCCGCCGCGCTGTTCGCCTATATCGGGCAGCGCAATATCCACGCCATGCTGATCGGGACGATCGTCGTGCTCCTCGCCATTTCCGCAATCCTTCTCCTCGCCCTGCGATCGCTGCGGCTGGGCCTGATAAGTCTCGTTCCCAATCTGGTTCCCGCCGTGCTGGGCTTCGGCGTCTGGGGTTTGACGGTCGGACAGGTGGGGCTTTCGCTCTCCGTCGTCGTGGCCATGACCATAGGCATCGTCGTGGACGATACGGTACATTTTCTCAGCAAGTACCAACGGGCGCGGCGTGAATACGGCTTGGGGCCCGAAGAGGCGGTGCACCACGTCTTCGACACGACCGGCCGGGCCCTGTTCACGACGACGGTCGTGCTGGTGGCCGGTTTTCTGATCTTGGTGTTTTCTCCGTTCGTTCCCACCGCGCAGGTCGGAATCCTGACGGCGATGATCATCGGCTTCGCCCTCATTGCCGATCTGACACTCCTGCCGGCGCTGCTGACGTCGACGGCGAAGCGAAAATCCGGCCGCGAGGCGGCGTAAAACTAGGCTGGCGTCACTCGAAGAAGAAGCGTTCCTCGCCGAACGCCGGCTCAAGCTGGTCGAGCCACGTCGCCTGGGGGTCGTACTTCGCGAAGAAGGGCCGGGCCACCCAGTCGGGATCGCGGCCCTGAAGGAAGCGGAGCACGATGACTTTCTCGCCGCGCACTTCCTGTACGCCCGTCACCTCGACCTTGCCGGGCGTGGCGCTCATGGACGGCCCCCGGACAGTGCGGCCCAGCCCCGACACCTGCCGGACCGCGTCGCGGAATATCTCCCAGCAGCGCACCAGCGGCAACTCGAAGTAATGCCGCGGGCCGGTATCCCGCTCCACGAAGAAGTAGTAGGGAATGATACCGAGGCGAACCTGCTCACGCCACATCCGCGCCCAGACGTTCGGGTCGTCGTTGATTTTGGCGAGCGCCGGCGCCTGGCTGCGGATGACCGCGCCGGTGTCCCGGATCCGGCGGATCGCGTCTCGTACGATGTCCGTGCGCAGCTCTTGCCCGTGGTTGAAGTGGGCCATGATCGCGACGTGGCGGCCGGACGCCACTAATTTCTCCAGCAGCCGCAGCATGTCGTCGGCATCGTCATCGTTGACGAATCGGTGGGGCCAGAAGGTGAGAGACTTGGTGCCTATCCTGATATTCTGGATATGGTCCAATGCCGGATCGTCAATCAGACGGCCGAGATACCGTTCCCATACCCGGGTTTTCATTATCATCGGGTCGCCGCCCGTCACCAAGATATCCGATACGTTCGGATGGGCGGCCAAATAGCGGTGAAGGCGCTCGTCATCCTTCGCCGATATCTTCAACTCTTCGTCCTGCACGAATTGCGCCCAGCGGAAGCAAAAGGTGCAGTAGGCGTGGCAGGTCTGCCCCTGGCTCGGGAAGAATAGAACCGTTTCGTTGTACTTGTGCTGAAGTCCCTCGAAAACTTCGCCGTCCTCGCGGGGGATATTGAGTTCCTGCTGCCCCGCCGGGTGAGGATTGAGCCGCGCGCGGATTTCGGCGACCGCGTGGTCCAACTCCTGCCTCGGGCTCTCCCGTACCAGAATATCGGCGATTCGGTCGAAGTCCTGCTCTTGCAGCATACCCCGCTGCGGGAAGACCAGCCGGTAAATCGGATCTTCCGGCACATTGTCCCAATCGATCAGGTTTTCGACCACATAGTGGTTGGTGCGGAACGGCAGCACGGAACTGACAACGCGTATGGCGAACCGATCATCGTCCGTCAGGCGCTGAAGCTGCGGAATCGCGTCGAAATTTCTGGCGGTTATGGCCTGAAATTTAGTGGGCTCGCTCTGTTTTGATATGGGATCGGGAGTGAACCGTTCCGAAGCGCTGCTGGTATAAGACATTCCAAGTACCGTCCTTCATCAATTGATTGATTGCTTGTCAGAACGGCTGGGCGTTCGGAAAGGACCGCCCGCCTCCTGAAACGATCTCCTGATCGTCATTGCCTCTGAATTAAACACCCGATAAGCAGGTTTGTGAACAGCTTTTCATTCCCGGATAGGTGCAAATCCTCAAAAAGCGAGTCCCCTGATTTTGCCCCACAAGGGGCTTTCCAGTCCGCCGATCATGGAATACGGTACATCGTTTCGTTAGAATCCTGAATCCAATAGGGATTCCCTTGGAGTCGGATTGGTGATTTATTCTGCTTCAGGAGGGATTTATCGGGATAGGAGCCGGAACCTTCACCACTGTCTTTGCCGCCATCGGCGAAATCCGCGGCATGTTCACGCCGGATGAATGCTGGAATAATTCCACGGCCGCCGGACATGGATCAGGTTGAAGCCGAAAAGCCGTAAATGACCGAAAGCGCAATACCGCTATATTGAGGACCCTTTTGACAGGCACAGCCTTCAAAGCCGAGCAAGCCGCTCCCCCCTCGATGCCAACCGTTTACGCGGACGGGTGGAAAAGAGGCATGCAGGCCGATCCGGACCGATCGGCCAACTACATCGAGCATACCATGATCGGCGACCCGCTCGCGGATACGATGATCGACGATCTCGAAACGCTCGGAAATGAGGAATCGGAACGGCTTATCAGGCTTGGCATGCATGATCGCAAGGGCGATGCGCTGGGTGGGGCGCCGGCATCGGTCCGGGAGTTCTTCTCGCACGCCGCCGAACCGCCGGATTGGCTCGACCTGCCGTCTTTGCTTCCCGGCTGTCAAATGTTCTTTCGCAACGGGCGGCTTGTGCTCGCCGGTATGGTAGGCGGCGTCCTGGTCGAGGGGTTTGCAACGAACATTGCCAAATCCTTTTTTCTGACCGGCCGGCTGCGCGATCAGGGCGTACGGCGGCTGAAGCAGAACAACCGCCACATGCTGGAGATATTCATGCCGGACGGCATGGAGGCGCACGCCGACGGGTGGACCCATTCCGTCCGGGTCAGGCTGGTCCACGCAAAAATCCGCAAGTTGCTCAGCGAATCGGAGGAATGGGACGTCGCGGAGTTGGGCGTGCCGATCAGCGCCGCGCATGTGGGTTTCGCCGTCGCCGCCTTTTCGGCCAGGCTGCTCAAGCATCTCAAGAGCCTCGGTGGCTCCTTCAACGGGGAGGAGCGCAAGAGCTTCATGGCGGTGTGGCGGTATTCCGGGTATCTGATGGGCATTCCGGAAACCATCCTTTACCGTGACGAAGAGGAGGCGCTCGAGATTTTTCGGATAGGCCTTCTGTGCGAGCCGCCGCCGTCATTGGAATCGATCGTGCTTGCAACGTCCCTGATCAATTCCGCACCGCTCATTGCCGGAATTGACAATGACGACGAGCGCCGGAATCTCTCAGGCTACGTCGCGCAGATCTCACGCGCTCTTATCGGCAACGAAATGGCGGACGCACTCAGGTATCCAAAGAGCCGGACGTTTGGAAGCTTATTGAAGTTTCGGACGGCCAATCGGGTCGAGCGGATCATGGACAGGCTGATGCCCGGCCGTTCCGGTGCCGAGACAATCCTCACCACATTATTCGACGTTTCTCAATTCGACGAACTGGGTATCAGCTATCGATTGCCGGACCATGTCCACGCGGAACGGTCATCGCGGTGGTAGAAGCGGTGGCAGAACCTGTGCGCCCGCGCCGATTCGGTGACACGCGAAGGGACAGTATGCGCGACCCGGAACAGCGTGAGCCGTGCCGGCGCCTCCGGCCGTTTTGGGATCCGCGATGACCGGCGCCGCCCTCGACCGTTTTGCCGAAACCGTGCTGCGCCGCCGATGGATCGTGCTCGCGGCCACCACGCTGGTTATGTTGGCGGCAACAGCCGGCGCGGGTTTCGTCGGTGTCACCAACGACTACCGGAGTTTGTTCGACAAGGATAACCCGCAGCTTGCCGCCCTGAACGCGCTTGAGGCCAACTACGGCGCGTCCAACAGGGCACTGATCGCGGTAGCGCCGCCGACGGATACGGTTTTCACCCGCGAGGCGCTGCGAGCCGTCGAAGACCTGACCCGGGAGGCTTGGCGAGCGCCGCATGCCGTAAGGGTGGACTCCCTCACGAACTACTCCTACAGCCGGGCGGAGGGCGACGACCTGATCGTTCGCCCGCTGGTCAAGAACGCAGGCTCGCTCACCGACACCGAACTGGAGCGGACCCGGGTTATCGCGCTCGACGCGGTCGAGACCGCCGGCCGCCTGGTCTCGCGGGACAGAAAGGTTGCGGGGCTCGTGATCACCTTCGCGCTGCCGGACAATCCGGATGCCGCGGTTGTCGAAATCACCGACTATCTCAACGGTCTCCTTGACAAGGCCCGCGCCGACCATCCGGATACCGCCTATCACCTGACCGGCGACGTGCCGCTGAACCGCGCCTTCGCCGACGCCACCGTTGACGATCTTGAAACCCTGGTCCCCATCGTGCTGGTGGTGGTTACGGTGACCGCGGCCGTGCTGCTTCGCTCTCTCATGGCGACCCTGGCGACCCTGGCTGTGCTGATGTTCTCGGTCAACACCACGGTGGGTTTCGCCGGCTGGCTCGGTACCGTGTTCAACCCCGCCAATTCCGGCGTGCCGATCATCGTAATGACGGTGGCCATTGCGCACTCGATCCATATCGTCGCGAGCACACTGGCCGGCATCGCGAGGGGCCTCGACCGGAATGCGGCCATTTCGGAGGCAATTCGGGAGAACGCGTGGCCGGTGTTCCTGACCTCGCTCACCACGATGATCGGATTTCTGAGCCTGAACGCGTCGGACTCGCCGCCCTTCCGCGTCCTCGGAAACCTGGTGGCGTTCGGCGTGTTCTGCGCGTTCGTCTATTCGCTCACGGTGCTGCCCGCGCTGCTCTCGGTCCTGCCGCTGCGGGCGAAGGCGCTGCACCAGGGACAGTCCGCCTTCTTTGACCGCTTCGGCACGTTCGTCGTGGGCCACTGCCGCGTTCTGCTGTGGTGCTCGGCCATCCTCGCGATCGTGATGGTCAGCGGTATTTTCCGCCTTGATCTAACGGACAACTGGACGAAGTACCTCGGCGAACGCTACGAGTTCCGCAAGGACACGGATTTCGTCATCGACAACCTGACCGGCATCGAGACCCTGGAGTACGTGCTCGATGCGGGCGGCAGGAACCGCATCTTCGAACCCGGCTATCTGAAAAAGGTCGAGGCGTTCGCCGAATGGTACCGAATGCAGCCCGAAGTGTCCCACGTCGAGGCCTTTTCGGACATCATGAAGCGCCTGAACATGAACATGAACGGCGACAACCCGGAATTCTACCGCGTTCCGGACGACCCGAAACTGGCGGCCCAATTCCTGCTTCTTTATGAACTGTCCCTTCCGCAAGGCAGGGACATGAACAACCGGATCGATATCGGCAAGACGGCGACACGCATGACCGTGGCGTTGCGCAGCCTCACCGCCTCGGCGCAGCGCGGGCTGGATGCGCGGGCGAGGGCATGGCAACGGACCAATGCCCCCGGTCTCCTGACCACCGAGACCTCGGGCGTCAGTATCGTCTTCGCCCACCTCTCCCAGCGCAACATCGAGAGCATGCTGACCGGCACGATCATCGCCATGGCCCTGATCTCGCTCATCCTGGTGTTCGTATTCCGGAGCCTGCGGATCGGCTTGATCAGCCTGGTGCCGAATTTCATCCCCGCGGCGATGAGCCTGGGCCTCTGGGGCTTCATGGTCGGCCGGGTCGGCCTTGCCGGCTCGGTGATGACCGCGATCGCATTCGGTATCGTCGTCGACGACACGATCCACTTCCTCACCAAATACCTTCAGGCCCGACGTGACGGCCGGGACGCGCCCGCGGCGGTTCGCACGGCCTTCCGCACCGTCGGTTACGCCATGTGGACCACCACCGCCATGCTGGCGCTCGGCTTCCTGGTGTTTGCCTCGTCCGGCTTCGAGGTCAGCTGGGCGCTCGGCCTCTTGGTTGCGCTCACCATCTTCCTTGCGCTGATAGCGGATTTCCTGCTCCTGCCTCCGCTGCTGTTGGCTGTTGATCGCAAGAAATCGTGAGAACAGGATCGCGTCATGCAAGCAGGCCCCCTTCCCGGGTGGCCGGCTCGAGTCACGTCCACAAACCGAGGGAACCCTGCCGGAAGTTGAAAATGTAGTATGATCTGTAGCAATATACTTGAATAAAATTTTTTAAAGTCCAACATGGAACGACCAACAACCAAAGGAGGCGGTTGCATGACTATCAAATCACTTACGGGAATAGCGGCTGTTGCGGGCATCCTCGCGGTTGCCGGAATGGCTATCCCGGCGCATGCGGCGACGCTCGACGACGTAAAGTCGGCCGGCGCCGTCAAATGCGGCATCAACACCGGCCTGCCGGGCTTCGCGTTCACGGGTGACGACGGCAAATGGACCGGGTTCGACGTCGCCTACTGCCGGGCGCTGGCCGCGGCCGTACTCGGCGATCCGGACAAGGTCAAATACGTGAACCTGACCGGCGCAAACCGTTTCCCGGCGCTCCAGTCGGGAGAGATTGACGTGCTTTCGCGGAATACCACCTGGACGTTCTCGCGCGATGTGGACCTCGGCTTCACCTTCGTCGGCGTCAACTACTACGACGGCCAGGGCTTCATCGGCCGCAAGTCGCTCGGCGTGAAGAGCGCGAAGGAGCTCGACGGCGCATCGGTCTGCATCCAGACCGGCACAACCACGGAGAAGAACCTCGCGGACTTCTTCCGCGTCAACAAGATCTCCTACGAGGCGGTGCCGATCGAGACCAACTCGGAAGCCCGCACGGCGTACGAAGCCGAGCGTTGCGACGTCTACACGACGGACGCGTCCGGTCTCGCCGCCACGAAGTCGACCTTCGACGATGCCGACAAGCACATGGTGTTTCCGGAAATCGTGTCGAAGGAGCCGCTCGGTCCGCTCGTCCGCCAAGGTGACGACCAATGGGCCGACATCGCGCGGTGGGTCCTCAACGCGCTGGTCTCCGCCGAGGAGCTGGGCGTGACGCAGGCCAACGTCGAGAAACTCGGCAAGGGCACCGACAATCCCGAGATCAACCGGATGCTCGGCAGCGAAGGTTCGTTCGCGAAAATGCTCGGCCTCGAAAAGAACTGGGCCGTGAACGCGATCAAGGCGGAAGGCAACTACGCCGAGATCTTCGAGAAGTATGTCGGCCCGAAAACACCGCTTGGTCTGAAACGCGGTCTGAACGCGCTCTATAAGGATGGCGGCATCCTCTACTCACCGCCGTTCCGTTAGGCCGTAACCCGTCCCGTCCGCCCGCCGGGTCACACCCCGGCGGGCGGATAGGTTCTTTTGCGGCCTCGTTTTCCGAAGGCGACACGAAGCTGTGGTCTCAACAAACCCGTCAGCCGGACCTGCCGCCGCTTTCAATATCTCGCGGCTGTGGACGGATGAACGCTATCGCGGGATTCTATCTCAGGCGATCATTGTAATCCTCGTGGCGCTAGCGCTCGTCTGGGTCGCCGACAACACCCGCACCAACCTCGACAATCGAGGTCTCGACATCGGGTTCGATTTCCTGGCGGACCCGGCCGGGATCGGCATCGGCGTTTCGCTGATCGAATACGATTCCACCGACACGTGGCTGCGGGCGATGACCGTGGGCCTGCTTAACACGGTCCTGGTTTCGGCCCTCGGAATTGTCGCGGCGACGGCAATCGGCTTCGCGGCGGGGATCATGCGTCTGTTGCCCAACTGGCTGGTCCGCACGATCGTCGCCACCTGGGTCGAATTCACCCGCAACGTTCCGCTGCTCCTCCAGATCATCTTCTGGTGGACGGTGCTGCTCAGCCTGCCGACCGTGCGCGAGACGCTGCGGATCGGCGATTCCATATTCCTCAACAATTCCGGGATCACGGGCCCCTCCCCGGTCTTCGAACCGGGCGCCTCGGCCGTGCTGATCGCGCTGGCGGTCGGTGTCGCGGCAGCCTGGGCGGTCCTGAACTGGGCCAGAAAGCGCCAAGCGGCGACCGGCGAACGGCTTCCGGCCGGCTGGATAGCGTTGGGCCTGATCGTGCTCCTGCCGCTGGCGGTCTATTTCGCGAGCGGCCAGCCGATCAGTTGGGACATGCCGACCGCGAACCGCTTCGGGCGCTTGCGCGGCGGCTTGACGGTAACGCCGGAACTCGTCGCACTCTGGTTCGCGCTGGCGACGTACACGGGCGCGTTTATCTCCGAGATCGTGCGCGCCGGCATCCTTTCCGTGTCCAAGGGGCAGACCGAAGCGGCGGGCTCGCTGGGCCTCAAGGGCTGGCAGACCACCCGCCTCATCATCATGCCGCAGGCGCTGCGGGTGATCATCCCGCCGCTGACGAGCCAGTTCCTGAACCTGACGAAAAACTCCTCGCTCGCGCTCGCCGTGGGCTTCCAGGATTTCGTCGGCATCGGTTCACAGGCCCAGAACCAGACCGGCCAGGCGATCGAGATCGTGTTCAGTTGGATGGTCGTCTATGTCTCGCTCAGCTTGCTCACGTCGGCGTTCATGAACTGGTACAACGCGCGCATTGCTCTGGTCGAACGGTGAGGCGGGAACCATGAGCATTCAGCCCTTTCATCGCGCACAAAAGGACATGCTCGCCGCGCGTCCGCCGCCGGCCACCACCACGGGCACCCTGGGCTGGCTGCGCGAGAACCTGTTCTCGAACTGGTTCAACACCGTGCTCACGCTGCTGGCGTTGTACCTGCTGTGGACCGTCATCCCGCCGTTCATAGAATGGGCGTTCATCGACGCCGACACCAGCGGCAGCACCGGCCGGGAATGCACGACCGAAGGCGCGTGCTGGGCCTGGCTGGACCAACGCATCGACCAGTTCCTGTACGGCTTCTACACGGCGAGCGAATACTGGCGCGTCAACCTGACGGTCATTCTGCTGATCCCGGCGCTCCTGCCGCTGCTGTTCGACAGCATCCCCTACGCACGCCAGCTGCGCTACTTCTCGCTCGCCTACCCGCTCATCGCCGCCTTTCTGCTGGTCGGCGGCATCGGTCTGGAAGCGGTGCCGACGTCCAGCTTCGGCGGCTTCATGCTGAACCTCACGGTCGGCCTGTCGGGTATCGTCCTGTCGCTGCCGGTCGGAATCCTGCTTGCGCTGGGGCGGCGCTCGAACCTTCCGGCGGTGCGCATGCTCTGCGTCGTGTTCATCGAACTCGTACGCGGCGTTCCGCTGATCACGCTGCTGTTCACCGCGGCGATCCTGCTGCCGATGTTTCTGCCGGAAGACTGGAGCTTCGACCTGGTCATCCGGGTGATCGTCGTCGTAACGGGGTTCTCCTCGGCCTACATGGCGGAGGTCATTCGCGGCGGCCTGCAGGCCATCCCGAAGGGCCAGTACGAAGCCGCCCAGGCGATGGGCCTCGGCTACTGGCAGTCGATGCGGCTGATCATCCTTCCCCAGGCGCTGAAGATCTCGATCCCGGGCATCGTCAACACCTTCATCGGCCTGTTCAAGGATACCACGCTCGTCTTCCTGATCGGCCTGTTCGACATTCTCGGAATCGCCCGGTCGCTGCAGCAGAACCAGGACTGGATCGGCAAGGTCGACGCCGAAGGGTTCCTGTTCACGTCCCTCTTCTTCTTCATCGTCTGCTTCGCCATGTCGCGCTATTCGCTGAACCTGGAAAAGCGCCTCGACACCACCAAACGCTGAGCGGAGGACCCGATGTCCGTTCAAGAAACCGAATACACCCGCGGCGACGGCGAACCGGTCATCCGGATCGACCGGCTGAACAAGTGGTTCGGCGCATTCCACGTCCTGCGCGACATCGACCTGCAGGTCGCCCCGCGGGAACGGATCGTGATCTGCGGGCCGTCGGGCAGCGGCAAGTCGACCCTGATCCGCTGCATCAACCGCCTGGAGGACCACCAGGAGGGCACGATCGTGGTCGACGGCGTCCCGCTGACGAACGACCTGAAGCAGGTCGACACGGTACGGCGCGAAGTCGGCATGGTGTTCCAGTCCTTCAACCTGTTCCCGCACCTCACGGCGCTCGAAAACTGTACGCTCGCCCCGATCTGGGTGCGCAAGATGCCGAAGGCGGAAGCGGTGCGGACGGCGATGCAGTATCTGGAACGGGTCAAGATTCCCGAACAGGCGGGCAAGTTCCCGGGCCAGCTGTCGGGCGGGCAGCAGCAGCGCGTGGCGATCGCCCGGTCGCTATGCATGAGCCCCAAGATCATGCTGTTCGACGAGCCGACCTCGGCGCTCGATCCCGAGATGATCAAGGAAGTGCTGGAGGTGATGGTCACCCTGGCCGAAAGCGGCATGACCATGCTCGTCGTGACCCACGAGATGGGCTTCGCCCAGCAGGTCGCCGACCGGGTAATTTTCATGGACGAAGGTCAGATCGTCGAGCAGAACACGCCGGACGACTTCTTCAACAACCCGCAGTCGGACCGGACGAAACTCTTCCTGAGCCAGATCCTCAGCCATTGAGGAAGACGCCCGTATTGGACGTTCCGGCCTCGGCGACGGCTGCACCACCTGTTCCGGGTGGTGGCCGCGACCAAAAAAGCTGTCCCGGGAACTGGGTCCCCGGGCCTTGACCCAGCAACCAACGGTAATATAGAATTTGCCTAAGTTCGTTCGTTCGCCAATTTTAGGAATAAAGGAGATTTCCATGAGAAGTGGCGATGAAATGTTGCGGCACCTTGTTGACAAGGCCGCCGCGGATTCGGATTTCAGGCAGCAGCTTTTGTCGAACCCGAAGGCGACGGCCTGTGAAGAACTGGGTATTACGATGCCCGAATCGATGAACCTTCAGGTCCATGAGAGCGATATGCAGACCGTGCATCTCGCGTTGCCGCCGGACCCGAACATTACCGAGGAGCAACTGGAAGCGATATCCGCCGGCCTTTGCTGCTGCTGGTAAACCGGAAACACCGGTTGGCATGCGGATTCTCGCATCCGCATAACCTAAAGAATCAAGAAGCCCCCGCTCACTCCGAGCGGGGGTTCCCGTTTGGGCAGACCTCAAAGCCCAGCCGCCCTCACCTCGATCCGCTCCCTGGAAGGGAGAGGAAGCACTTTGTTCCGTCTCCCCTGGAGGGAGAGGGATGCGGAGGCTTTGCGAAGCGGCAGCTGAGCTTAGCCATGCCTGTCCTCCGGCCGGCGGAGCCGGTCCGGTGGGCTGGGTGAGGGGGAGTTTCATATCACCCCCACCCTCATCTTCACCCCCACCCCCAACCCTCCCCCATTCCAGCCTTCGTAGCCGAAGGCTACTTCGGCGGAGTAGGCCAAAGGGGGAGGGAGTTTCGATGCGTCCACTCGCCCCCGCTCAGGCGTTTCGAGTCAGACCGAAAGACCTTGCTCGGGGGAAAGCGCTCCGGAAAACACCATGTAGATGTAAGCCTTGGCCTTCTCCAATCGGTTTTCCGAGATGACCAGCTTGATGTGGTGAATACCGCGCAACAACACGAAACCCCCGGTCTTGGCGAACAGCATCGTCGGTTTCGACGTCCAATCCGCCAGCGCCGCAAGTTTCTCCTGAACGATAAACTCCTCATGGCCCAGGGCCTGCAAAAACGGATCCCAATCGGTCAGGCCGTCAATCCAGTAGCGGGAATCGTTCGTATATCTCTGCTTGACGATGAGCGTAAGGCCGAGCGCCGAACCGATACCGTCCGCCCGCACGTCGATATTCGCCCCGGTTCTGACGATATTCGCACGCTCCCTGAAGCGCGAAATAACAGCGTCGACGGCCGAGACCTGCCCCGGCCAGCCTATGGTTTCAAGAAAGGAACAGATTTCCCGCTGCGATTTGAAATTCATGATCGCTAGGCGAATTGCGCGATCGCGGGACGGGAACACACCGAACGAATCCAGGCGCGTATCGTCCGGCTGCGCGAGGTAGACCCGTTCGGCGTTTTCTCGTTCTTCGGCAACCGATTCCCGGCCGAGGCAGGAAACCAGCGCATCGACCACGAGGCCGACATGGTCCTGATGACCGGCGCCGGCGACAATCGTGCGTTCGTTGGGCCGCAAGAACATCCCCGGCCGTGAACCCTTGCTCCCCGGCGCCGAACCTATGTCGTATTCAAGCATCAGTTTGCGCCCGACAATCTCCCGCAGCGGCGAGTTGCGGGCTTCCATTTCCCTGAACAGCCGCTCGACCGCTTTCGCGGTTTCGTCCGTCTCGTCACGCCGCGCCCGCTCTTCGAATATATCTCCCGAGCGGTTTCCGCTCGCCAGCGAGACGCCAAAGTCCGCTACCGGCCGAGGGTCGTGCAAAGGGAGTTCGAAGCCGAATGGCTGAGCGCCCATGGTTATGGGAAGCGTGTTCGCACGTTCCAGTACGCGCTCCCATTCCCGCTCTCCGATAAGAGACGGAGAAATCCGTTTTCTGAAGTATCCAAGCAATTCGCCCATGCTGCGGCCCTCTTGGGCGAGACGGTCCTGGGTAAGCGCAATTGCCTCGTCAATTTCCATATCGTCTCCTTCACGCTCCCCTATGCGAGGCTCATCGAAAAACCCGGCCCGCGTTCAGGCCTCCAGCACGTCGATGAGACATTCCAGGGCCTCGATACAAAACGCACCGGTCACGGCTTCGGAGCCATGCCCGATCTGCCCGAACGCGCCCCATTTCAATTCCTGATCGCCGAAGGCGAGAAGTTCCGGCCAGCTGCCGTCCTCGCGTTGCGAGCCCAGTATCCTTTCCAAAAGGTCCTTCGCTCCGGTCTTTTCGAGCCCCCCGGCGTTGTGGAGCGCCGACACCGCCTGGGCGGTCTGAAGGACATTGCCGAAACCTTCCTTTTCGTCCCGCAGGTCCAGGATGCGGTCCGCAAGGATCGGGCGCAGCCGGTCGAGCGCGGGCCGGATGCGTATCGCGGCACGAGCGATTGCATAGTAGATCGCGATGGTGTCGGGGTACCATTTGGAAGATCCGGCGAGCCCGCCTTCGACAACCAGCGCTTCCAGCCAACGCTGGGCATCCCCGGTTTCGGGGCAGTCGCCGAGATAGGCGATGACATTCGCATTGACCACGGGGTCGGCCTCGATACGAAACTTCGACACGACATCGGGCTCGTCTTTTGCCAGCATCCAGGTCAGAAAACGGCCTTCTTCGTCGCGATTCGCCAGAATATGCGGGACGTTCCGTCCCAGGAGGATCCAGGGATGAGTCCCGATGACAAGAGAACAGAGTGCGGTGCTGTCGAGGTCCTGGGGCAGATGCCGGTAATAACGCCACAATCCGGGAAATTCGACGGTCTCGGCGAGATATGCCTTCGCGGCGGCGCCCATGGCTTTCGCCTGCGCTTCCCCGCAATTTTCCAGGGCAAGAACGCAGAAAGCCGAAACGAAAGCAGGTCTTTCGAAATGCCGCGGAATGTCCGGATCGGCCGTGTTGAACCGAATGCAGTGCCAGGCGCCGTTTTCGTCGATGGTGGTTTCCAGGAAATCGAGGCCACGGCGGATGCTTTCTCTCGCTCTGTCCGCAAGCGCCGCAGGCGTAGCTGCGCCCATCCGGGCGTCTGTCCCGTCGGGCGCCGGCGAACGAGGGGGCGGTGCGGGATCGTGCATCGTCTGGCGGAGGAATTCGAGCGACGCCCGGCCGGTTTTCGCCGCCTCCCGCTCGGCAGCGCTGAATCTGCTCCGCGGCGGAAGCACCAGATGCGTCACACCATAGGTTTCTTCGTGTACATGAATCTCGTGGCCGTCGGCCAGCGCGACGCCCAGTTCCATTTCAATGGTATTCTTGGGATTGGCGAGCAGGCGTTCGCGAAAATCGCTGTCTTCCTCCGCTTTCGATACGAGCAAATCGGCTCTATCGACGGGTTTATTTGCGGATTTTTCCATTGCCGCGGCCTCCGGCGGGTTTGCAAATCCGAATCAGGCGAGCTGTCGCTTGACCAGTTCCCCGAACACGCCGTCGATCTCCATCAGTTCGCTGAAAGAGCCGCTTTCGACGATTTTCCCGGCCTGGAGCACATAAATTCGGTCGGCCTGTTCGAGTGTGGACAGACGGTGGGCGATGACGAGCCGGGTCGATGTCAGGGCGGTGAGGTTCTTCATCACCTTGGCCTGGTTTTCGTTATCCAGCCAGTTGGTTGCCTCGTCGAGCAGCATAATGCGCGGGCTGCCGATCACCGAACGGGCGATCGTGATGCGCTGACTCTCGCCGCCCGACAGGACGGAGCCGGTACCGACCATCGTCATCATGCCCATGGGCATGCTCTTGATCTGGTCTTCGACTTCGGCGATCCCGGCCGCCGCCCAGATCTCCTCGCTCTCCACCTCATTGCGGTAACCGACCAGATTGTCCCAGAGGTCCTGGGGATGAAGATCGACCGACTGCGGCACCGCGCCGATCTTCCGGCGCACCTGTTTCAGGTTCAGGTGTCTCAGATCGCGCCCGTCATAATACACCGCACCCATGGTGGGCCGGTCGATTCCGAGGGCGAGCCGGAACAGCGTGCTCTTGCCGGCGCCGGACTCGCCCGTGATCGCGATGAATTCGCCGGGACGGGCGCGAATCGTGACATCGTCGAGAACCAGCGGACCGTCGGGGTCGAAACGAAAGGAAACGCGGTCGAACAGAATATCGCCGCCTAGATACTCCACGGGTTCGCCCTCGACCTCGGTTTCGGGAACCGCGGCGAGCAGCGGGCGCAACTGATCGAACGCCGGCAGCATGGCGGCCAGGGTACCGAACGACTCGCCGAGCCGGGCGACGGCGGACTGAAAAACGATGAAAACCGTGTAAACGACGAGAAAATCGCCGACCGGGACTTCCCGGTCTCCCACCGCGGCCACCGCGAACAGCAGGACCCCGCCGGCGAGAAACGGGAGTGCGGCGCCGAATGCCCGCGAGTGCCCCTCGAACGCGCCCAATTCGATCTCCGCGCGTTTCTGCTCGCGATAATCCCGCGCCCAGATGGCGTAAGCCGACCCTTCCGCATTTTCCACACGCAGCTTGGCGATACCGCCCACGATCTGGAACAGCCGGCCGGCGACGCGGCGTGCCGCGCCGATCATCCGCCCGTAAGGCGAAATCTGGCGCAACCCGAGGAGCACCACGATCAGCAGCGAAACAAAGCTGAAGAACAGGGTGACGGCCCCGAGAGCGGCATCGTACAGGAAAATCACGCCGAAAACCGGAAGCAGAAAAACGACCGACAAGAGGCCGTCGGCGACCACCCTCTGCAAGCCGTCGCGAAGGTTCCGGAACGTCATTGCCGACATGGCCAGATCGCCGGTCGGATGGCGGTTCAGAACGCTCCGCGGAAGGCGTATGAGGCGGTCCCAGAAAGCGGCTTCGACCCGCGACGCCAAGCGCCCCTCGAACCGCATCATCGCCGTGCTTTGAAGCATGTGCAGCAGCGCGCCGAGCAGGCCGAATCCCGCCAGCGCCACAACCACCGCGTAGAGCGCTTCACCGCTTCCGCCCGCCGCTATGTGATGTGCGACAAAACCGAGCGCAAGCGCCGGCAGCAGTTTGATCAGGCCGCCCGGCACCCCGGCCAACACCAGCCGGGCCAGATCCCCGGCCGATCCGCGCAGGGCGATTCTCGGCAGGTCCGCCGGCATCACGTCCCGCTCCGGCAAGGGCCGGTAGAACATCCAGGCTTCGTCCCCCAGCGCCGCGGCGCGGGCCGCCGTAACCCGAACGCTTCGCTTGCTGACCGGGTCAACTGCCCGGTAGCGCCCGAACATTCCCGGCAACAGCGCCACGGGCCGGCCGTCCCCTTCACGAAATACCAGCATCGCGTTGCTGTCGCTGCGCCACCAGTCGCCCTCATTCCTGAAGCTGACGCGCCGGGCGCGTACGCCCGACGCATCAAGAATGTCGACGAGGCCGACCGGATCCTCGGACGGCCCCGAGCGCACCGGAATCCTGAAATCGATGCCTTCGTGACGGCCGATGATGTCCAGAACGTCAGCCAGTGCCGTGTCCTCGCCCCTGGCTTCCCCGTCAACCGGCAGGTCGTAGATGTTCAGAAGACGCTGCCGCGCGGCTTTTTCGGCCGTGCGGCGGCTTATTGTCCGCGCGTGCTCGAGATTCGCATCGTCGACCACGGCCAATCGGCGATTAATGCGTTCCAGGGTGAAAGCCGTGGCGTGGAACGAGGCAAGCGCCGGCAGCAGCAGGCCCTGCTGCGCCAGGGACTCCGTCGACCTGCCCGAAAGGTTCGTCTCATCGAACAAGGTGAGCCAACTCGTCCGGGTCAGCGGTATAACCGCTTCGGGCGGACCGCCCGCTTCGGCGCGTTCCGCCTGGTCGACCATATCCATGTACAGGCTGGCGCCGGGTGGCGGTTCGGACACCCACACCACACCGCGCCGTACGGACAAGGTGCACGGCTCCAGGGTCCGCGACATGCCGGGTTCGGCCAGCGCGGTCGGGCGCGGAATACGGCTGACGAAACGCGAGAGCGTATCCGTAATGTCGGTCAGCCAAGTGTCGGTCTGTACCGCCAGTTCCGCCGGATCGACTTCCGACAACGCGGATGCCGGCAGCCGCCTCAGAAGGGTGTCCGACAATCCCTTGGCAATCAGGCTGAGTGTGGTGGCGTCCCCGGTGTCCTGTCCGTCCGGCGCGACACCCGGGAGCAACGAGCCCGCTTCGCGGCGCAGCAGATGGTACGGCGGCGCCTGCTCCACCCCGTCGCTGGATTCGATCAGGAACAGGTTGACGGCGCCCCGCTCGATAAACCAGACGCTGTCCGTGTCGTCGAGCTTGACCGGCAGGTTGCCGGCGCAGGGCACGGACGTGCCGGTACGGGCGGCGAGTTCGGCTAACGATATGTATTCCGGGCGCGCGTCCTGCATCAGCTCGACCTGACCAGTTTGTGATAGGTGCCGCTCTCGTCGGCAATCAGTTCGTCGTGCGTGCCGCGCTGCACGACGCCGCCGTTTTCGAGCACGATGATTTCGTCGCAATCCCTTACGGTACTCAGCCGGTGCGCGACGATGAGGCAGGTCACGCCGCGCCGCCGCATGGCATCGTCGACCCCTTCCTCCGTCCTGGCATCGAGCGCGCTGGTCGCCTCGTCCAGAATGAGCACCGTCGGATTGCCCACCAGCGCGCGGGCGATTTCCAGCCGTTGCCTCTGGCCGCCGCTGAAATTCACCCCGCCCTCGTCGACCTCGGTCGAATACCCGCGCGGCCTGAGCAGGATATCGTGGTGGATTTGGGCATCCCGCGTCGCGGCGAAAATGGCTTCATCCGGGACGGCCGGATTCCACAGGGTCAGGTTATCGCGGAGGGACGCCGAAAAGAGGACGGCTTCCTGATCCACCATGGAAACGGACTGCCGCAATACTTCTTCCGGAATCTCATCTCGCGGATGGCCGTCGAACAGGATTTCGCCCGACCAGGGCTGATAGACGCCCGAAACCAGACGCGCCAGGGTCGACTTGCCGGACCCGCTCGGACCGACCACGGCAACCCGCTGTCCCGGTTCGATGGTGAGGTTGAAATCCGTGATCAAGGGCGGCCGGCTCTTGTTGAAACCGAAGGTGACGTTTCGCAGTTCGAGCCGGCCCGTGAGCTGGAGCCGGCCGTTGAAAGTGGAAACCGAGTCCGCTTCCGGATCGCGGCGGCTGAAAACGGGATCTTCGCTGGCGCTGGCCACATCCTCGAGGCGCTGCAAATCGATTTCGAGCGCCTGGCGTTTGTCGGCGAACTCCAGAAAGCGCCCGACAGGCGCCAGAAACATCTCCGCCAGGATATAGAATCCGACCAGGGCCCCGAGGGTCATTTCTCCGGAGATGACCAGACTTCCGCCGACGCCCAGGATCGCCGCACAGTACAGCGCGGCGATCAGGCCCGGGAGCGCGGTATTGACCGAGTTCAGTTCGGAATAGAGCTGGCGCTCATGCAGTTCGCGCGCCTGCTGGCCGCACCAGCGCGAAAAAAACCGGTCGTCCGATCCGGTAATGCGCAGGTTGTCCGCATGATGCAGCATCTGCATGCCGACGCCGATCAGCAAACCCAGTTCGCGCGTCGTCGTCTGGCTTCGAATGGCCCGGAGCCCGTTGAGAAAATGGGCCAGCGTGCCGTGCAGGGCGGCCAGCACCAGCACGATCAGCGTGAGCACGACATCGTAGGCCAGCATCGCGACGAGCAGTACCGCGCTCATCGCCATGTCGATAAGGAGCACAAGAAACTGGTCCGTCAGACTCTTCGCAATCCTGTCGAACGACGAAACCCGGTCGGTCAGATCGCCGACCAGCCTGTGCTGGAAAAACTCCACCGGCAACCGCAGCAGCCGCGACATGCTTCGGCTGTAGCCGGTCACCGAAATCCGGACCGCCAATCGCCTCAGGAAGCGGTTCTTGAGCAGGGAGAGGACGTATACCAGGATACCGCCGCCAAGCAGGGCCGCCACCAGTCCGCTCCAGGACCCGTGATTTTCCAGAACGTCGTCGACAAAAATGCCGAGAGAGACGGGAACGATAAGGTTCAGCAACGTCAACATGAAGCCGCAGGCAATCACCCCCGCAAGCACGTTCCACGATCCGACGGGCAGGGCGCTCAACTGCCTGATCAGGCCGGGCCGCTCGCCGCTGGGGCTGAAATCGGGGCTGCGCTCGAAACGCAGCGCTATTCCGCTGTAGCCCCTGTTGAATTCTTCGGCGGAAAGCGTGCGGCGCCCCGTGGATGGGTCATTGAGGTGGAAATTGCCGCCGTCGAATCCCTCGAGGATAACGAAATGGCTGAATTGCCAGAACAAAATCAGCGGCAGCGGCAGCTTTTTCAGTTGCTCGGGACCCATGCTGAGGCCCCGGCATTCGAGACCGTAGTGTCTGGCGGCGCGCACGATGCTCGCAGCGCTGCTGCCGTCCCGGCTCACCTCGCATTTCTCGCGCAATTCGGTAAGCGGCACCCAGCGCCCGAAGTAACCAAGTATGCTGCCGAGGCAGGCGGCGCCGCATTCCGACGCATGCATCTGCAGCAGAACAGGCGTCTTTATCCGTTGTCCGGGGGCGCCCGATGCAGACTTGCCGCCGGCCCCTTTGGAGGCGGGCGGCATCCTACGGCCGCCTCATCCGGAAAAGCGTAATCGGAGATTGCCTGCCGAGTTCGATGACGATCCGGCATTTCCTGCCCGCAAGGGAAGCAGGATCGCGGTTTCCGTCGAGCGCGATAACGAGGCGGCGTACGGATACCGGCGCCGCGGCCCCGACGGCGTTCAACTCTTCCGGCAGGGACACAGCGGAAATTCCTGCGATCCTGCCGCCGAGCTTACCGGTTTCTCCATCCGCCCCGCCCAGCTCCAACGCCACCGGCATGCCGGCCTCGACAGGCGCCGCGGCATCAGCCTCGATCCAGACGAGCGCGTGCACGGACCGTTTGCCCTCGATCCGGTTTTCGCCGGACTGGACCAGGATGCCGTCCACCGCGACGGTGCGGGGTACGCTGCCGAGGAAGAGCCAGGCCGCGAGGACAATTAGCAACAGGGCGGCAGCGGCAACGAGAAGACGCTCCCGCGGGGTGGAAATCGTCAGCAGACGGTTGAGTTGCTCGCGCTCTTCCTTTGCCTCGGCAACGGTATTCTGAAAGGAGTCGAAGAGATTATTGAACATATTCGGAAACCTTGAAGAACGGAGGATTTTTGCCGCCCGAACCTGGTTTGTTGTTCCTCGGGCGGTTGTCGGACGCCCGCCGTTTCAGCGCGGCATCCGGTTCCGGCCGGAATTTCTCGAAGCCGATGACCGAGGACAGCCGTTCCAGAGGATCGCCCGCACTGGACAGCGCCGCATACGGTTCATCAAGATCGAAGAAACCACGCTGATCGCACATTCCATCCTCCCTCGTCATCGAAGCGATCGATTCACCATCAAAACGCCAAGGCGAAAGGTTCATCACGGCGTCCGATCACACAAAGCCTCCTAACGGATGTCAGGCAAGTTCAAAACGTCATGATTTGGTGAGGATGTTACGATTTTATGAAGGTTTGACCGGGCGAGGTCAAGTCCGCGGAATGACGGTCCGCGGAACGCCGGCCCCCAACCGTTCCGCTTGGCGGTGGCCGGGGAATTCCCACCGGCGGCGGACAGACGACGGTGACTCACCCGACCGTCGCACCGCGCAGCCCATGCCCCTGGCGAGAAACCCGGATTATCAGCCAAGCCCCTGGGACATCTGTATAAAACTGCCCAGAGAAAACCCGTACGCCTGATTGTGGTTCGACTTGTCAACTTCCGATTGTTTCAGCAAATAAAGCATCTCGTCGAACATTTGCAACGCATCACAGTCGACGATCTCGGGGGCGGCTGCATCACGGTGTCGCGGCCAGGCATCGTCGCGGGCATGTCTCCAGAAGGCACTCTCGAATTTCGAACCGCGGTGATAATGCCAACCGACGAACAAGCCGTAGTAGACCATGTTTTTGACGAGAAATCGGTTAACTGCCGGCGTGTCATGCTCCAGGCGCTCCACCGGACGGTGGAGACGTGTTTGCAGAATCATCCCGATCTGCAACTGGGCTGCGGCGATGGTCGTTGCTTGCAGAGGTTCCACGAAGGCTGCCGCATTGCCGATGCGGCATACCGTGCCATCGTAGATCCGGCGGTGAATGAAATTGGGAAATTGAATGACCGCGCTGGGCTCGAATTCCGCTACGCCATCGGCTTCGAGGAGCGCGTCGAAATCGGCTTCGACTTCAGCATGGCTGCTTATATCGCGGTTGAAGATGTAGCCATACGCCGTGTGCGTTGTGAGCGGAATGACAGCTACCCAGCCGTGCGGACGCGCAATCGAACGGGTATAGGTATGTTGCAGGACCGGCCCATCCCCCTCTTCTTCGACGATTGCCGGGCAGCGGCGAATAATGGCCGTATTGGTGGGGATGAAAGGAACGTTGATGTGCCGGTCGGGATGAAGCTCCCTCGGAAACCCGCGGGCATCGAAAACCAGGTCGTAGCGTTCCGGCGGCATGCCATCGAATTCCACCAGCGCGCCCCCATCCGCCTTGGCAATGTCGAGGACCTTGGCATCGATATGGCGGGCATTGGCGCTGTTGCGCAGCAGTTCTCCCATCAGGTCGGCGGACAGGTGGTATCCGTAGGACACGTTTTCCGGAACGAACGAATGAATGAAGTTCCGGTTGCGGACGCCCCACCCTTCAAATTCAAGACCGTATTTGCGGGTTCCGTTAACGGACCGCTGGATTGTCTCGTCCGATAAATTCGTCAGTTGCTCCAGATACGGAAGCAGGCTCGGCCAGGTGCCTTCGCCCACACCCAGGGTCGGGATGCGGGAATCGTAGATGTGGTGCAACTCATGATCCGGGTCCGGATGCAAACGAGACACCGCGGCGGCGGCCAAAGAGCCCGCGGTTCCCCGACCGACGACCGCGACCTTTCGTAAGGATTTGCTGCCCAGCTCCATCGTCCCTCGCGGTTTCAGCAGGCGTCGGTCGATTGTCCCTTCGCGGCACGCACGGACATGCCGTATGCGCCCCGGACTACCACAATCCCGGCTTGGTTGTCACGGCATCGTAATCCGGATGAGCCCGGCCTACAGGCCCGCTTGCGGGTGATCGGCCTGAAGGGCTAATTTGGAGCAGTTTCCAGCCGGTCGCGGCCAATCGGCACATAACAATCCGGTTCAAGTACAGGTGGCAGTCACGATGCGGAACGCTGTTGGAGCACTGGCCGTTTTCGCGTTCTCGCTGGTTTTCGGCGTGGCGGAGGCCGCCGACTTCAAGCCGGCGGTGATCTACGATCCGGGGGGTAAGTTCGACAAATCCTTCAACGAGAGCGTCTTCAACGGCATCCAGCGCTTCACCGAAGAGACCGGCGTGGAGGTGATGGAACTCCAGGTCACCGACGAAGCCCGGCGCCGGCAAGCCATGGAGCGGATGATCCGGCGCGGCGCCACGGTGCTGCTGGGTGTCGGTTTCGCGCAGGCGGATGCGATCAACGCCGTCGCCGAGGCCAATCCGGACAAGCAGTTCTCGATCATCGACGTGTTCTGGCTGGATCAGCCGAACCTGCGTCAATACTCCTTCAAGGAGCATGAGGGCAGCTATCTCGTCGGTGTCGCCGCGGCGATGAAATCCGAGACCGGCACGGTCGGATTCGTCGGCGGCATGGACAGCCCGCAAATCCGGAAATTCGCTTGCGGCTACGTCCAGGGCGCCAAGTCCGTCAGCGGCGATGTCACGGTGCTGCGGAACATGACCGGCGCCACCCCGGCGGCGTGGAACGATCCGGCCAAGGGCGCGGAACTGGCGCGGGGCCAGATCGCCGGAGGCGCGGATGTCGTCTTTCATGCGGCCGGCGGCACCGGTATCGGCGTCATCCGGGCGGCGGCGGATGCCGGCAAGCTGTCCATCGGCGTCGATTCCAACCAGAACCACCTGGCGCCGGGTTCCGTTCTCACGTCGATGGTGAAGCGGGTCGATCTGGCCGCCTACCAGACCTTCATGGATGCCATGAACGGCGAGTTCACCGCGGGTATCCGTTCGCTGGGCCTCGCCGAAGGCGGGGTCGGCTGGGCCGTGGACGAGCACAACCGGGCCTTGGTGTCCGGTAAGATCGAAGCGGCGGTCGAGACGGCCAAACGGGCGATTATTTCCGGCGCCGTAAAGGTTCATAACTACGAGGACGATTCCAACTGCCCGTTTTGATCCGCCCCGGCTTGCATCGGAACACGGGTTTTGTTACCCCTGTTCCGGGGCTACACCGACGATCCCGCCGTATGGGTATGGACGATGCTGAAGGACTATGACGCCGAATTCGCCGGGCGGGTGCGGCTGAGTTCGATCATTCGCGATCTTGCCGGGGAGAAGACGGATTCCTCCATGCTCCGCGGCATCCTAGGCCGAGCCGACGGAAGGCGACTGCAATGACCACCGGATCGAGCATGCCGGCAGACCCGTCGGCAGCGCCTGTTTTCGTGACCGGCTCGGCCGGACATGTCGGCGCCAATCTCGTCCGCCGGCTGCTCGACGACGGCGTACGCGTCCGGGTATTGCTGAGACCTGAGGACAACAATGAGGGCCTGGACGGTCTCGATGTCGAGCGCGTATTCGGCGACATCCGGGATCTGGACGCCACCAGAAAGGCGCTGGCCGGCTGCCGGGGCGTCTATCATGTGGCGGCGAAGATTTCGACCATCGAGGGCAACCGCGCCCATCGCCGCGAGGTGTTCGACTGCAATGTCATCGGCACCCGCAACCTGCTGCAGGCGGCGCGGGAAGTCGACGCCGGCCGGGTGGTGGTGACGGGCTCTTTCAGCGCGGTCGGCTACGATCTCGACGATCCGTCCGCGCCCAGCGACGAGGGGATGCCATTCTATCCCATGGAGCGCACGATGCCCTATGAGCGCAGCAAGTCGCTCGTCGAGCAAGAGTGCTGGCGCGCGGCGTCGGCGGGACAGGATGTCATGGTTGCGACCTGCTGCGCGGTGGTGGGCGGCGCCGATTTCTTCCCCTCGCGGCTGGGAAGAACCCTGTGCGACTACACCAACGGCAAGCTCCATGCTTATGTCGATGGCGGGTTCGAGTTCGTCGCCGCGCGCGACATCGTCGAGGGGCATCTTCTGTGCATGCGCCATGGCCGCCCGGGCGAAAAATATATCTTCAGCAGCGAGTACAAAACGATATCGGAGATCGTCGGGCTGTATGAGGAAGTCTCGGGGGTCCCGCGGCCGCGGCGGCGGATTCCGGCTCCCTTGATGCTCGTCTTTTCGGAAGTGGCGAGCTTTTACCTGAGCCGATTCCATCCGGACTTTCCCCAGCGTTTCACCCCGGGCGCCATCCGTCTGCTGAAAAAGCGCCGCCATGCCGACACCGGCAAGGCGAAACGGGAACTCGGCTACCGGCCGACCAGCATCCGCGACGCGGTGCATGAAGCCTATGCGTTTCACTTCTCCCGCAACGCAATCCGGAATCCGGCGGCGAAGCGCCCGCGCGAGGCATTGCAGGCGATGCCCGAAGGAAGCCCGGCATGAAGCCGGCCCTGAGCGCGCCGCCACCCGGCTTCGAGGAAGCCGGCTCGCTGCGCCAGCAGGCGCGCGCCGCCGGCATGGACCCGAACTACTGGTATGCGGTCGAGGAAGTGCGCCGGGTCAAGCCGGGGACGGTGGTCGAGGTCGTCTTCTGGAAACACTCGATCGCGCTGTTCCGGGGAACGGACGGCTCGTTCCGGGCGATCGAAAACACCTGCGCGCACCGCCAGCTCAAGCTTTCCATCGGCCATGTGCAGGGATGCAAGCTGGTGTGCGCTTATCACGGCTGGGAGTATGGCGGGGAAGACCGGCCCGCCGGGGTTCCGTATGACGGCGATGGACGAAGCTTTCCCCACCTCGCGCTCAGGACCTATCCGGTAAAGGTCCGCTATGGCCTGGTCTGGATTTTTCCCGGAGACCCGGAGCAGGCGGAAACGCGCGGGATCCCGGATATTCCCGAGCTGGAGGGCCCCGACCGATGGACCTGCGTGCCGCTGCGCTTCACATGGTCGGCGCACCACTCGATGGTGATCGACAATGTGAGCGACTTCACCCACGCGCATCTGCACCGCCGCTACCGGCCCTTCGACGGAGCCGCGCTCACCTCCAGCGAAACCGTCGGCGACAATGTGCATCTCGCCTATGATACGCGCGTCGGGCGCGGCCGCATTTCGGGGCTGTTCGTGGACCACGAGCGGCTCAACACCAACCGAATGGAGCTGTGTTACGAATACCCCTACCAGTGGTCGAACACCGATGACGCGATAAAACACTGGCTCTTCGTGCTGCCGGTCGATGAGCGCACCACCCGGGTGTTCTTCCTGTTCTATTTCAAGTCGCTGAAAATACCGCTTCTGCCGGTGCGCATTCCCCGTTTCGCCATGACCGCGGTCATGAGGATCTCCAACCGCATGCTGATCGCCCCCCTGCTCGACCAGGACCGGTTTGCGCTCGAAGCGGAGCAGGAGGGCTACGAGAAACACTGGGACGCCCCTCCCGTCGAGTTCAATCCCGTGGTCCAGGCCTTTCAGAAGGTGACCGTGCGCAAGTGGCGGGAGCACCTTGCGCGCGAGGCGGAGGACGGCGATGCCGCCGCCTGAAGCCCTCGACCTCTCCTCGGCGCTGTCGGGCGAGACGTTGCTCGAGGCGGCGGCGATGGTGCTGGGGTTCATCGCCCTCCTCTTCTTGATGTCGCTGGTCCTGCCGGGCCGCCGCGTCACGGGCCCCGATGCCGACGGAAACGAGCGCGTCTACAAGCTCAACGGCCTGGCGCTCTTCCTGATTACCCTGATCGCGGCGGGTCTCGCCCAGGGTTTCGGCTGGTTTTCTCTTTCGGTGCTGCACACCCACCTGCTCGCCCTTTTCGTCGCGGCGAACGGATTCGCGTTCGCGTTCTCCGGCTGGCTTTATTGGCGGGCGGCGCGGGCACGTCATGCTCCGCCGGGCTTCTGGCGGGGCTATTTCCAAGGCGTCGATGCCGGACCGGTCTGGTTCGGGCTCGACCTGAAGCTGTTCAGCTACCTCCCCTCCCTCATCGGCCTTGCGCTCTTCAACGCATCCTTCGCCGCCGTGCAGTACGAGACCTACGGCGAGCTGACGCTGGCGATGGTGCTCTACCAGACCTTCACTTTCCTCTACGTGCTCAACTACTTCCAGTTCGAACACGGAATGATCCACACTTGGGATATCGTCCGCGAGCGCTTCGGATGGATGCTGGTCTGGGGCGATTACGTGCTGGTGCCCTTCTTCTACTGTCTCCCCGGCTGGTGGCTCGTTCAGGCGCCGGACCCGCTGCCGCCGGCCGCCGCCGCGGGGCTCGTCCTGTTGTTCGTTTTCGGTTTCTGGCTGTTCCGCGGCGCCAACCAGCAGAAGCATCGCTTCAAGCGCAATCCCGGTGTCACGATCTGGGGGCAACCCGCCCGGACTCTCGACGGGCGCCTCCTGGTCTCCGGCTTTTGGGGAATCGGGCGGCATCTCAACTATACGGGTGAGATCTGCATCTATCTCGCCTTCGCGCTGACCACCGGTTTCGCGTCCTGGGTCCCCTACCTGCTGCCGGCATGGCTGGTGGGTCTCCTGTGGCACCGCTCGATACGCGACGAGCGCCGCTGCCGCGCCAAATACGGCGAACTTTGGGAGCGTTATAGGCAGCGGGCGCGCTTCTCGATGCTGCCGTACATCCATTGAGGGCGGAAATGGCGAATCAATTGCACAACAGCATGACGACCGCGCATACCGCCGACATCCCGCCACCGGCGGAGAAACCCGTTCCGGAACTGGCGGGTAGTTGGCCGCTGATCGGCCATCTCCGTGAGTTCCAGCGCGACCCGGTCGCCATGCTGAGCCGCGGCTGGCGCGAGCATGGCGATCTTTTCCGCTTCAGGCTGGGAGTCAGCGATTTCGTCCTCTTCACCGGGCCCGATGCCCATGACTTCTATTTCAAGGCTCCGGAGTCCCAACTGGACCCCAAAGAGGTCTACCGCTTCACCGTGCCCGTCTTCGGGCGCGGCGTGGCCTATGACGCCTCGCCGGAAATCATGGCGGAGCAACTCGGCTTCCTGTTTCCCGCGCTCCGCGAGGCCGCCATGCGGAAATTCGCCCTCCTCATGTTCGAGGAGGCCAGCGCCTTCGCGGACGCCCTCGGCGAGGAGGGGGACATCGACCTGCCGCACGCGATGAACGACCTCACGGTCAGGATCGCCAGCCGCTGCCTGATCGGACAGGAGGTTCGCGACCGGGTGGACACCGGATTCGCCGAGGCCTACCATGACCTGCAGAAGGGCATCAATACGCTCGGATTCTTCCTGCCCGGCCTGCCTACCCCGGCGCATCGAAGCCGCGATCGGGCTCGGCGCGAGATCGTGGAGCTCTTCAGCGGAATCATGGCCGCGCGCCGGCAAGCCGGGGGCGGCCCCGACGACTTCATGCAGACGCTCATGGACGCCCGTTACAAGGACGGACGCGCCCTGAGCGACGACGAGATCACGGGCATCCTGCTGACGGTGCTGTTCGCGGGTCAGCACACCAGCGCGGTGCTCGCGACCTGGACCGGCCTGGAACTCTTCAGGGCGCCTGCCTACCTGGCGCGGGTGAGAGAGGAGGCGCGGGAGGTTTACCGGGAGACCGGTTCCATGAGCCTCGACGGCCTCCAGCGTCAGCCGGCGCTGGAAAACGCCGTGCGCGAATGCGAGCGGTTGCATCCACCGCTGATCCTGTTGGTCCGCAAGGTGCTCGAACCCCTGCGATACGGAGACCATGTCGTGCCCGCCGGCACCAAGGCCATGGTGTCGCCGGCGGTTTCGCACCGGCTACCGCATGTCTTCGCCGATCCGGAACGGTTCTTCCCCGATCGTTTCGCGCCGCCGGCCAGCGAGGACAGGCAACATCACTACGCCCTGATCGGCTTCGGCGGCGGCAAACATGCGTGCATGGGCAAGAATTTCGCCTACATGCAGCTCAAGGCAATCTGGACGGTTCTGCTCGACCGCTTCGACTTCGTTGCCGGCGCAAGGTTTCCGCGCCCGAACTACGGCAGCTGGGTGACGGGACCCGAGGAGCCGTGCCGGGTCGGCTACCGTCGTCGCGCGGAGCCGAGCATCTTCCGATGAACGGCGCCGCTGAGCGGCATTATGACTTAGCCGTTGTCGGCGCGGGTCCGGTCGGGAGCGTGTGCGCGCTGGCCCATGCGCGCAAGGGCGCCCGCGTGGCCCTTCTCGAAGCCAATCCCAATTCATCCAGGCGCCTGGCCGGCGAGTGGCTGCATCCGCCGGCCGTCAGGATATTGCGCGAAATCGGGATCGACATGCTGCCCCGCAGCACCCCGGGCAAGGGTTTTGTGGTGTTCCCCGAGGACGGCTCCGATCCGATTCCGCTTCCCTACCCGGACGAATCCAGGGGTTTGGTATGCGATCATGCAACGCTCGTCTCGAGCCTCCGCGACGCGACCGGGAACGAGGCCGATATCGATTTCATCTCCCCTGCGCGGGTCAAGGCGGTCGATGACGGACGGCTCACCTTTTCCGTCGACGGCGATGACCGCGCCATAACCGCCGAGCGCATCGTCGGCGCGGACGGCCGGGCCTCGATCGTGCGCCGGTCGCTGGGTGTCTCCATGAACCCGGTGCTCTACTCGCGGATGCTGGGGGTCACGATCCGGGAGGCGGAGCTGCCTTTCGAGGGCTACGGGCATGTGGTGCTGGGCGGACCGGGTCCGATCCTCATATACGCGCTGGCGGACGACTGCGTCCGGGTCATCGTGGATATTCCGCCGGACCGCTGGAGCCCCCGGGACCGCGTCGGCTTCCTGTCGGAATCCTGCGCCGGGCTGCTGCCGGGGGCGCTCGGTCCGGCTTTCGTCGAGGCGTTGCGGGCCGGGCACTTCCATGCGGCCGGCAACCAGTTGAGTCCGCGCATCACATATGGAAATACGCGCCGGGTGCTGATCGGCGACGCGGCCGGGCACTACCATCCCCTGACGGCGGTCGGCATGACGCTCGGCTTCGGCGATGCGCTGGCGCTTGCGGAGAACGGGGTTTTTCACGACTTCACCGCCGAACGTTTCCGGGCGGCCGGGGTTCCCGAGTTCCTGGCAATGGGGCTTTATGAGGTCTTTGCCGATCATCGCGAGGAAGCGGTGGTTCTCAGACGCGCGATCTATCACGGCTGGCGGACGAATTCGACGTACCGCAACCGGACCATGCGGCTGCTCGCCTGCGAAGACCGGTCGGTGACCGGCATGAGTCTGGCAATTTGCGGCACCGCGGCCCGGGCGCTGATCCGGGAGATTTCGTTCTTCTTCCGCCGGTTCGCCCTGCATCGGACCGGGACCGTCCTGAATGGGCTCGTCACCCGCTTCTGGTGGCTCCAGCGCGGCTTTCTCCAACTGCGGACGGCGAGGCTCAAGGGCCGGGAAGAAGACAGGCAGGCCCGCGACAGCCTCGCCCGCGCCTTTCTGCACTCAATGTCTTCCGGGGCAGAAGGCTCGGGACCCGTCCGCCCGAAGGAAATCGAATCGCCCGATGCCGGGCCGGCGTTGAAGAGCGCGGCCGCGCGCCTGCTGGGCCTCCAGCGCGAGGACGGCGGCTGGGAAGGTGAGATGGTCTGGTGCCCCATGCTCACCGCGCAATATGCGCTGCTGCACTGCGTTATCGGCCGGCCGCTCGATCCCGGCCGGCGCCGCCGCGTGCTGCGCTCCTTCGAGCGAACCCGCCTCGAAGGCGGAGCATGGGGCATGCATGAGCACTCGGAGCCGCACCTGTTCGTCACCGCGCTTGTTTATGCCGCGGCGAGACTGCTCGGCGTCGAGCGTGACGATTCTCTTGTCGAACCGGCCCGGCGGTTCATACAGGCCGAGGGGATTCTCGGCATTCCGAGCTGGGGGAAATTCTGGCTGGCGGTCCTCAACCTCTATGACTGGCGCGGGGTGAACGCGGTTCTGCCGGAACTCTGGAGCCTGCCGCGGCGGATACCGCTGCACCCGTTGAACTGGTATTGCCACACCCGGCTCATCTACATGGCGATGGCGGCGATTTACGCCCGCCGGTTCCAGATGCCCGTCACGCCGGAAATCGCCTCGCTGCGGGAGGAGCTGTTTCCCGAGGGCTTCGCCGGCACCGATTTCCCGGCCGCCCGCAACCGCCTGCGCGAGGCCGACCTCTATGCGCGGCCGAGCGTCTGGCTCAGGGCGGGCTACGGATTGGCGCGGCTGTACGAGCGCTTCCATAGCAAACGCCTGCGGGCAAAATGCACGGAAGCGATTGTCGAGCGCATCGGGTGGGAACTGCGGACCACAAGCCACACGAGCATCTCTCCGGTCAGCGGCCTTCTCAACATTCTCGCGCTGTGGCTGCACGACCCGGACGACGCCGATTGCGCGCAGGCGCTGGCGCAGCTGGACGGCTGGATCTGGGAAGACGAGGAAGACGGCGCGCGCGTCACCGGCGCGAGAAGCGCCTCATGGGACACGGGGTTCGCGCTCCAGGCGCTGGCGGCGCTGCCCGAGCCCGCCGGCGGGGCCGACGACGCCCTTCGGCGCGGGGCCGGCTTCCTGCTCGGGCAACGGATCGACAGGAGCTTCGAAGGGTTTCGCGAGGCCTACCGGATCGACCCGAAGGGCGGCTGGTGCTTCGCCGGAGGATGGCATGGCTGGCCGGTGAGCGACTGCACGGCGGAGGCGGTGCTCGGAATTATCGCGGCCGGCGGAACTGACAGGGCGGCGCTCGGCGATGCGGCCGCCTTCATGTTGCGCACCCGGAACCGCGACGGCGGCTTCGGCAGCTATGAGGCGCGCCGCACGGCTTTCGGTCTGGAGTGGCTCAATCCGGCCGAGATGTTCGGCGACTCGATGACCGAGCATTCCTTCGTGGAATGCACCGCATCCTGCCTCGCGGCGCTTGCCGCGTGCAGGGAACACGTTCCCGAGATCGCGGACGGGGCGGCGGCGGACGCCGTCTCCCGGGCCGAATCCTGGCTGCGCCGGACCCAGGAAGTCGACGGTTCGTGGCGCGGCGTCTGGGGCGTCCAGTTCATCTACGGCACGCTGTTCGGCATCAGGGGACTGCTGGCCGCCGGGGCACGCCCAGGCGACCCGGCGCTGCGTTCCGCCTGCCGCTGGCTGCTGAAGCGCCAACGGGAAGACGGAGGCTGGGGCGAGCACCACAGCGGCTGCCTGACCGGCTGCTATGTCCCGCATGAGAAAAGCCAGATCATCCAGACCGCCTGGGCCCTGATGGCGCTCCTCGAGGCGGGCGACTCGGACTGGGCGGCGATTTCCCGGGGCGCCCGGTTCCTGCTCGACGCGCAGGACGCCGACGGGGGATGGCCCAAACAGGACATGGCGGGCGTGTTCTTCCGGACGGCGCTCCTGGATTACGTGCTCTACCGGCAGTATTTCCCGCTGCACGCGCTCGGCCTATACGAGCGCCGCCGCCGGAGCCGGATGGCCCTCGCCTCCCCCGCCGGCGCGTCGGCTCTGCCCTTGCCGGAAGCGGCTTCCGCCGGTTCCCCGTCCTGAGCGCCGGGAAAAGTCCCCTTGAAATCGGTTCCGGACATTGGATATGGTCGACCGCAAGGACATGGGGTCGCCTCCTGGGCATGGCGTGGTTTCAGCGCCATCCGCCCCGTGCCAAATCGAATGGAGAGAGTCATTACTCAGAAACATCGGGGGCGTTGCTCCCTCACCCTGCTAACGCTGTTTGCCGCGTGCATGAATTTCTTGGCGGCGGGCTCGCCCGCGGTTGCCCAGGACCCCAGCCCCGAGGCGCGCGGCCTGGAGATTGCGCTTGAGGCTCGCAAGCGTGGAGAAGGTTTCGGCAACCTCGTGTCCCAACTCACGATGGTGTTGCGAACCGCCAAGGGGCAGGAAAGCACCCGCCAGATGCGCCTCAAGACTTTGGAAGTCGCCAATGCCGGCGACAAGACGCTGTTCGTATTCGATCAGCCTCGCGACGTCAGCGGCACGGCGTTTCTGGTCCACTCCCATCGGGACAAGCCGGACGATCTCTGGATTTTTCTGCCTGCGCTGAATCGGGTGAAACGCATCAGTTCGGCCAACCAGTCGGGCTCGTTCATGGGCAGCGAGTTCGCCTACGAAGATATAACCACCCAGGAGATCGAGAAGTTCACGCACAAATATCTTCGTGACGAGCCGTGCGGCGATCTAGCCTGTACGGTCAGCGAGCGCACCCCGGTGGGAGAGGATTCGGGCTACAGCCGGCAATTGGTCTGGCACGACAAAAAGGAGTATCGCCCGTGGCGCGTCGAGTACTACGACCGCCGGAACGAGCTCCTCAAGACCCTGACGTTGACGGACTACGAGCTTCATCTGGACCGGTACTGGTACGCCGGGGAACAGACGATGGTGAATCACCTCACCGGGAAGAGCACCCTGCTGAAATCGTCGGAAGTGCAACTCCAGGCAGACCTCAATGAGCGCGACTTCACCCGAACCGGGTTGCGGCGCGCACGCTGATGGCTCATCGGCCGGTGCTGCGCCGGGCAAAACTGGCTGTTACCGGAATCGCGGCGCTGGGCATCACGACACTCGGCATCACGTCCGGCGCATCGGGTGAATCGCTGATCGATTCCCATGAGTTTTCCGGAAGCGTGACCGTGGAGAATCGGTGGTTTCCAAAGACCGCCGCCATTCCCGAGCAGAAGGACTTCGGCGTCAGCCTCGTTGCCGCGCCGGAGTTGTACTTGGAGAGCGCCGACGGAACCAGCCTCACACTGGAGGGCTTCTATCGATACGACAGCAGCGACTCGGGCCGCAACCACGCCGATCTGCGCAAGGCGTATCTCCTGTTTGTCGGTCAGATCGAAGATCAGGAGTGGGAACTTCGCCTTGGCGTCGACCGCGTCTTCTGGGGGGTGGCCGAATCGCGCCATCTCGTCGACATCGTCAACCAAACCGACCTCGTCGAGAATCCAAGTGAAGAGGTCAAGCTCGGCCAGCCCATGGCGCACCTGACCCTGTCCGGCGATTGGGGGGCGGCCGAACTGTTCGCTCTTCCCTATCACCGCCTCCGCACCTTTCCGGGACGTCACGGCCGGCTGCGCAGTGCGTTTGTCGTCGACAACGACCGGGTGATGTACGAAAGCGGCGCGGAAGAATGGCATTTTGACGTCGCGGCCCGCTACAGTCACAGCGTGGGCCTGTTCGACGTCGGTCTGAGCGTTTTCGACGGCACCAGCCGCGAGCCCAACCTGCAACCGGCTTTTCCTCTTTGCGCGTTGGACCCGGGCGCCTGCGTCCTGGTCCCGCTCTATGAGCAGATACGCCAATATGGGCTGGACGCCCAGATGACCTACGAGGCGTGGCTGTTGAAACTCGAAGCCATTCGCCGCATGGGCGCGCGGAATGCTCTCGCGGAGGAAGAGGACTACACGGCCTTCGTGGCGGGCGGGGAGTACACGTTCTATTCGGTTTTTGATACGGACATCGATCTGGGTTTTCTGGCTGAATGGAATCGGGACAGCCGGCAAATGAGGGCGACCAACATATTTCAAAACGATATATTTGCCGCCGTGCGGCTTGCGTTCAACGATTTCGCGAGTACCGATCTTCTTGTCGGAATTCTGGAGGATGTCGATACACGTTCGCGCAGCTTCAATGCCCAGTTCAACCGCCGCCTCAGCGATTCGCTGACGCTCAACGTCGAGGCGACGTTCTTTCACAATATCGCCGCGGACGATGCCGCCTACTCCACCCGCCGCGACAACTTCATCAATATAGGCCTGACCTACAGTTTCTAGAACGCCGGGCGGACAACAAAACTGCCCTGCACCATGGCGTATCCAAAGTTGCATAATTCGTCATATTCGAGTTATTGTCTTCCCAAGGCACAGCAGGAGGAACGCGGCGAAAGCCACCAAATGAAGCCGCAATCGTGATACCGGGTCCGCGTTTAGGCCCGCCAAGTTGTAGATAAGAGGGGATTTCCATGCGCGTGAACGCAATCATTCGCCGGGTATCGTGTCTCGCCGTCGCCGGCGCGATCGCCACCGGGTTCGGCGGCGCGGCCGCCGCCGAGGGGCTTTATGCCGGTGTCGGAGGCGGTCTCTTCCTGCCGCAGAATTCCGACGTCACAGGACGCCAGAGCGCGAACTTTTCGACCACGTTGGACGCAACCGCGAAGCCCGGCCGGGGCCACGCCTTCACCGGGGCGGTGGGCTACCGGTTTGCCGACGGGCTGCGCGTCGAAGGCGAGCTAAGCTACCGTAAAATGGACCTCAAAACGCTTAACGTAAAGGAGCCGGGCGGCCTCGCCGTGCTCCTTCCCGCGGCGGTTCAGGCGCTGGATCGGAACTCGCCCCAGTACCAGGGTGCCCTGGATCAACTGAGGGGAACGAGCGAGCTGGATGGCGACGTTCGGGAAGTCGCGCTGATGGCCAATCTCTACTACGATTTTGATCTGGGCCTCGATTTTTCACCTTATGTCGTCGGGGGCATCGGGTTGAACCGCATTTCCGTAAAGGCGAGCGGCGTCAGGCAGTTCGTCGATGACGACGATACCGTAATGGCCTACCAGTTCGGCGGCGGCCTGGGTTACCGGATTGGCGGCACGGACGACCGGCCCGTCACGATCAGCCTGGACTTTCGGCACTTCGTCAACTCGGAAGCAACGTTCATAGGGAAGCTGACGGGAACGCCGTTCGATGCGAAGATCGGCCACGGAAACTATGTGGGTATCGGCCTCAGGTTCGGTCTCTGAACACTTCCCGTTCCGGATGCCTCGTTTCCGGTCCATGGGATAACGCATTACCCACGGCCTTCGCCTGCCCCGACAGCGCAAATCAAACCTGATTCGCCGCTTACCGTTCGGCGGGCCGCGCCACGGGGCGACGGTTCGCGCGGTCCGGAAACCCCTTTTGTCAACACGACCCAGGTCCATTATGGTACGATTGGTCTTATCGAGGCTCTTGCGGTGTCGTCATGACCTCTCGTTTCAAGTGTAGTTGTCGCCGGTTAGGAAGCTGTCGCAATGAAGATATCGCTGAACAACGACCTTGGTGAGCTTCGCACCGCGGCGGAGCAAATCGACGCGTTTTGCGCATCCCACGACATGCCCGCCGCCATCGCCTATGCCGTCAACCTCGCCGTCGATGAATTGCTGACTAACACGATCAGTTACGGCTACGACGACGACGACGTGCATGGCCTCGACCTCGCCCTTCGCATGGACGGAGACGTCATCGTCGTCGAGATCACCGACGATGCCAGACCGTTCGATCCCTCCCAGAACACGACGCCGGATACCAGCGCCGGCATTGACGAGCGATCCATCGGCGGCTTGGGTATTTTTCTGGTGCACGAGCTGATGGACGAGGTTCAGTACTCCCGGATCGACGAACGGAACATCGTCACGCTGCGGAAACGGGCCGACGCCGACGACCGAAGCGTTCTCGCCTAAGGCGTCTCCTCGCCAAGGTATCTCAGGACCATGCACGTGATGTCGTCGGACTGGGGCGCATCGACGACGAACGCCTCGACCGCGTTCGACACGTTTTCGATAACCGAACGAATCGGCTCTTCCGATCCCTCCTCCAAAACGTTCGCCAAACGCTCCTCGCCGAACTCCTCGTCAGCTTCGTTCATCGCTTCGGAGATACCGTCGGTGTATAGAAACAGGGTATCGTTCGGCACCATTACGACCGAGCCCTCGTTGTAGTCGAGATCGGGCATGACGCCCACCACGACGCCGCTGGTGCTCGGGAGTTCCGTGACCTCGCCGCCCGCACCGACCATGAACGGCGGGTTGTGTCCGGCGTTGGCATAGTCGAAACGGCCGTTGGCGGGATCGAGAATACCGTAGAACATGGTCACGAAGAGGCTATGGGGATTCTGCTCGCAGACGGCGTCGTTGACCTCGCGCATGCATTGGCCCGGGCGGCTGTACTCATTGGCGGCGGAGCGCATCATGGTTCTGACGATCGCCATGAAGAACGCCGCCGGCACGCCCTTGCCCGACACGTCGGCAATGACGATACCCAGCCTTCCGTCCGGCAACGTGAAACAGTCGTAGAAATCGCCACCCAGCTCCTGGGCAGGCGTCATCATGGCGCTGCCGGCGTAGGACTGACTTTCAGGGATTTCGCGAGGCAGGATCGCGCCTTGCAGGGACCGGGCGATACGCAGTTCCTCATCGACGCGCTTCTGCGCCTTTTCGAGTTCCTCGTTCTTTTGCTGCAGGTCCGCCGTGCGTTCGCGCACAAGACCTTCCAGGTGTTGCTCGCGGCTCTGCACTTCGCGCGCCATGGTCTGAAACACCCGCACAAGAGTGCCCAGTTCGTCTCTCCGGCCGGCGACGACATCGAGCGAGGCCGGCTCGAAATTTCCCCGGTCCATCTCTTCGGCGCCGCGGGTCAGCGCGACCACGGGCCGCGCGATGCGGCGGGCCGATACGATGGCGATCACCGAGCCGGCCGCGAAAGCCACGGCGGCGGCGATCGCGCCGAGAATCGTGATATCCAGCAACAAGCTGTCCAGATGGGTGCGGGGCAGGCGCATGACGACCACGCCGGTGGCGATGCTCCAGCGGCCTAGAATCGGCGCCGCGACGTGCAGCGCGTCCTGCCCGATGCTCGAAAACGCCGCCTTGTCGGACGCCCGGTCGATCACGGCCGCGTTGAGGGCGCGTTCGGCGAGCTCCCTTCCGGCCGCCGGAAGAGCGGTCCCGCGCGCACTGCCGATGGCCGCGGCCGTGATCTCCAGGCGGTCGTCAACCACCCAGATCGCCTCGATGCCCTCCTGCTCGGCAAGCGCCTCGGCGAGGCCGGCGGCCGGCACGGTCTCGCCGGCCTCGTCTTCGATACTGCCGACCAGGACGAACCGATCGGGACCAAGCCGCACGCTCACGTAGCGCAATGTCCGCTCGAATTTGTCCCGCGGCGTCGACCGCAACGACACGGCGAAACGATTTCCCGCAAGGAGCGGTATCAATTCACGCCGGTCTATGCCGGCCTCGCCGAGGTCCCCGTCTCTGACGTCATGTATGCCGACACCGTTGACGGCGCGCGCGATCGGGTGGCCCGATCGGTCGAGCAGCCAGATATCGTCGATCACGCTGTCAGCGGTGATCTCGACGAGCGACTTGGTCAAGTCTTCCGACCGGTCCGTGTCGGCGAGCCGGACGATGGCGACGGACTGCGCCTCCTTCTCCAGCAGGGACGCGGCGTCGATTTCGTGGAGAAACGCCTCGGAGCGGTTGGCCTCGGCGGCAATCAGGCCCGCGATCAGCCGCCCGCGGCCCTCGGCCTGATCGACCAGCGCATCGCGCGCAATCAGGCCCATGACGATTGCAACGCCGACGATGGCCAAACCGACCGACGTCAACACGGTCACGATAAGCCGAAGGGATAGGGTCATGGAATTCCACCCAGATCCGTCTCGTCCTGCCTCGGCAAACCGTGGGTCCGCTGCGTCAACCGGTTGCGCAGAAGGTGCATGATCATCGTGAGCAGGATGCTGAATACCAAGAACCAGATCATGACGTAGAGGTAGGCCCAGAACAAGAAACCGATTTGATCAACCGCGCCTATGACCGTTCTTGCGCGATACACCATCTCCGGGACGCCGATCACCGATGCCGTGCTGGAGGCCATGACGATGATCAGGAAGTAGTTGGTCCAAGACGGCAGGAACAACAACGCTTCGTGAATATGACCTTTCGAGAGGTGCCGGATCGAAACCAGGGCATTGTCGGACACGAAACCCGCCACCGCGATACCGAAGGCGAGGGACGCCTTCAACCAGACCGGTACATGCACGTGCAACCCGAAAATCTCCAATTGCTCGGGAATCATATAGGTGAGGTAGAACAGCATCACGAATGTCGGCGCGACGTGCATCGCCGCCGTGAGCACATTGCCCCCGCTCTTCGCGCCGCGAACGCTGCTGTCCCGCATGACCGCGAGCAACAGGCCGACCACCGTCCCGATCGCCATCGCCGTGAGCGAGACGGCGATGTTCCACCCGAAGCCCGTCAGCAGATAGGGCGTCCACTCGGCCAGAATTTTGGCGATCTCGGCGGCGGTCATGGTGCGGTGACCCGTCGTTCGAGAAGACGAAAGGCCTGGATTACCAGGATGACGAGGACGAAGTAGGCCAGAAGAAGGAGATTCATCATGATGCCGTCATTGCCCTTCTCGGCAATGATCGAGGTGCTGGCGGAGACCAACTCGGGCAACGCCAGGGTGCTCGCCATCCCGGTCGCCTTGACGATATTGACGCAATTGCCCATCAACGCGGCGAAACACAGGGCGAGCGCGGCGCGGATGTCACTCATTCTGAAACGCAACGCCCCATTCCGCTTCGCCGCGACGTCCGAAGCATGGCAGAAGGCCACGGCATTGGCGGCCGCGGCGTAGAGCGAAAGCACGCACGCGGCGACCGTGAACGCATCGAGCGTGAAGCCGAGAGCCAGCACGACCCCGCCGAGGCCAAGGAACACGATATAGAGCTGCAGCAGCGGCGGCGTCATGCGCAAGACCGCGCAGCCGATCCGCAGAAGCGGCGCGACGACGGGCACCCGGCGATGCATCAGCCAGCCGAAAACGACCCCCAGTACGATGCTCAAGACGACGGTGACGACGGAAAGCGCCGCTGTCAGGCCAAGGCCGACAAGAAAGATGCTGCGGTCGGTCGGATCGTAAAGCACGCTGACATCCAGCCCGGTCGTCTCGAGCAAAAGAAGGGCCATGTCGGAAAGATCCCGGCGGCCCTCGCTGGTCACCAGCGACGTTTCGCGGCACGACAGCGGCCATCGGCCGGCGTCATCGCGGCGGCAGACGTGCTGTTCCGTATCGTCCCGCTCGGTCCACCGCTCCCGCGCGCGCTTGAGATAGGGTGACGGCGGCAGGTCCCAGCGGCGCTCGAGACCCTGGAGAAAACCGTCGCGATGCCATCCCGCCAGAAGGTCTCCGAGGAGACGGTCCAGGCGGCCTCCGGCCTCTTCCTTGCGGATTGCAACCGCCCACGGCAGGATGAAGCGCGTCGGCAGCGTCACCTCGTAGCCTTCCCATTCGCCGCTCCTGAGCTCGTTGAGCAGATTGACCTCGTCGTAGAGCCAGCCGGCACAATGGCCCGCGCGCAACGCCAGCGACGTTCCGCGCGTCGTGTTGAACCCGATGGTGTCGATCAGCAGCCGTTCCTCGGCAAGCCGGCCCCAGAGCGCGCCCCGAATGGTGCAAAGCGTCTTGCCGCGCAAATCCGCCCAATCCGAGATGCCCGAGCCGGGCGCCAGCAATACGTTCGCGCCGTCGCCATAGTAGTGCGGCTCGACCATGTGGACCAGTTCCCGGCGGCTCCTCGTGTCACCCATCGTGGCGACGACGACATCGATCTCGCCGCGCCGGAGCTTCTGCAGACGATTGGCGCTGGTCACCGGCACCAGTTCCGCCGGCACGCCGATCGTCTCGGCGAAGGCCCGGGCGATGTCGATGTCGTAACCGATGAGGGTCCCTTCGGAATTGCGGAATCCGAACGGCGCATAGTCTTCCTTCACACCGACCACGAGACGTCCGCGCTCGACGATCTTATCGAGGTCGTCGGCAACCGTCGGGGTGGCCGCGAAGACCGAAATGGCGACCAGCACAAAGGTGACCGCCGCGCGAAGCAGGGAGTTCGCCACAGGCACGACCGTCACGATGCCTCGGTCATCCGTGACCGGGCGACGACGAGAAAACCGAAGCCGTAAGCGGCGGGCAGCGAACGGCACACGAAATTGTCCAACCAGCTGACGAACGGCGAGGAGACGACCTTCTCCTCGGCCAAGACGCTTTCGGCCTGAATGTGCTCGACATGGAACCCCGCGGCGTCAAACTCGCGGCGTGCTTCTTCGGGCGTGAACAGATGATAGAACATCGGTATCGTGTCGGCGTTGCGGCCGCGCTGATAGAGAACATCGCCTTCCTCGAGCTCGCCATCCATGACCCGGCTCCGCGCGGCGCGGCGTTCGGCATGAAACCTCCGCGCCCTGTTGGGCAAACCGGCGATCAGGACACCATTCGGTTGCAGCGTCTGGCGCAGGACGGACAGCATGTTCTGCCGGTTCGCGCGGCCGCTGACATGCGCCAGCACACCGAATGCCAGAAATACCATGTCGAATGCGGAATGAAACTCCTCGGACAGCAAGGCCGGGGAGCCGTTGCGAATCATGAGGCGCCCGTCCTTGACAAAGCCATCCAGACGTTCCTCCATGATCTGGCCCGCGGTCGGGCAGATGTCGTAGGCTACGCCGCTGGCATCGGTCAATTGCAGCAGGGGTTCGGCATAGCGGCCGGTGCCCGCGCCAAAGTCGAGAAAGCGGCCATCCGAAGGAAGGTGATGCAGCAGTATTCCGAGCGTGCGCCTGTTCGGCCGCGGATATCTCCGGTCATAGAGCCCCGACGCGATATAGCGGTCATAGCTGCGGACCATGTCAGGAATATCGTCACACGCGATGCGCTCAGTCAGGGGATCAGCTATCATGTCCCGCCACAATCCAGAACTACACGACCCGAGTGTTCAGGTCCGCCAGTTCTCCAAAAACGCACACATCTGTGTTACGAAAAGAACTGATTCGATGTTATGGTGTCATACGATGGTTAAGAATTCAATTACACGGGCCTTGCCTCGTCTCATCGGCAGGCCCTTTGTCTTTAGCCCGGCAAACAAAAGTTTAAACCGTCCGCGTCCGATGCGGACGGTTGAATTTTCGGCGCCGGGATTGCGTGATCGGCCGGTTCGCCCTCTTTCGGTCCTGACGCTTTTTTGCCTGTTGATGACGGGCGGCGATGCCGTGGCCCAAAGCGTTCTGGAACGCATCGCCGACGATGGCGTCATCCGTGCGGGAACCCGGGCCAGCGGCGGCGTCTTCTCTCACGAGACCGCCGGTGGAGGCTTCGAAGGATTTTCGGTCGACCTCCTCAAGGAAATCCGGCGCGGCGCGGAACGTCGGCTCAAACGCGATGTCGAACTCCGGCTGTTCCCGGTGACGCCGAGCGACCGCCTCAACCGCGTCGCCGATCGCGAACTCGATATCGTATGCGGGCTGACGACGCCGACCTGGGAGCGGGAACAGATGATCGACTTCTCTCTGCCGTTCTTCCGCGACGGTACGCGCATCATGGCATACCGCGAACACGCCAGCCGGATTGCCGACGTCAACGGGCTGGAAATCGGCGTCGTTGAAGGCACCACCACGGTTTCGGTGATCGCGAAACAGCTGCCGCTGGTCAAGGTCCGCACGTACGCCAACATCGGCGAGGCCATGAAGGCGCTTGTGAAGGGCGATGTGCACGGTATCTCCAACATCGGCACGGTATTGCTGTCCGAGGCCGAGCGGGTGGAACTGGACAAAAGCGTCGTGCTGCTGCCGCGCACAAGCGTCCTGGCGACCGAGCCCCTGGCCTGCATTCTCCCCCAGAACGACAGCCCGTGGCGCGATTTCGTCAACAGCATCTTCGTCGATCTGCTCGTCGGGATCGAAAGCCACGCGAGCCGCTACGAGGAAATTCATGACCGCTGGTTCGGCCGCGACGGCTTGCTGCACTTTCCCATCGACCGCGAAACACGCAACTACCTGGCGAATGTTTCGATCTGGGTGCAATAACACCGGTTACTGATTGTAAATCAAATCCGAATAGGTCGGTATCGGCCAACGACCGGCATCGACGAGATCCTCGAGACGATCCGCCACATCGCGGGCGGCCTGCATCGCGGGCTTGATCGCCTCATGGGCGTATGAGGCGGCGGCGCCGAGATCATCCTCCGGCCAGCCGCCGATAGCATCCGACAAGGCATCGGCAGAGGCCAGCAGTTGAGCGACCAACTCCTTCTTCTCGTCGAGGAGCGAGGACGAGAAACCGGCCCCCTCGCCTGACCCGACGTCCTGCATTGCGGCGGGCGCGATCATGGTCGAGAGAACCCGCAGCAATGCGCGCGCCTCAATCCCGATCTCGGTGACGTAGGCGTCCTGAAGAACGCCCTGACGCGCGGCGATCTCCCGTTCGTTGAAGATCCCGAGGCTAACGAAAAGCGCCACGTTCTTGTCCGACGTCAGCGTCTCGTAAGCCTCCGGGCTGCTCTCCAGATGCGTCAGGTTCCACTTGTCGGCATGCTGGTAGAGGTCTTCGGAGTAGCCGTCTCCGCTGAACAGCACACCTTGGTTTTCCTTGATCGTGTCACGGATGACCTGGTCTATGTCCTTGCCCGCGTCGGCTTCGTCGCACATGGCCTTCAGACTGTCCGCAACCCCCGCGTTGACCATCGTAAGCGGGAACGCAATGTGCTGATTCCCGCCGACCGCGCGAAACTCGAACCGGTTGCCGCACCACGGAAACGGCGCGGTGCGGTTGCGGTCCTCGAGGCTGGCCCTGATGTCGGCCACGGGCGCGGTGATTTCGATCTCCTTGTGCTGCCCTTCGTAGGCGCCGTATGGCCCGCCTTCGGCAACATCCCTGAAGTGCTGCTCCAGGCCCGCGCCCAAGTGCACCGTTATGATGGCCGGCGGCGCCTCCTGGGCCCCAAGCCGGTGATCGTTGCCGGCGGTCGATACGCCGCAGCGCAAAAGGTCGCCATGCAGGTTGACGCCGCGCAGAAGCGCGGCGGTGAAGGCGACGAACCGCCGGCTTTCGAACTCGGTCTCCCCGGGCACGAAGAGATTGGCGCCCGTATCGGTGTTGAGGCCCCAGTTGTTGTGCTTGCCGGTGCCGTTGATGCCGGCGAACGGCTTCTCGTGAAACAGGACCGTCAGATCGTGCTCGTCGGCCAGATCGCGCAGCACATCCATGGCCAGGACGTTATTGTCGGCGGCGAGATTGGCCATATTGAAGATCGGCGAGATCTCGTGCTGGGCGGGCGCGACCTCGTTGTGGGTGCACCGGATCGATATCCCGAGGCGCCACATCCGCTCCCGGGCTTCCTCCATGAAACGGTTCACCCGCGGCGTCAGCCTGGCGAAATAGTGATTGGACAGTTCCTGTCCGCGAAGCGGCGCGGCGCCGAGCAGCGTGCGTCCCGCGGCGACGAGATCCGGGCGCGCCAGATACATGTTCCTGTCGATCAGGAAAAACTCCTGCTCCCATCCGACATTGCACACCACCTCGGTTGTCGCCTCGTCCCCGAGATGATGCAGCAGCCTCAGGGCGTGCTCGTTGACGGCCATGTTGGCCCGCAAAAGAGGAGTCTTCTGATCCAGCGCCTCGCCGGTCCAGGACACGAAGGCGGACGGAATATAGAGCGTCTTGCGGTAAACGAAGGGCGGCGATCCGGTGTCCCAACCGATGTAGGCGGCCGCCTCGTGGGTCTCGCGCAACCCGCCGTTGGGGAAGGACGATCCGTCGGTTTCGGTCTGGAAGAGATCCCGGCCCGTCAGCGCAACGACGAGGCGGTCCGCATCAAAGTCGACACCGACGAATGTTTCGAGCTTTTCCCCGTGGACCGGACCCCGCATGGGGGAGAACCAGTGCGAATAGCCGATGCAGCCCTTCGATTGCGCCCACTCCCGGACGGAAACGGCCAGAGCGTCGGCGAACTGTTTTTCCATCGGTACGCCGGTCGCGCGACATTGCACAAAGGAGTAGTAGACTTCCGGATCAATCAGCTTCTTGAGAATGGCGTCGTCCAGCACATCGTGGTTGATCTCCGCCAGTTCGGTCGGCAGGGCGACGGCCTGCGCCGGAGCATCGTGGATGGATTGGGACGAGGACATGACTGCTGCGCTCACGATGTGGTGGTTCGGAACAAAGCGGCGCTAGTCCGAAAGCGACGACTGGACCGCGCTGCGGGACGCGTGGATCGCGAAGAGCGTGTCGAAGCCGCTGATCTCGAACACCTTGCGAATGGGTTCGGACAGCGAGCAAAGCACGAGTTCAGAACCCCTGCCCTTCAAGGTCTTGCCGGTCAGAAGCACGGCGCGAAGACCGGCGCTGCTGATGTAACGCAGATTCTCGAGATCCATGATCACGACGCGATCATCATCCTCGATCGCCTCCCTGATCGCTTCCTCGAATTCGACCACATTGGAACCGTCAATGCGCCCGTCCACACAAATGGACAAGATGCCGCCCTGCCGTTCGGTCGTCACTTCCATTGCATCTGTCTCCCGAATTGTTGGCCCTTACGCAAACCGCGCCCGGGCCCGATCATGTCAAATCCGAACCGGCATCGCGGGGCCATACCGGCCATCCACTCACTCATCGTCATCGTCGTCGTCCGGCATGACAATGAACTCGGGGTAGGCCTCGATACCCAGTTCCGCCACATCCTGGCCCAACTCCTCCACCCGCGCCGAGACCCGGGCCCCCATGGTCTTCTCGATCACGAACCACACGAGGCCGGACGCGACGAACACGAACGCGCCGATAGCCACGATTCCGTAAATCTGCGCCAGAAGATCGCCGCCCTCGGCGAATCCCACGGCGAGGGTCCCCCAAATGCCGGCGAAAAGATGGGCCGGCACCGCGCCCACGACATCGTCGATCCGCAGCCGTTCCATCAACATCGTCCCGGCCACGGCGATGAAACCGCCGACCCCGCCGATCACGACCGCCCAATAGTGCTCCACCAGATCAGGACCCGCGGTGATCGAAACCAGACCCGCGATCGCTCCGTTCAGGCTGGCGAGAAGATCGACGCGGCCGAGGAGGGGCCGCGACAGAGCAATGGCGGAAATGACGCCGGCGGCGGCGGCAAGGTTCGTGTTGACGATGATGTTGCTCAGCGCGACCGCATCGAGGGCCGAACCCAACGCGAGTTGGGAACCGCCGTTGAAGCCGAACCATCCGAGCCAGAGAATGAAGACGCCGAGCGTCACGGCGGGAACGTTCGACGGCGGCGTCTGCTTCACCGTGCCGTCGCGCCGGAACTTGCCCTTGCGCGCGCCCACGACAAGCGCGCCCGCCAGCGCCGCCCAACCTCCGGTGGAATGAACGATGGTCGACCCCGCAAAGTCCGAAAAACCCAGTTCGGCAAGCCAGCCGCCGCCCCATGTCCAGGCTCCGACCACGGGATAGATCACCGCCGTCAGGACCAGTATGAAGACGAAGAACGACCACAGATGAACCCGTTCGGCCAAGGTGCCGGACACGATCGAAGCGGTTGTCGCGACAAAGACCATCTGGAAAAACCAGTTGGACATCGTCGAATGACCGGTCTTGACGATAGCCGCCGCGGCCTCGGGCTTTTCGGCCAGCAATGCGATTTCCTCGCCGGTGGCGCCATGAAACAGCGACAGCGTACCGAACCAGCCGCCGGGTTCGACATCGACATACATGATGTTGAAGCCGACGAAGTAGAACATGAGGCCGGCAAGGGAATAAAGACCGATGTTCTTGAGACAGATGACCGATGCGTTCTTGGTGCGTACGGAGCCGGCTTCAAGCATCGTGAAACCCGCGCACATCCACATAACGAGCGCGCCCCATATCAGGAACGCAAAACTGTTCAAAACGAAGTTGGCTTCGCTCTCGACCGCGGCGTGTGCGGGAGACGACGACAGCGCAAGGACGGCCGCAACCGCGGAAACCCCCAGGCTAACTGTCGTCGCGGATCTATACATACGGGCTCTTCCTATCGCCATGCGGCAACCAAGTCACGACCGGCCGGAAGTCGATAACCATGCGCGGGCCGCACCGGCCGGATCATTCCGATCACGGGCCGCCTAATGGGGCATGTGCGACATCGCAATTATGATGGACCTCTCTATCTCGTCGATCGCGCCGTTCATCTCGCGGCCGATGAGATCAAGCTTACGCAGTTGTTCGATCCTCGGGCGCGCTTTCTTGATCTCCTGGACGGAAAAGATGGCGGGCAGGATGCCACAGGCATCCGCGAGGCAGATCAGGGCCGCATCCCGCTGCTCCGGAATACCGTCGGAGAGCAAGACATCGGCGATGCGCCGCTTGACCGCGCGTTCCTCCCGGTCGCCGACGATCGGATGGCGCACCCGCTCGAAGACCCACATGAACGTCGAACCCGAGCGTTCCAGAATTCCGCGCTCGATCAGACTGTCAAGGGCCATTTCCCGCATGGACCGGGCCTCGTCCGTAGCCAGCACCTCAATCCAGGCGGACGGGAGCTTGGACTCTTCCGACGAGGTGATCAAGGTGAGGGCCCGGTCAAGCAACGCGCTTCCGGTCTCAGAAGAATCGATCACCGTCAGGTGTTCGGCGTCCGTATCGATGCGGTTGGCGAAAGCCAGACCCATAAGGGTGGCGCCGGCTATGCTGTAGTCGACGGCGGTTTCGCGAACGGGAATGAAGGAACCCTTGTCGTCGATCATGAGAAGAACGATTTCTTCAACGAGAGTCAGCATGGCTACGCCCCTCGGCCGGCCCAATCCTGCTCGGCCGCCAGGGCATCCTCGCGCGTGTCGAAACTCTCCAGGAAAGCAAAGAAGCCGCTCACCTCCAGCACCTTCTTGCACTCGGGCTTCAGAGCGCATAGGGCCAGATTTCCGCCACTCTGCTGGCAGGCCCTGGCGCCGACGAGCAAGGCGCGAAGTCCCGCGCTGCTGATGTAGTCCATCCCGGAACAGTCAAGCAAAACGTCTTTATCTCCGCGCTCCACAATGCCGTTGAGATATTGTTCAAACTCCGGCGCGGCGAGCCCGTCTACACGACCGGATACAAGTCCGATCACAACCTCTCCGTGCTTTTCCTCTTCAAAGTCCATCCGAGATTTCCCTGCTAGCGTCCCAAAACCGGTGGTTTCCCTACTGGTATCCCGAAACCGATAAAGCACATTCGGGAAAACGTCAACAAGCTAGTGGAATCCCCGGCCGGCGAGCCGATTTTTGCCGCCGGCCGATTTCCGCCGGCCAAGGGTGCGCCGGAGTCCGCCGGGCGGAAGATCGCGCTTTTGGCCGGGTCCGGAAGGGATTGCGGCGCATGTCCATGTTCCGTTCGCCGATCCGGCGGCAATGAGCCACACGGATAAACTGGCCGCCCGGAGCGAACAGCGGACAGGCATGCCCGTTCATGGCCCGGCCACGGCCGAGCATGGGTTGCCTGTCCCGGAGCCGCTCAAGGCTTCAATTGGACGGGGGCCTTGACTCGCACGGTCACGATATCGGTGTCGTGATACTGCTGATGGCGAACCGACGAGGCGACGTGCCGCAGCAATCTGAGCGATACCTCGTGTTCCGCGGGCGCCTCCGTGGCGCGTTCGCTGAGCAGCGCGATCCGGTCCTCGAGATTCGCGTCCCCGGTCGAGGCGACGAATTCGAGAACCGCCTCCTCCCCCTCCTTGTGGGCGATCAGCAGCAATCGCCGCTTGGCATCCTCGACACGGCCTTCGGACCGGTAGTGCTCGAGGAGGGTCAGCAGGGTCTCCTCGCTGGCGCTGTCGAGGCGCTCCGTCATCTCCTCGCCCCAGCCGCTGCGCGACGCGAACGCCCCGAGGAAATCCCTGATCTCGGGAAGGAAGGAGATCCGGAACGGCACTTCAAGCCGCCGGCGCCGGGGCTCCGTGAGTTGGACGAACAGCGTCAGAAGAAGGGCGGTCAGTCCCCCCGCCGTCATGCCGTTCTGCAGCAGCCCGCCCGCGATGTCGGCGAAGAATTCGGGAAAAATCACGCCGTTCTGAAAGCCGACCCCGATCCAGAACGACACGCCGGCGATCATGCCGTTGCGATAGTCGAGACCGTCCTGGAGCAGGACCCTCATGCCCACCACGAAGAGAATCGCGAGGAGGACGCTGACATACGCTCCGGCAACCGGATTCGGTATCGCCAGGATGACCGAGACCAGCTTGGGGCTGAAGGCGAGGGCGACGAAAATCGCACCGGCGGCGATTCCAACCGAGCGCGCGCCGACACCGGTCAGCTCGGTAACCGAGATGCTTGTGGAGTATGTGGTATTCGGGACCGTGCCGACGCAGCCCGACAGGAGATTGCCCACGCCGTCGGCGGTAACGGCGCCTTGAACCGAGCGGAAGTTCACGGCCCGCGGGCGTCGCCATGAAACCCGCTGGATCGCCAGGGAATCGCCGATGGTCTCGATGGCGCCGATCAGCGTTACGAAGACGAAACCCGGCAACAGGGTCCAGAACACGGGGCCAAAGCCGAGGTCAAGGCCCGGCCAGGCGCCCGCGTCCGGAAATCCGATCCACGGCGCATCGGCGATTCGTGCCGTATCGTAAATGCCGAAATACCCGCCGACCATCGCCCCGGCAACGACACCGGCAACCGGCGCCCACAGGCGGAGCATGCCGGTCGCCTTGACGGCGATGCCGACGATGACGAGCAGCGTGACAAGTGCGCTGAGCGGCGCGGCCTCGGCCGGCGTACCGTCCGGCACGCTCCCCAGCAGGTCGAAAATGATCGGCATCACGGTCACGGGAATCAGCATGATCACCGTACCCGCCACGGGCGGCGTGAGTATCCGGCGAAACAGGGACAGCCGTCTCGCCAGCCCGAACTGGAACAGCGAGGATATGATGACGAGCGTCGCCAGCATCGCCGGCCCGCCCTCCGCGATGGCGGTGATGCAGACGGCAATGAAGGCGCCGGACGTGCCCATCAGAAGCACGTAGCCCGCGCCGATCCGACCAACCCTGACCGCCTGGAGGATCGTGCTGATTCCACTGACCAGGACCGCCCCGAAGACGGCCCACATCAGGTACGCATCGGCGCCGCCGGCGGCCTGGATCACGATGAGGGGCGTGAGGACGACCCCGGAAATCGTCAGGATGGCGAGCTGGAGGCCGAGCCCGGCCGCCAGCAGCGCGGGCGGCCGGTCGTCGGGCTCGTAGCGGACGGTGGATTGAAGGTCGGGGGTATCGGCGGCCATTGTCGGACTTATACGCGACCGCCTGGGGTACTTCAATATCCCCGGGTCCCCCGGTCAGGGCTCTGGACAATCGCCACGGCTTACGCCACGTTCTCCGCTTCATCGTCATCCCGCGCCGGCTGGACCGGGATGGCGTCAGGCAATCATCCCGAAGAGGGTACCGATGAAGAAAACGATTCCGGCACTCGCAGTGTGCTTTCTGATCGCCGGCGATGCGGCGGCGTCCGGAGCGGCGGCTGAAGAAGGCTCATTCAAGGCCGCCGCCGATTGCTGGTTCTTCGCCAACGGCGCGGAACTGGACCTCAGCGTCAGCAAGTCCCAATGCAGCGTCAAGATAACGACAAGCGACGTTCCCGCGCTTAAGAGCGGCAAGGAAGGCAAAACCGACGGCTACGTGTTCATCCGGAAGGATCAGGGCCGCCTCGAACTCCATGCCCTGGGCGAGGTGCGATTCGACGACGGCATGCTCATTGCCTATTCGCACAGGACCGTCGGCGGCACGTCTTCGGGATCGGGGAAACAGCAGATGATCGGCGTCTCCGGATCGCTCGAGGGAGGCGTGGCATCCTGCTCCTACAACATCACCGATAGCAAATCCGACGGCACATGGTTGAAGCTTGCCTTCGATTGCAGTTGGATTCGCCCGAAGTAACGGAGCCCGGAGAAGACGCCATGAAACCATCGTATCGCAAAAGACTGCTGCTGCCGGCCGCCGCCCTCTTCGCCGTCGGCGCCGCGCAAACCGCCGCCGCCGGGGAGAGCGGCAGCTTCGAACTCATCGCGACCCAGGTCCACGACTACACCACGCTGAAACACGCGGGGCGGACTATCACCGCGGGTCCGCTGAAAGGGACGGCCAGTGTCGTCGCGACCAGCGGCGGCCCGTTTGCCGACGGCGCGAATTACCGCGGGGCCTGCGTGGTCTACGTCAAGACTTCGGATGCCGGCATCGATCTGGAGGCGCCGTGCACCATAACGGACGAGGCGGACGACGTGCTGTACCTGCTGTCCGAGAGGCGGGCGGGAAACATTGCCGCCGGCGGCGGCGGTACGGGCAATTTCCGAATCCTGGGCGGCACCGGAAAATACGCCGGCATCGTCGGCGACTGCCCGTACAGGACGAGCTACCTTCCCGGCAAGTGGATCGTGACCAAGTCAAAATGCACCTGGCGGAGGCCGTGACCGGGGGCGGTGACGTTCGCCCCGGGCCATTTCCCGATTCCACGGCCCCTGCCGGTGCGGGCGGCGGACTCCCGGCGGGACGCAGCCGCTAGGCCGGTCAGGCGCCGGGCGCCGGGGCTTTCACCTGCACGGTCACGATGTCCAGATCGTGGTACTGCTGGTGGCGCACCGAAGAGGCGAGGTGGCGCAGCAGCCGGAGCGAGACTTCCTGCCCGGCCTGCGTCTCCTCGCCCCCGGCGGCGAGCACCGCCATCCGTTCCTGCACGTTCTCCTCTCCCGGCGCGACGACGAATTCGAGCACGGCGCCGCCCTCGCCCTTCGACGCCGACAGCCGCAGGCGGCGCCGGCGGTCCCGGGCGTCGCTCTCTTCTTCCGGCCGCAGAAGGGTCAGAAGGGTCTCCTCGGCGGCGGCGGCGAGCCGGTCCGCCATGGCGCCGTCCCAGCCGCCGCGCGACGCGAACCGGTTCAGGAATTCCCGGATTTCCGGCAGCGCCGAGACGGCGAACCCGGCCTCCATGCGGGCGGGCCGGGCGCCGGAAAGACCCACGATCAAGGTCATGAGTATGGACGCGAGGCCGCCGGCGGTGATCCCGTTGGCGAAAAAGCCGCCGGCGAAACCGGACACGAATTCCGGAAAGACCGCGCCGTTCTGGACCCCGACACCGAGCCAGAAGGAAACGCCGACGATCACGCCCTTGCGAAGGTCCATGCCGTCCTGCATCGCCGTCCCGATGCCGATCAGGAACAGCAGCGCGACCAGCACCAGGAGATAGGCGCCGACGACGGGGCCCGGGATCGCCAGCACGGCCGCCAGCGCCTTGGGCAGGAAGGCGAGCGCGAGAAAAACCGCTCCGGTGGCGACCGCCACGGCCCGCGCGGCGACGCCGGTAATCTCGATCAGCGGCGCGGCGAGCGAATAGGTCGTGTTCGGAACGGTTCCGGCCGCGCCGCACAAAAGGTTGCTCATCCCGTCGACCGCGACCGCGCCCTGTACCGCCCGGAAATCGACCGGCCGCTGCCGGCGCCACGAGACCCGCTGGAGCGCCGTTGCGCTGCTGATCGCCCGGATCGACCCGATCACGGCGGTCAGCAGGAAGGCCGGAAGCAGCGCCCGGAACTCGGGCCCGAATTCGAGGTCGAAGCCGGGAACCGATATGTCCGGCAGTCCGATCCAGGAGGCAGCGGCGATACGGTCCAGATCGTAGAGGCCGAAGAAGGCCGCGAGACCCGTGCCCAGAACGACGCCGATCACCAGCGCCCACAGCCGCAGCATCGCCGCCCCCCTGAGGGAAATGCCGAGGATCGCCAGGAGCGTGACCAGTACGATCGACGGCGCGGCGTGGGCCGGGCTGCCGTCCGGCACGTCGCCCAGCATGTCGAACACGATCGGCATCACCGTGACCGGCACCAGCATGATCACGGTTCCGGACACGGCCGGGGTCAGGATCCGGCGGAACAGGACCAGCCTGGCGGCCAACAGCAACTGGAGAAGCGCCGCGGCGACGACCAGGATCGCCAGCAATGCGGGTCCGCCCGTCGCCACCGCCGTAATGCCGACCCCGATGAATGCCACCGAACTGCCCATGACGAGCACGTGGCCGCCGCCGATCCTGCCGAACCGGGCCGCCTGGAGCGCCGTCGTGACGCCGCTGATCGCGACCGCGGCGAACACCGCCCACGCGAGATGGGTTTCGGCGGCGCCGCCGGCCCGCATCACCGCCGTCGGGATCAGGATCGGCACCGCCACGGTGATCAGGGCGAGCTGCACGCCGAGGCCCAGGGTAAGCGCCGCGGGCGCGCGCTCGTCCGCCTCGTAGCGAAGCCCGCCGCCAACCTCCGTCCGGCGCCCGCTCATGCCGGCCGGGACTCCGGGCTGATGCCCCGGAACCGGAACGATGCCTGAGTTTCCATCCGCTCGCGACCCCCTGTCGACCCTGTCAACCCCGTGCCGCCGGGCGGCGGCAAACCCGTACGCGCCCCGGCTTGACGGCGCGCATTGCGGATTCTGACATTTCAGGATTGTCGAAGTATAGTCCAGTCTGAAACACTGTCGATCCCGGAACGGAGAAGACGAACCCGAATGATGGACCAGGATGTTTCACGTGAAACCTCCGGCGCTCCCTTGATCGAAGCGGACGAAGGAGAAGGCGGGCCCGCCGGCCGCGGCGAGCCGATCGCCATCGTGGGCATGGCCTGCCGGTTCCCCGGCGCGCCGGACATTTCCGCTTTCTGGCGCCTGCTCGAAGAAGGAGGAAACGCGGTGCAGGAGGGCGTTCCGGGCTCGGGCGCCGGCCGCGTGGGCCAGCTTTTCCCCGATGATACGGGTCAAATCCAGGCCTGCCGCTTCGGCGCCTATCTCGAAGAGATCGACCAGTTCGACGCCGCCTTCTTCCGCATCTCGCCGGTCGAAGCGCGATTGCTCGATCCCCAGCAGCGGCTGGTCCTGGAGACCAGCTGGCGCGCGCTCGAGGATGCGGGGATAGATCCGGACCTGTTGAAGGAGAGCCGCACGGGCGTCTACGCCGGGATCAGCAACAACGACTACCGGGGGCTGATCCTGGAAGCCGGCGAAAATGCCGGGCCGGCCGAACCCGCGGCCAGCCTTTATGCGGTCACCGGCACGTCCCTCAACACGGCCATCGGCCGGGTTGCGTTCGCGCTCGGCCTCGGCGGCCCGGCGATGGCGGTGGACACCGCCTGTTCTTCATCCCTGGTCGCGACCCACCAGGCGGTTTCCGGCCTGCAGCGGGGCGACGCGGACCTTGCGCTCGCGGGCGGGGTGAACATCATTCTCTCCGGCCGGCTGCTCGAATATCGCGCCAATGCGGGGATGCTGTCGCCGGACGGCCAGTGCAAGACCTTCGATGCCTCCGCCAATGGCTACGTCCGGGGCGAAGGCTGCGGCATCCTGGTCCTGAAGCGGCTCGCCGACGCGGAAGCCGACGGCGACCGCATCTGGGCCGTCATCCGGGGCACGGCCCTGAACCAGGACGGCGCGAGCCCGGGACTGACGGTTCCGAACGGCGCGGCGCAGGAACGCGTGATCGCGGCGGCGCTCGAACGGGCCGGCGTCCGGGCCTCGGACATCGACTATCTGGAGGCGCACGGGACCGGCACCGAGGTCGGCGACCCCATCGAGATCGACGCGACGGCGGCGGTCTACGGGCACGGGCGCGATGCCGATTGCCCGCTGCTGATCGGCTCGGTCAAGACCAACATCGGCCATCTGGAATCCGCGGCGGGATCCGCCGGACTGATCAAGACCGTGCTGGCGATCAATCGCGGACTCATCCCCAGGCACCTGCATTTCAACAACCCGAATCCGGCGATGGATTGGGAGCGGCTGCCCTTGCAGGTCACGACCGAGCCGACGCCCTGGCCGGCCGGCGCGGACCGCCCGCCGCTGGCGGGTGTGAGCGGGTTCGGATGGTCGGGGACGAACGCGCATATCGTGCTGGAGGGATACCCGTCGCCGGACGGCGCCCAGCCGGCAGCCGACGGAGACCGCTGGATCGCCGGCGCCCCGAAGCCGGTCGCCGTATCGCTGCCGGTTCCCGCCCCGTCCCCGCCGCCGGAAGACGGGCCGGGCCCGCGGACGACGCGCCTGCTGCCGCTGTCCGCCAAGACGGGCGCGGCGCTGCGCGATGCCGCGAACGGATACCTCGAATGGCTCGACCGGCAGGACGCGGCGCTCGCCGGCGACGGCGCGGCGTCCGGCGACCTGCTTTCCGACATGGCCTGGACGGCCGGGGTCGGCCGGAGCCACTTCGGCCACCGGACGGGCGTGGCGTTCCGGGACGCGGAGTCCCTGCGCGAGGGTCTGCGGGCGATCGCCGGGGCGGACGAGCGGCCGGCGTCGCGGAACGCGGCGACCGTGGCGTTCGTCTTCACCGGGCAGGCCAGCCAGTGGCCGGGCATGGGCGCGGCGCTCTACGACAGCGAGCCGGCGGTGCGCGCGGTGCTCGACCGGTGCGACGCCCTGATCGGCGAAGAGCGCGGCGCCTCCCTGCTCGACGTCATGTTCGGCCGTCCCGGCGCCGCGGGAGACCTGGACGATCCGCAGTGGAAGCAGCCGGCGATCTACGCCCTCGAATGCGCCCTGACGGCGCTTTGGTCGAGCCTCGGCATCCGACCGGACGCGGTGCTCGGACACAGTTTGGGAGAGATCGCGGCGGCGCACGCCGCGGGCGTATTCGATCTCGAGGACGGCCTGCGGCTCGCGGCCGTGCGGGGCGCGCTGGTCGGCGCCCTCCCCGGCGAAGGGGCGATGGCGGCGGTCTTCGCGCCGCCCGACCGCGTCGCCGAGGCGCTGGAGGAACACAATGCGGCCGCGCCGGGCATCGGCCTGTGCATCGCCGCCGACAACGGGGCGCACCAGGCCATCAGCGGCCCGGCGGAGGACATTGCCGCGATCGCCGAACGCCTGGAGGCCGCCGGTATCCGGGTCGCGCGGCTGCGACGGAGCCCCGCCTACCACAGCGCCATGATCGAGCCCGTGCTGGACGATCTCGAGGCCGCCCTCTCGCAGCTCGAATTCGCGCCGCCGTCGCTCCCCTTCGTCAGCAATCTCACCGGACGGACGGTTGGAGCCGGCGAGGCGCTGGACGCGGCCTACTGGCGCCGGCAGATGCGCGCGCCGGTGGCGTTCCGCGCCTGCGTCGAGACCCTGGCGGAACTGGGCGTGGACGCGGTCGTGGAGATCGGACCCCACGCGGTGCTCGGGCCGATGGTTTCGCTGGCCTGGCCGGACGCGGGCGGGGCCGCCGAGCCGGCGGTCGTCTCGAGTCTCCAGCGGCCGGCGACCGGCGAGGAACCCCCGGCTCCCGGGTCCGGCGGCGGCTTCGTGGAGGCCGTCGCGGGCGCCTACGAGGCCGGGCTGCCGCTCTGCTTCGACGGGCTGTTCGCCGGCGAGGCGCGCCGCCGCATCGCGCTGCCGGTCTATCCGTTCCAGCGCGAACGCTACTGGGTCGAGGCGCCGAAGCGGCGGCGGCAGGCAAGCGGCCACCCGCTGCTCGGCAGCCGGCACGAGTCCGCCAGCGGCGAAATTGCCTTCGACACGGAGGTCTTCCCAACCGACCCGGCGTGGCTCGCCGACCATCGCGTGTTCGGGCGGCTGATCGCGCCGGGCGCGCTTTACGGCGCCATGGCCGCGGCGGCCTGCCGCGCCGGGGGCGACGACGCGGTTGTCGTCGAGGACTTCCGGATGCAGAGCGCCCTGGTCTTCGGCGGGGAGAGCGCCGGGGAAGACCAGGCCGACGGCGACCCAGGCCGGCGTATGCAGGTCCTGCTCGATGCCGGCGGGGATGGCCCGTCGCGCCGGGTGCGCGTCCTCAGCAAGGGCGACGACGACGAGGAATGGACGCTGCACGCGGAGGGGCAGGTTTCCAGCGGCGCCGACGGCCCGCCCCCGGCCGCGCCGCCGTTCGATGCCGACGGCCTGAAGGCTGGGCTCTCGCCGGTGGACCTGCCCGCCTACTACCGCGCCAAGGCGGACGTCGGGATCGATCTCGGCCCCGCCTTCCGCACCCTGACCGCGCTCTGGGCGCGGGACGGCGAGGCGCTCGGCGAGGTGGCGCTGCCCGCCGGGCAGGAACGGGACGCGCTCGACGTGCATCCGCTCGTGCTCGACGGCTGCTTTCAGATCATGGCGGCGGCGCGCGATCCGGACGGAACCGGGGACGGCACCACCTATCTGCCGTTCGCCTGGGAGCGGCTGTGGATCGGGGACGGGCTGCCGGACCGGCTGTTCTGCCACGTGACGATGCGGGAAAGCCCGCGCGATGCGGCGGCCGATACCGGGAGCGCCGGAACGCCGGAGGTTCACGCGGCGGACATGCGGCTCTACGCCGGGAGCGGGGAGCTTGTCGGCGAACTCGCCGGTTTCACCGTCAAACGCGCGACGCGCGCGGCGCTGCTCGCGGCCGTCGAAGGCGTCGAAGACCTGCTCTACGAAGTGGTATGGCGCGACTGCGCCCCGCCGCAGGGCATGCTGCCCGCCGACTTCCTGCCGAGCCCGTCGGCCGCCGCCGGCCGCTCGCATCCCTTCTCCAAGTATCTCGGCGACGAAGGGGTCGAGGTCGCGGCCGAAATCGACCTGCAAGGGGAAATGGAGCGTGTTTCGTGGTGCTACGCGCTGTCGGCCCTGGAAACCCTTGGCTGGGAGCGCCGGGCAGGCGCGGCCGCGGACCCGGAATCGCTGCGCGAGCGCCTCGAAATCCTGCCCGAGCACACGCATCTGCTCCGCCGGCTCCTGGAAATCCTGGCGCGTTCCGGCGTGGTGCGGGAGACGGACGACGGCTTCGCGGTAGCGGTTGGAACCGGCGACCCGTTGCCGGACGACATGCCGGGCGATGCCGGGGCGTTTCTGGCCGAGGTGACGGAGCGCTTCCCGCACGCGGCCAACGAGATCGGGCTGTTCCGGCGCTGCGCCGGCGCCCTGCCCGAGGTCCTCCGCGGCGAGGAGGACCCGCTGTCGCTGCTGTTCGGCGATGCGGAGCCGTCGGCCGGCGGCCTGTACCGGCTGGCGCCGGTCTGGCGGGCGGCGAACCGGATGATCGGCGAGGTGGTTCGGACGCTCGTGGACGAGTTGCCGGACGGGCGGCGGCTGCGCGTGCTGGAGGTCGGCGCCGGCATCGGCTCGGCGACCGAATACATCCTGCCCGAGCTTCCGGCCGGGCGGTTCGACTATATGTACACCGATATCTCCGCCGGCTTTTTCGCCGATGCGGAGTCGCGCTTCAGCACGGACGGCGCCTCGATCGACTACCGGATGCTGGATATCGAGAAAGACCCGCTGGACCAGGGCTTCGAGCCCCATGCCTACGACCTGGTCATCGCGGCCAACGTGCTGCACGCCACGTGCTATCTGGACGAGACGCTTGCCCACTGCCGGGCGCTCCTGGCGCCGTCGGGACTGCTGGTGGCGCTGGAGAACCAGCGCGGCCGGGGCTGGATGGATCTGATTTTCGGCCAGCTGGACGGATGGTGGCGCTTCGCCGACCGCTACCGCACGAACCACGCCCTCGCCGGGCCCGATGTGTGGCGCGAGGCGCTGGCCGACACGGGATATACCGAATCCGAGGTTCTCGGCGTGGACCGGTCGGAAGCGGCCGGCCTCCCGGATCGCGGAATCATCGTCGGCCAGGCTCCGGCGAAGATCGACCTGCCGGAGGGCATCTGGATTCTGGCCGCCGACCGGGGCGGCACGGCGGCGGCGCTGGCGGCGGAGTTGGCGGGACAAAACCAGCGGGTGGTGCTGGCCAGTGAGGATTCGGGGGTCGCGGACGGGGCAGCCGGAAGCGAGACCGGGGTCGTTGTGGCATCGGTCGAAATGGAGCGGCGCGAATCGTGGCAATCCCTGGTCGAAGGCCTGCCCCCGGATGTGCCCTTCGCCGGCGTCGTGCATCTCGTCGGGCAGGACGGCCACGGGGCCGGCGCGACGGCGGCGGACATGGCGGCGGACGCGAAACGGACGGCGGCAAGCGCGCTCGCACTCGTGCAGGGCATCGGGGACGCCGACGCCGTGCCCGAGAAGGGCCTGTGGTTCGTCACCCGCGGCGCGCAGGTGCTGGAACGGGAGCGGACCGGGCAACTGACGGGCGCCGCCCTCTGGGGCCTGGGCAGGGTGGTGCTGCGGGAAGCGCCCCAGCTGCAGGCGCGGATGCTCGATCTCGATCCCGGGGCCGCGGAACCGGAGACCGTGCTCGCCAACGAACTGCTGTTCCCCGATTCGGAAAGCCACATCGCGCATCGCGGGGAGCGGCGCCGGGCCGCCCGGCTGGTCCGGGCGGGCGACGGCGCGGCGCGTCTCGCCCTGCCGGAGGAGGCGGACTGGGTGCTGGCGCCGGACGAGGGCGGCGCGATCGAGACGCTGCAGGTGCAGCCGCTGACGGCGCGAGCCCTGGAACCGAACGAAGTGCGTGTCGCGGTCGACGCCTGCGGACTGAATTTCCTCGACGTGTTCCGGGCCATGGGCCTTGTCGAGGAGGGATTGCTCGGCGAGGAGTTCTGCGGCCGGATAATCGAAACCGGTCCGGACGTAGCCGCCGTCTCGGCGGGCGACCGGGTGGCCGGCTTCGCGTTCGGCACCTTCGGGCCGGAGGTCGTGACCCACGAGGATCTGGTCGCGCCCGCGCCGCCGGGCATGTCGGCGGCGGCGCTCGCCACGGTCCCCTCGGTGTTCGTGACCTGCGTGCTGTCCTACGAGCTTGCCGGGCTGAAGGCCGGAGACCGGGTGCTGATTCACGCCGGCGCGGGCGGCGTCGGGCTTGCCGCCATCCAGCTCGCCCGGGCGGCGGGTGCGGAGGTGTTCGCGACCGCGAGCGCGCCCAAGCAGGACTATCTCGGCGCGCTCGGAGTCGAGCATGTGTTCGACAGCCGCTCGACCGCGTTCGGCGGGGAAATCCTCGACGCGACGGACGGCGCCGGGGTCGACATCGTGCTGAACAGCCTGACCGGCGAGGGCTTTATCGAGGCGAGCCTGTCATGCCTCGCCGAGGGCGGCCGCTTCGTGGAGCTTGCCCGGCGCGACATCCTGAGCGAAGACGAAATGGCGGCGCTCCGGCCCGACGTCGCCTATTCCATCCTCGATCTCTACGTCCTGAAACAGCACGACCCGGCGCGGCCGGGCGCGGCCCTGAAAGACGTGCTGGCGCGCATGGCGACGGGCGAGCTTGCGCCGCTCAGGCACACCAGATGGCCGCTGGCCGAGACGAGCGCCGCGATGGGCTTCATGCGCGCGGCGCGGCACATCGGCAAGATCGTGCTGACGGCGGCGCCCCTCAGGGCCGGACGGCTGCGGCAGGACGGAACCTATCTGGTGACGGGCGGCCTGGGCGGCATCGGCTGCGCGCTCGCCGAATGGCTTGCCGAGCGCGGCGCGGGAACGGTCGTGCTGAACGGCCGCCGGCCGCCCGACCCGGCGGCGGAAAAGGCGATCGGAGCGCTGCGCGCCCGCGGATTCAGGATCGAGGTCGAGATCGCGGACGTGACGGACGCGGCCGCGCTCGATGCCATGCTGGCGCGGATGGACGAGGCCCTGCCGCCGCTGGTCGGCGCGATTCACAGCGTCGGCGTGCTGTCGGACGCCGCCCTCGGTAACCAGAGCTGGGAGAGCTTCGAGACCGTGCTGTGGCCGAAGATGCTGGGGGCCTGGCATCTTCACCGGGCGACGATGGACCGCGATCTGGACATGTTCGTCCTGTTTTCGAGCGTCGCCGGTATTTTCGGCAATCCGGGACAGGCTAACCATGCGTCGGCCAATGCCTTCCTCGATCAACTCGCCGCCCACCGGCGCGCGCTGGGCCTCCCCGGCCAGGCCATCGCCTGGGGCGCCTGGTCGGAACTGGGCGAGGCGGAGGAACAGCGCGAGCGGATTGCCGGGCGCCGGGAAGCAACCGGCACCGGATGGTTCACGCCGGAGCGGGGCTTCAAGGCGTTCGAGCGCCTGGTGCGCCAGGACGCGGCGAACGCGGCGGTGGCGGCGGTGGACTGGCCGGTCTTCGGAGACGCTCTCGGCGGCCGGCCGCCCTTCCTGGAGGATCTGCTCGCCGGCGCGGCGGACGAGGAGGACGGTTCGTCCTCGTCGGAAGACCTGCTCGCCCGGCTCGGCGCGACCCCTGCGGCGGGACGCGAGGACCTGCTGACATCCTTCCTGCAGGGGGAGGTCCAGGCGGTGCTGAGGCTGCCCTCGGCCCCGGCGTCCACGGTCGGGTTCTTCGACCTGGGGATGGACTCCCTGATGGCGGTCGAACTGCGCAACCGCCTCAACCGCGCCTTTGCGGATACCTATGCCGCACCGAATACCCTGGTGTTCGACTACCCGACCATCGCCGATCTCGCACGGCATCTGGTGGACGCGCTGGGCGAGCCCGAGGCAGCCCCTGAAGCAGACCCAGAGCCGGCGTCCGAGCCGGCCCCGCAGCCGCCGGCCCCGCAACCGGTCGAAGGGCGCCGGGACGACGGAATCGCCATCGTCGGCATGGCGTGCCGGTTCCCCGGCGCGCCGGACATCACGGCCTTCTGGCGCCAGCTCGAATCCGGCGGCGATGCGGTGACAGACGGGCGGCAGGACAACGGCTCGTGGACCGGGGTCGCGGGCGACCCCGCGGCAGAGAGCGGCATCCGGGGGCGCGGCGGCTTCCTCGAAGGGATCGACCGTTTCGATGCCGGTTTCTTCGGCATGACGCCGATCGGCGCGCGGATGGCGGACCCGCAGCAGCGGCTTCTTCTGGAGACCAGCTGGCGGGCGCTTGAGGACGCGGGGATCGATCCCGAGGGCCTGAGGGGGAGCCGCACCGGGGTCTATGCGGGGATCGCGACCAGCGAATACCGCGATCTCATGACGGCGGCCGGCGACGGCCTCAACTATCTCGGCACCGCGAGCGGCATGGCGGTCGGCGGCGTCGCGTACAACCTGGGTCTCACGGGTCCCGCCATGCCGGTGATGGTCAACTGCGCGGCATCCCTGGTCACGGTGCAGCAGGCGGTCGCCGGCCTGCGGGACGGCGCGGTGGACCTGGCCCTGGTCGGCGGCGTGAATGCGGTCCTCTCGCCGGGGCTGACCACGGAGATGGCGGCGCTGGGGATGCTGTCGCAGCAGGGGCGCTGCAAGACCTTCGACGCCTCGGCGGACGGCTTCGTGCGCAGCGAGGGCTGCGGCATGGTCGTCCTGAAGCGGCTGGCGGAGGCCGAGGCCGACGGCGACCGCATCTGGGCGGTCATCAGGGGCGCGGCGGTCAACCAGAACGGCGCGGCGGCGGGGCCGACGGTGCCGAACGGCCCGGCGCAGGAGCGGGTGATCGAAGACGCGCTGGCGCAAGCGGGCGTTCAGCCGTCTGACGTCGATTACCTGGAGGCGCACGGCGCGGGCTCGGAACTCGGCGACCCCATCGAGGTGCAGGCCGCGGCGGCGGTCTACGGCAGGGCGCGGGACGGCGAACGGCCGCTGCTCATCGGTTCGGTCAAAACCAATGTCGGCCATCTGGAATCGGCGGCCGGGGTCGCCGCGCTGATCAAGGTCGTCCTGGCCATGCGCCACGGCCTGATCCCGAAACACCTGCATTTCCGCGACCCCAGCCCGCATCTGGACTGGGACCGGCTGCCGGTGCGCGTCGTGTCGGAGGCGACGGACTGGCCGTCCGCGCCGGACCGGCTGCCGCTCGCCGGAGTCAGCGCCTTCGGGATATCAGGCACCAACGCCCATGTCGTCGTGGAGGGCTACGGCAATCCGGGCGACGGGCCGCCCGACCCGGAGGGCGTCCCGCTGCCGGTCGCCGCCGCGGAACAGCCGCAGCCGGACGAGGGCCTTGCCGCCCGCGGAACGCGGCTTCTGCCGCTCTCCGGCAAATCCGCGCCCTCCCTTCGGAAGCTGGCGGAGCGGTATCTCGCATGGCTCGACGAGCGGGAATCGGCGCTTGCGGCGGACGGCGCGGCGTCCGGTGCTGCCCTCTCGGACATGGCATGGACCGCCGGTATTGGGCGAAGCCACTTCAATCATCGCGCGGCCGTGCCATTCGAGGATTGCGACTCGCTTCGCGATGGATTGCGGGCGCTGGCGGCGGCGGACGGCGATTCCGGACCCGTGACGCCGTCGACGGTCGCCTTCGCCTACGCCGGCCCCGGTAACGGCCGAACCGGGATGGCCGAAGCACTGTATGCGAGCGAGCCGGCCGTGCGGACGGTTCTCGACCGTTGCGAGGAGGTTTTCGGCGAAATACGGGGCGCCTCGCTGCTGGACAACCTGTTCGGGCGGCAGGGTTCCGCGGGAGACCCGGACGATCCGCAGTGGACGCGGCCGGCGGCCTACGCGGTCGAATGCGCGCTCACCCAGCTGTGGTCGAGCGTCGGCGTGCGGCCGGGGGCGGCGCTCGGGCTCGGAACGGGGGCGCTTGCGGCCGCCCAGGCCGCCGGCGTGTTCAGCCTGGAGGACGGCCTGCGCCTGGCCGCGACCCTGGATGATCCCGGCGCGGCGCCGGTCGAAATCGCGCCGGGCGCACCGGCGTTGACGCTGGTCGACGCCGTCTCGGGGCTCGCCGTATCGCCCGACGATGCCGGGGACGCGGCCTATTGGCGCCGGCAGGCGGCGGAAGGGCCGGAATCCGTCGAGGGCTGCGCCGCAACACTGGCCGCGGCGGGCATCGGCGCGGTTATCGAGATCGGTCCGGCGACGGCGTTGGCGGCGAAGCTGACCGCGGCGTGGCCGGATACGGCCGGGAATGCCGCCGCTCCGGCCGTCCTGCCGAGCCTAGGACGCCCAACCGATGGCGGGGCGACGCCCGAGGCAGGGCCGAACGGCGGCTTCGCGGACGCGGTCGCCGGGGCCTACGAGGCGGGGCTCGCGGTGTCCTTCGCGGGGCTCTTCGCCGGTGAAACCCGCCGCCGGGTGTCGCTGCCGGACTATCCGTTCGAACGCACCCGTCACTGGATCTGATCCGCGAACGGCCGGACGCGGCGCTGGCCTAGAACAGGTCGCTGCGGTCGAGAAATTCGCGGAGGGCAGCCGCACATTCCTCCGGCTTTTCGAGTTGGAGAAGGTGCGTCGCCTCGGGAATGAAATCGTAGTCCACCTTCAGGACTTCACTGAATTCGAAGCTCGGCAGGTACGACCAGGGCATCGTCGGATCGGCGCCGATGACCTTGATCGGACAGGTAAGCAGATCCAGATCGATGAGGGGAAAGAAACTCCGTGCATAGTGCGCGAGTTGCGCTTCGAATTCGCGCGGGCATCGAAGCTCGTACCCCTCCCCGTTCGGCGTTTCCCGGAGTATGGTCCGCGCCATGAGTTCCCGGACGCCGGGAACGACTTGCTTGAAGGCCGGGACGTGGTGAAGAAATTCGGCGAATTCCTCTCTCGTCCCGAACCGATGCCCCCGCCGCCGGATCCGGTCGGCCCCCTCTTCGGAGGCCGCATGAAGCTCGGCCAGACTGGCGCCGGGCTTGCACAGAGGCGGGTCGAACAGGACCAGCGCGGCATAGGGCTCCGAGAACGACATGAGCGGGATGATCGTGGACAGGGAATGAAAGACGCCGACCGTCGACTTGTTCCCGTAGACCTTGCCGATCGTCTCGAGCATCAGGTCGTGATCGTGAATCAGGGTCGGAAAATTGTGGTTGCTGGAACTGCCGACGCTGTTCCAGCCATGGTTTCTGATGTCGTAGACGATCAACTCATAATCGTCCGCGAGCAAGGACCAGAAGGGATAGTAGAGATCGACCGCAAGGCCGTTGCCGTGGCTCAGAACCAGCCGCGGGCCCGACGGGTTGCCATGCTGCCGCAGGGCGGTGACGGTGCCGTCGACGAGAGTTACGTCGTATACCGAAAGCGGCTCGGGAATTTCCCACACGACTTCTGCTGTCATGGCGGAAAGGCCGGTTTCCCCGGGGGTCACTCCTTATTCGGGAGTGGAAACCGGCGGTATCGAACGCCGTCCCGCGCGGGAAACCCGGCCGCCTCCATTTACTCGCCGTCAGGGGAAAATCACGACAAATTCCCCCGACCGGCGGGGCGCTGTCAGCCTGCGTTCGCGCCGATATGGTCCGTAAGCAGACGCAGGGTCTTGAACTGCAGGCATTCCTCGGCCTGCAGCCCGAGGCTGAACTCGCCGTTGACCTCCTTGAAGAACGCGACCGCATCCACCGAGGACACCCCGGCATCGGCCAGCTGGGCGTCTAAATCCGGATCGGGACCGAGACCCAGATGCTGAGTGGCAAGTTCTTTGATACGATTTTCTGTAGATGACATGGGTATTTCTTCCTTCGGTGACGTATTGGCCGGTCGGCACGGAAAGCGCCGCATCGAGCCGGGTGGAAAAACGGGACGCAAATCCCAGGACATAAGCGGGGCCGGGCCCCGCAACAATCAAGTGACAAAATTATGGTGCAGCAATCCGACCATGGCAAGCCCGTTTGCCGGGTGCGCCGGGTCCGCCGGTTCAACCGGAGTTCAAGGTAATTTCAGGGCGCCTCCCGGGCGATCGCGGCGGCAAAGCGGTCATTGCCGATATTTTCGAGACGCCACCGGACCTCCAGGGTTTGAGGAAAACTGAAGACCCCCGTCCTCTCGCCTTGAACCATGCCCGGCGGAATCCCGAAGCCGGCGGGATCGATCGACAGGCCGGCGCCGACCGCCTTGATCACCGCCTCCTTCAGGGTCCAGAGGCGGTAGAACAGTTCGACCCTCTCCCGGCCGCGAGATTTTTCGAGCGCCGTCCGTTCCTCGGGCGCGAACAGCAGCCGGATATATCCGTCCAGATTGCGCTTCGTCGAACGCTCTTCCACATCCACGCCGATCCGGCCCGTCGGTGCGAGAGCGATCAGGCCGTGCCGGCCGCTGTGGCTGACGTTGAAGGCGACCGGCGCCGGATTGCCGCCGACCCGGGCGAACGGCTTGCCGAATTTCGCCGTTCCGAACGAGAGTTCGGCGTTGGCGCAGCCGAGTTCGCGGCACAGCAGCGAGCGGAGCGCCGCGCGGCACAGCGTGAATTCGCGGCGCGGCCGGGGATACAGGAACCGGGCGCGGCGCGACCGCTCCCCGGCGTCGAGCCAGCCGAGCGCCGCCCTTTCGCGCGGGCCGTCGGGCGTCAGATCGACGTGAACGACCGCCGCATCGTCCGTTTCATGGATCGGCCCCCCCGGCGGGGGGAACGCCTCAAGCGCCGGCTGCATCCGCCGAACCTACCACGCGCGCCGGCGCGATGGAACGGTCCCCCGAGGGTATCTCAGTGCGCGAGCCATGCACCGGGCGCATAGCGGCGTTTTCGGGGACATGGACATTCATGGACATTCATGGACATTTGATGACACCCATTTGGGAGGTACCCCCCCAAATAGTTCGTACAAAATTGCATGGCTCGCCTCCAAGGTGAGGGCCAAAAGAAAATCCCCCTCCCCCTCGACGGGGGAGGGTTGGGGTGGGGGTGATATGGAAATTCCCCCTCACCCAGCTGCGGCTAGGCTCGCAAGCTCGCCAAGCCTCCACATCCCTCTCCCTCCGGGGGAGAGGGAATGGTGCGCGTCCCTCCCGCCACTTCATTTAGCCCGCGCGGACGCCGGGGCAAGGGGGCACGATGCGGCAACGCGACTGCTCCCTCTCCCCCGGAGGGAGAGGGATGCGGAGGCTTGGCGGGCGGCAGCCCGGCTTAGCCGTAGCTGGGTGAGGGGGAAGCCGTCAAATAGCCGCGCACATTAGTCACCCCCACCCCAACCCTCCCCCGTCGAGGGGGAGGGAGCAATAAAGGCGCGCCGTTCCCGCTCCCCGATCAGCCGGCTTCTTCGCGGTAGAGGTTGAGTTTTTCCAATACCTGCCGGTCGGAAACGACGATCATCGACGCCCGGCCGGTCGAAGCGGCGTGCGACGCCCATGTCCAGTGGGGAATGGTGAACACGTCCCGTTCGCGCCATTGATGCCCGACCTCGCCGATCCGGCTCGATCCCGCGCCCTCGATCACGATGCAGACGGCGCTCGCCGTCGAACGGGCCCGTTCCGTCGGCCTGTCCCCGCCGAGGGAGAGAACGCGCGAATCGTGGGTCGGCAGAATGTCCCTGCCGTCGAGCGGGCTGGTATAGCGCACGGTCCGCGAGCCGTCCCCGTGCTCCGGCGTCTCCTCCAGGACCGCCAGCACGTCCCGCCAACCGTAGCGCAACCGGGGGGAGTGGCGGACGCCGGCCAGCCGCGTCACCGGCGCCAGACCGGCTTTTTCGTAGACGCCGTCGGACAGCGTGGAACTGTTGGCGGGGTAGCGGTCTTCGGGTCCCATTTTCATGTCGCCGAACACCGCATCGAGCTGCCCCACCAGGGGCAGGTCCAGGACGTCCAGCCAAATGGCCCGTTGGCCGCTGTCGTTCTCGTGGCAATGCCACGTCCAGTTGGGGGTGATGATCAAATCGCCGTCGTACATGTCGCAGCGCTTGCCGTCGACGAACGTCCCGCCGCCCTCGCCTTCCAGTATGACCCGGGTCGCCGCCGGCGTGTGCCGGTGCGGCGGCGTTTTCTCGCCGGGGTTCACGCATTGGTACGCCGCGACGATGTTGCTGGTGGTCGCCATCCCGCCCCCGAGGTGCGGGTTCTTGAGGATCAGGACGCGATGGTCGGCGTCTTTTCCATGGACGAGTTCGGCCGAGCGCTCGATGAGCGGCAGCATGTCGTCCCATTTCCAGATGACCGACGGTTCGGCCCGGTTGGGCTCGTCCATGATCAGGTCCTCATAGATCTCCCACAACGGCGCCAGATTCCCGGCCCGGATGTCCTCAAGGAACTCTTTCATGACAACCCCGTCCCCTATTCCGTTCCGGCCGCGAAGTGTGGAATGACCTTCTCGCCGAACAGCCGGATGGACGTCTCGGCGGTCTCCACGTCCATGCCGAAGTAGTTGACCTGCATGGACAGTTCGTCGCATCCGCCGCAGGCGGCATCGAAGGCCTCCAGCTGCCCGATGATTTCGGACGGCGCGCCCACATAGGCGGCCCCGCAGTCTATTTGAGCTTCCATGGTCTGGGCCAATATTTTCTCGCGCATCCTGTCGTAGTTTTGGTAGGCGGCGGAGGGGCTCCCGGCGCCGTATTCCGTCATCGCATCGGCAATCGCCGCGAAATGACCCTCTATCAGCGGCTTGGCGGTCCGCCGGGCCAGGTCTCCGTCCTCATCGCAGAACATGAACACCGCCATCATCATCTTGGGCCGCCCCGCATGGCCGGCTTTCGCCCATGCGCCCCGGTAGGTCTCCAGGAGCGCGATGGGATCGGAGCCGACGCCCGGAATGGCCATGATCCAGTGCCCCATCGTCCCGGCGCGCTCGAACGATGCCGGCGTGCCCACGGCGGCGACATAGAAATTGGGCCGGGGCTTCTGCGTCGGACGGGGAAACGTCGTCACGTTCTCGAAGCTGTGGAACTTTCCCGAATTGCTGACGTTCTCTTCCTCGAGCAGCATTTGAACCTGCGCGATGCCCTCTTCGAAGCGCTCGACGCTTTCGTCCATATCGATCTCGAAATGGCGGAATTCCTGGGGGAGGAAGGCGCGCGCGAATCCCACGTCCAGGCGGCCGCCGCAGAACCCGTCGAGCATGCCGAGATCGCTGGCGAGCTTGAGCGGGCTGTTGAATGCCGGCAAGACGGCGCCGGTGACCATGCGGGCCGTCTTCGTGTGCTGGGACGCGGCGGTCAGAAAGACAATGGGGTTCGAGCTGTACCCGCCCCAATGATGAAAATAGTGCTCGACCGTCCGGACGTGGGAGTAGCCGTACTCGTCGCACAGGCCGATAAGGCGCATCGCCTCCCGATAGTATTGCTCGGGGGGCTTCACGTCCTCCCGGATATCCGGAAAAAACTGAAATCCGAATTGCATGCGCCCAGCCTGGATCTCGCCGACGGTCCGGAGCGGCGCCGCGCGAACGTTCGCGGAAACGCTCCGTCCGGCAAGTTTGTCCGCTAATCGGCCGATCCTCAAGGCAATAGGCCGGAAGACCGCGGGCGTTTCGTGTTGCCTTCAAACCGGCGGCGCGGTGAAATCCGTGTTGCGGGTGCGGGCGTGGCGGCAAGGGGGGAATTGGTCCGCAATTTATGGATCACCAGGTGGTCCTTGTGGCTGTCCAGGTAGCTCCTTACCTTCCTGTCATATTGGGCGCTGGTCGGTCGCATTGTTTGGACGAACATATTTTGCGATGATGAACTCGTAAACAAAATGGGGGGTGACAAGGTATGTCCGATACCATTCCGGTAGAGGACTCGGACCCACAGCAATCGGACTACTCTCCACCAGACAGAGCAGAGGGTAAGCGGTTTCGGAATCCGCCGGAGCTTGAGGACTGGCAGTGGTATGTGCTTTGCGCGCTTTGGGTACTAGGACTTTGCAGCCTTTTGTTTTTGATTGGTGCTTGCATTTGGTTGGTGTTCCCTCCTGAACATAAACCACAGGTTTCTTGTGAAGAGTGTCTTTTGGCAATACCCATTGGTTTCATCCTCCTCTGGGTATACGGCCACCTATGGCTCAAATACGATCTCAATATTCATGAGAGGCAAATTCAAGATCGCGACATGATCGAAGCGCTGATCCAAAATGCAAACGAAGTCGCGGGTCGCATTAGACGTGAGCAACAGGCTTCAGGAGGAGAATCACAGGACAATAGCGCGGCGCTTGGACTTGGAGAAGAAATAGAGGCTGAAATTGGGCGCTTGCGGGCGATGACTCCCGAGGGTTGGACCTACTACCAGACCCTACATCTCGACCAACTCCTTGTTGACGCGCTCGACACGGAAGAGGCATTGAAAGCTCGCGCCGAGTTGAGATTGGCTGTTCTCAAGGATTACGGCGAAGAGAGTTCGTATCAGTTCGATACTGAGCAATATCAGAACTGGGAAAATCGACTTAAGGTGGTCACCGATCCGATAAACTCCAACGAATACTGGCTCCATCGTGGGCAGCTTGCAGATCAAGATCACTCTGAGGATGCACGACTCCGACTCGGAAAGGAGACGCTGAAAGCCCTACTGGAGTATGTAGCTGAAACCGAGTCTGATTGGTCCTCGGGCTCGCTCATCCTAAGAAATCTTCGGATCGGAGCGATTTTCACGATCTTGGCGCTCCTGCCGATAGCATTTCTGCCCGTGATGTGTCCGTGGGAAATGTGTGGATCGATTGGTTGGTTCGAGTGGGGATTGTTGGGGATCGTTGGCGCACTTCTTTCGGTACTCCGGCAACTCCAGAACTCCGATGTGATAGAGCTTGGTAATACTGAAGGCAAAAAAGAGTTTATGCGAGCGGTCGTCGGCGGACTGTTGGGTCTTGTTGCCGGTTTGATTTCTTTCGCTTTTATTAAGTCCGGTCTAATCGCGGGACGTTTGTTCCCGTTTGGCGACGACACATCACCGGCCGCCAACATTTTCTTGCCGGTTATTTGGGCGGTGGGCTCAGGCTTTTGGTTCGAGAAGATATTTGAACGGGTCAGACAGACTACGGGATAGAAGTAAATGGAGCTGCTACGTCATTCGCTGAGAGATAAGCCTGACAATATATCGGTACACCTAGCCAGCGTGAGAACGCCCGCCGTAGTTTTCGACGAGCGAACGCTTCGCGAAGATGCTGCACGAGTACATGGGGCCGCAAAACACGCGGGATGTAAACTACTCTATTCTCCAAAGGCCAACACGATACGCGGTGTGTTGGATGCGATTGCTGACGCGGTTGATGGCTTCGCGGCCAGTTCGGTCTTCGAGGCGAGATTATCCCGAGACGTGTTGGGTGACGGCAAGTCTGTTCACATTACCAATCCTGGAATGCGACCTAACGAAGTCGCGGAGATCGGCAAGTTCTGTGATTACGTGGCTCTAAACTCTTTGAGGCAGTGGCAGATGTTTGGGCCAACTCTTGTGAAGTCCACGAGTTGTGGCCTTCGCGTCAATCCAGGGATGTCGTTGGTTCGCGACTTGCGATACGACCCGTGCAGAGAATATTCGAAACTAGGCGTCCCGCTTGATCATCTCGAAAGTCTAATCAAGCGGGACGACAATTCCCTGGTAGGTATTTCGGGTTTGCACTTCCACACCAACAGTGAGGCGAGTGAATTTTCCGGGCTGCTTGCAACAGTTCGGCATTTAACAGATCGCGTCGCTCCGTTACTTGAGAATCTCGAGTGGATAAATCTCGGCGGTGGTTACTTATTCGACGACGCTGGCCATATCGAGGAGTTCGAAGAATGCGTCGAGGTTCTTAGTTCTCAATACGGACTTACGGTATTCATTGAGCCGGGCACCGCAATTGTCCGTAGGGGCTGCTATCTCGTCGCATCAGTGGTTGATTGTTTTGTCAGCGATGGTCGTTCAATTGCAGTGCTGGATTGCAGTACCAGCCATTGGCCTGAGATATTCGAGTTCCAGTTTGAGCCGGATGTTGTGGGCGATGCTGAGGACGGGCCATACGAATTTCTTCTGGCCGGAGCTACATGCCTCGCTGGGGACTTGTTTGGAACATATGCGTTTGACGCCCCGGTCCGCATTGGCGACAAAGTGATTTTCGCGAACGCTGGTGCCTACTCCTTGGTAAAAGCGAATTATTTCAACGGCATCAACTTACCCTCAGTGTACGCGATCACGGACGAAGGTGAACTGACGCTCGAGAATCAGTTCTTCTATGAAGATTTTGCTCGACAATGCGGCGGGACAGTACATGCAAATAACTGAAAAATTCGTATCGCTACCTATCCCGCCAAGTGCGCCAAATTTCCTTGATCAAATCCGAGAAGCGCAGCGTTTTAGGCTAGGAAGTGACCTAGCTTCAGTTCGCTTTGCAGTTACAAATTCAGACGCTCAAGGATGTGATTGCGAGGTGGGCGTAATTGAGGGGGCGGAGCCCGGCACTAATGTAGCTTCAATATTAGACTTCCGAAAACGCGAATGGGCTTCAGCCGACGAATTTAATGCCGTTTTTGTCGTACCAACGGGCGTTGGTGCAGAAATAGGTGGTCACGCCGGAGATGCGACACCGGTAGCCCGAATGTTGGCTGAAATTTGCGACAATCTTATTACACACCCGAATGTCGTCAACGCGTCGGATCTCAATGAGATGACCGAAAATACCGTGTATGTCGAAGGCAGCATTCTGTCCAGATTGTTGATGGGGACTGTCGGCCTCAGAAAAGTTAGGTCGAATAGAGTGCTCACAATTGTTGATGAGCACGAGGACGAGTTATTCGTAAATTCGGTGATAAACGCAGTAAGTGCAGCACGAGCATCCTTTGGGCTGAATTGCACCAAAGTAGTGAGAATGGAGTCTCCTGTGCGGCTAACGGCGCAGTATTCAAGCTCCGGAAGGGCAGCGGGCAAGGTAGAAAATTTTGGGGCCATTATCGACGTACTGGATGCTGAGCGCCCATTCTACGATGCGGTGGCGATTGCTTCTGTAATCAATGTGCCCGAACACTATCACCAAAAGTACTTTAATTCGGCAGGTGAAATGGTGAACCCATGGGGCGGCGTTGAGGCCCTGCTGACCCACTCGATTTCCTCGATATTCGATGTTCCTGCGGCCCACTCACCTATGCTCGAAAACCGCAAAATTGCAAACGCGGATGTTGGTATTGTCGAGCCCCGCTTAGCCGCAGAGGCGGTCTCGATGGCGTTTCTTCATTGCGTGTTAAAGGGACTCCATCGTAGCCCGGTAATAGTCACGGAAGACCACCAAATTCTTGACCCTAGTTCGATTAGTGTGGAGCAGGTGTCATGTCTTGTCATTCCTCAGGGATGTCTGGGTTTGCCTACGCTTGCGGCGCTTCAGCAAGGAATTCCAGTGATCGCCGTGAATGAAAATAGAAATTTGATGAAGAATGACCTAAGGGCTCTTCCTTGGGCAGATCATCAATATTTCGAGGTCAAGAGTTACATGGAGGCGGCTGGACTTATGTGCGCGATGCGGGCAGGTGTCGATCCCGCGTCGACACGTCGACCACTAGCATCAACAGCCATCGAGCGGATCGCAAATTCACGATCAAATGACTATCGTGGAGGCGGCATTAAAAGTGGTTAAGAATCGCGCTCGTCCAATTTGGTCACAAACCCACCGCAGTTCACAGGACTTAGGGTGCCGTTCTCGTTCGACCTGCTGAGCAAGGTCTCACACCTACGGACATCTTCCGCCGAGAGTCCCTCGGCGGAGGTGATATGCTCGCGGACTTGGGAAAGTGACGGTTCCGTACCCCCCTTACGCTGCCGATTGCCGGGGCTTCACGCACTTCGCGATCTCGCGGCCCGCCGCGATCTCCGCTTGGCGAAGCTCCCAGGTCTTTTGCAGGTTCAGCCAGAGTTGCGGCGTCGTCCCGAAATAGCGTGCGAGCCTGAGCGCCGTGTCCGCGCTCACGCCCCGCCGGCCGTTCAGGATCATCGTCATCCGGTTCACCGGCACGCCCAGCGCCTTCGACAGCGCGTTGGCCGACAACCCGAGCTCGTCAAGCTCGCCGCGCAGGATTTCGCCCGGATGCACCGGCCTCATGCCGTTCTTCACGTTCATGTCAGGTTCCTTCGGCGATAATCCGCGATCTCCACATGGTGCGGCCGGTTACGCCCGCCCGTCCAACGCCCACTTGGCCGAAGCATGCGAGCCGACGGACCTCGCCGCGCCGCCGCAGCTATTGGTTCTTGAGGTAGATGCCGGAGCCGACAACGACTTTCTGATCCGACCCCCGCGCGTTGAAACTCACGGCGTATCCGAATTTCGGGGACCCGGTATCCTCGTCCCCCTCGACTTCCGGATCGTCGTAGTGGTAGCGAACGAATGTGCGGCCCTTGCTTATGGCGCCCATGACCAGCTGTCTCACAAAGGGACGGCCTTCAATATCAACCCGGTCGATATTCATGGGCTTGCCTTCCCGCCACGGTTCGAAGCCGTGGAAGATGATGATGCCCTCGCCGCCCACGACCCACAGATAGACGTTTCCGGACCGCCACGGCCCCCCCTTCTCGCGGAAGGTGTTTCTGAGGGCCATGAGCCCTCCGTGCTTGTCCGTCTCATAGGTCTTCCGGTAGGCGGCGGCCGCCGCCTCGACGAAGGCGACCAGCGTTCCCTTGTCGACAACCTCCGCGGCCGTGATGGGAGGAGCCGGAATATCCATCTTCGCCAGCGGTGCGGCGGTCAGGTCCTTGGAGAAACCGCCGACCAGATAGAACTCGATGTTGCCCACGCCGGTCTTGGTCCTGATGGAGTACGCAGTCTTCGGCGCTCCGTCCACATAACCGACGAAACCGCCGCCGGCCTCGCCGACCTTCATCATCTCCCTCGCAACCGCGACGCCGCGGTCGTCTCTGAGGTCTAGAATATCGCGGCCCTGAAATGACCGGTCGCCGCCGTGGAGGGAGATAGAGCCGTCCAGCATCAAAAACAGCAGATAGATGTCGCCAGAGGCCCAGCGCGGTTTCTGCCGCAAGGTATCCCGAAGGGCTGCCACGTCGTTGTAGTCTCGAAGACCTTCGATATACCGTTTGGTGTCAAGAACGAACGCCTTGAGGCTTTCCCTGTCCTTAACCTGATCGGCGGCCGTCTGCGCCGCGACGGTGGCTGGCGCGGCGGCAAACAGAAAACAGATCACCGCGCCAAGAACACCTGTGACAATCAAGTTTTTCATGAATTCTTTCCCCGCGTTGAGTCCACGAACCGACTGGTGCCGGGCCGTGTCACATTCACGCAGAGAGCGTAAAAGTCCTGCCTATTCACCCACGAAAAGGTAGCTATCCCCTTCGTTAGTCGGGTTCTTGTATTTAGCAGGCAACCCGACAAAGCGGGCTCTGCATGAATGTGACAGGAAAAGCTTGCTAAACTACGGCAGGAGCGTCAAGTCAGGAAATCTTTGAACCTATAGGTAAGTATGTAATTCCCCACGCAATCTCCCCCGTTGTGCATTGCAGAATTACCGTTTGCCATGCCGGATTCACATGGCTTAGAGTTTTCGCGATAAACGGGACCGAAAGGACGCAGTCCGGCCGCCATGGGAACAAAGAGCCCGTTCGCCCGCTCTTCCGCACACCGCCTTCCCGCCGATCCGGCCGGCGCACCCGCTTCCGCAATCGAAATTCCGCCATCCGCCGACACCGCCCAAACGCCGCGGCGGGAGCCGCCGGGATGACATTGGAGTTCCATCTCAACGGCCGGCGGCACGCCGTCCGGGACGTGCCGCCCAACGTCACGGCGCTGGACTATATCCGCGAACACCTGCGCCTCACCGGCACCAAGGAGGGCTGCGCCGAAGGGGATTGCGGCGCCTGCACGGTGGTGCTGGCCGCCGGCCCCGAAGACGCCCGGACCTTCCGGGCGGCCAATGCCTGCCTCCTGACCCTGCCGCACCTCAACGGCGCCGACGTGCTGACCGTCGAGGGGCTGGCGGGCGGCGACGGCCTGGACCCGGTGCAGGCGGCCATGGCCGACGGCGACGGCACCCAATGCGGCTACTGCACGCCGGGCTTCGTCATGGCCCTCTACGCGCTGCGCCGGGGGCCTGAGGAGATTGGTGGGGAGATCGATCCCGAAACCGTGCACGAGGCGCTGGCCGGCAACCTCTGCCGCTGCACCGGCTACCGCCCGATCGTCGACGCGGCGGTGAAGGCGTGCGGGGAAACCGGACCCGGACCCGGCGCCTATGAAGCGCACGAACCGGCGGAGGCGGCGGACCGCTACGAGGCCGGCGGCCAGGCATTCCTGAGCCCCGTGAGCCTCGCCGAAATGGCGGGGGCGCTGGCCGACAATCCGGATGCCTATATCCTCGCCGGGGGCACCGACCTCGGCCTGCTGGCCGCCAAGGAGCGCCGAAAACTGCCGGTGGTCATCCATACGGGCCGGGTCGCGGAACTCCTGGAGATTCGCGACGAGCCGGACTTCCTCGAGTTCGGCGCGGCGGTCACCTATACGGACGCCCTGCCGCTGATCGGGCGCGACTACCCGTCCTTCGCCACGCTGATCAAGCGCATCGGCTCCCGGCAGATCAGGAACATGGGCACCATCGGCGGCAATATCGGCAATGCGAGCCCCATCGGCGACACCCCGCCGGGCCTGATCGCCCTGGACGCCACGCTGAGCCTCCATTCCCGGGACGGTCCCAGGCAGATGCCCATAGAGGACTTCTTCCTCGATTACCGGAAAACCGACCTGCGGCCGGGCGAATTCATCCGTTCCGTCCGCATCCCGAAACTCAAGGCGGGCGAGGCCTTCCGGACCTACAAGATTTCCAAGCGCTACGATCAGGACATCTCCTCGGTCATCGGCGCCTACCGGATCGCGGTCGCGGAAGGGTCGGTCCGGGATGCGCGGATCGCCTATGGCGGCATGGCGGCGACGCCGAAACGGGCCCGGGCCTGCGAGGCGGCGCTCACCGGTTCGGCGTGGACCGAGGACGCCCTGATGGAGGCCGCCCGGGCCGTCGACGAGGACTTCGAGCCCCTGTCGGACCACCGGGCGTCGGCCGCCTACCGGTCCATGGTGGCCAGGAACCTGTTCGCCCGGCTGTGGCGGGATATCTCGGGCGTGGACGAACCCCTCGACGTGGCGCTGATCCGATGAGCGGCCCGGAAACCGCCACAAGCGATATCGTCGGCGCGGCCCATGCGCGGCTCAGGCACGACAGCGCGGTCAAGCACGTCACCGGCGATGCGGTCTATGTGGACGACATGCCGCCGCTGCCCGGCACGCTGGAGATCTTCCCGGTGGTCAGCCCCCACGCCCATGCGAGGATCGTCTCGGTGGATATCGCCGAGGCGCTCCGGGCGCCGGGGGTGGCGGGCATCTTCGGGGCCGGCGACATTCCGGGAAAGAACGATATCGCGCCGATTTTCTCCGACGAGCCCATTCTCGCCGACGGCCTCGCCGAATATGCCGGCCAGCCGGTCCTCATCGTCGCCGCCGACACCTACGATTTGGGCCGCGACGCCGCCCGGCTGATCGACATCGGTTACGAGGTTCTGGAACCGGTCCTCACCATCGATCAGGCGCTGGAAAAAGGGCAATTCACCTATCCGCCCCACAGCGTCGTCCGGGGAGACGCCGAGGGCGCCATCGAGGCCGCCCCCCGCAGGGTGTCGGGCGAGGTATCGTGCGGCGGGCAGGACCATTTCTATCTCGAATCCCAGGTCGCCCTGGCAGTCCCCGGCGAGGACCGGGACATCACCGTCCACGCCTCCACCCAGCACCCGACCGAGGTGCAGCACGGGGTGGCGCACGTCCTCGGGATCGAAATCAACGACGTGCTGGTGGAAGTGCGCCGCATGGGCGGCGCCTTCGGCGGCAAGGAGACCCAGGCCACCGGCATCGCCGCGCTGGCCGCCCTCGCCGCGGCGCTCACCGGCCGGCCGGCCAAGCTGCGGCTGCGCCGCGACGACGACATGATCGTCACCGGCAAGCGCCACGATTACCGCTTCCGCTACGAGGCCGGATTCGGCGAGGACGGCCGGCTCAAGGGCGTGAAAATCGAGATGGCGACCCGGTCGGGCAACGTCGCCGACTGCTCGTCCGGCGTCATGGCCCGGGCGCTGTGCCACGCCGACAATTGCTACTACCTCCCCCATGTCCGGTTCGACGGATACCCATGCAAGACCAATACGGTCTCGGCGACGGCGTTCCGCGGCTTCGGCGGGCCGCAGGGCATGCTGGCCATCGAGACGGTGATCGAGCACGTGGCGGCCGAACTCGGCAAGCCGGTCGACGACATCCGGCGGATCAACTACTACGGAACCGGCGAGCGCAACGTCACCCCCTACGGCCAGACGGTGAAGGACAACATCATCGTCGAGCTCACCGAGCGGCTGATGCGGGAGGTCGATTTCGAGGGCCGCGCGAGGGCCGTCGAGGACTTCAACGCCGCCAATACGACCCTGAAGAAGGGCATCGCCCTGATGCCGGTGAAGTTCGGCATATCGTTCAACCTGCCGACCCTCAACCAGGGCGGCGCCCTGGTCCATGTCTATACGGACGGCAGCGTCCATTTGAACCACGGCGGCACCGAGATGGGACAGGGCCTGTTCGTCAAGGTGGCCCAGGTGGTGGCGTCCACGTTCCAGATCGACATCGGCCGGATCAAGATTTCGTCGACCCGCACCGACAAGGTGCCCAACACGTCTGCGACCGCGGCCTCGTCGGGCTCGGACATCAACGGCATGGCGGCCCACATCGCGGCGACGGAAATCAAGGAGCGGATGGCCAGGGCGGCGGCGGACCATTTCGGGGTCGAAACCGGCTCCATCGAGTTCCGCGCCAACCGGGTCTATGCCGGCAACGAGAGCATCTCCTTCGCCGAATGCGCCCATCTCGCCTGGCGGGCCCGGGAGTCGCTCTCGGCGACCGGGTTCTACCGGACGCCGGACATCTCATGGGACGCGAAAACCATGACCGGCAGCCCGTTCTACTACTATACCTACGGCGCCTGCATCGCCGAGGTGGTGATCGACACGCTGACCGGCGAATCCCGGGTGCTGAAGGCCGATATCCTGCAGGACGTGGGCAACTCCCTGAACCCGGCCATCGACATGGGCCAGATCGAGGGCGCCTTCGTCCAGGGCATGGGATGGCTCACCTCGGAGGAGCTCGTCTGGGACGAGGACGGGCACCTCAAGACCCACGGGCCGTCGACCTACAAAATCCCGGGCAGCCGGGACGTCCCGCCGGAGTTCAACGTTCACATTCTGGAAGACGCGCCGAACATGGTGCCGACCATTTTCCGCTCCAAGGCCATCGGCGAGCCGCCGCTGATGCTGGCCATCTCGGTGTGGCTGGCGATCCGCGACGCCGTGGCGCGGACCGGCGGCCGCAAGGTTTTCCCGAGGCTGGACGCGCCGGCCACCCCCGAGGCCATCCTGATGGCCATCGAGGATGTGAGGGAGAGGGCAAACCAACTCCCCTCCCCCGCAAATCGTCATCACCGGGCTTGACCCGGTGATCCACGTGGATGGCCGGGTCTGGGCCCGGCCATGACGCAATCATTTCATGCCTCAGCCGCCGCTCACCCGGACCCTAAACGTCGAGGAGCGCGATGCCCTGTCCGGCATCGAAGTGATGCTCGACGCAGTTGTCGCCGTCGCCGCCCCGGTCGACGACCAGAAAATCGTGATCGTCGCGCAACACCAGCAGCGGGTGGTGCCAGACCCCCCGGTGATAATTCACGCCCTGATCGCCCGCCGCACGGAACGCGCGGAGGTCTTCCGGCCCCACGGCCGCCCCGCGCGGCGCCACCACCACCAGATAGGCGTGGTTTTGCAGGGGGTAGAACGCCTGGGTTCCAAGCGGGTGGTGCTCCATCATCCTGATTTCGATGGGCGCCGGCCGGGCCAGCCCGCGAAAAATGCTGATCAGCGGCACGCCCGCCTTCGAGGCGACGTCCACGCGGGCCAGATCGTGGTAGCGGGTGGTCGTTCCCTCGTTGATGGGAAAGCTCTCCGCGCCGTCGGTTTCGATGACGTCGCCGAATTCCCGGAACGCCGCCCGGGTCAGCGGCTCGGCGGTCAATGTGAGGGGCCCCGGCATCGGGGTCAGTCCCCGGCCGGTTTGCCGAAGGCCCGGAACCGGCTGACCCCGCCGTCGGGATAGATGCTCAGCCGGAGATGGGTCACGGGTCCCATGTCGCGCACCCGATCGCCCTCGAAGGTATGGATCCGGTCCATCTCCAGCTTCTCTTCCGGCATCACGGAGCGCCACTCGGCGCCGTCCCCGAGGAGCCGGCCTTCGTCTTCGCCCTTGTCCAGCGCTATGCCCTCGACCGAGGCCCGGTCCGGGTAGTTGCCCTTGAAGTGCGCGGTATCGATTTCCAGTCGCTCGACGGTTCCCGCAGCCCCCAGGGCGACGACGATCCAGTCGTTGCCGGGCTCGCGCCGCCGCCGGGTTTCCCAGCCGTCGCCCATATCGAGCCCGCGGCCCGGGGACAAAATGACCCACGGTGAGCCGTAATGGGCGTCGTTGTAGCCGACGATGCGCCCGCCGTTGGCAATCGCCGACAGCTCATGCACGCCGGCCGGGTCGCGGCGCTCCCAGGCCGGCAGCGGGCGGCCATACACCCTGAGCCGGGCGACGCCGCCGTCGGGATAGATATGCAGCCGCACATGATCGAACCGGTCGGCGCAATCGGCCTCGATGTAGTTGTGGGAATCCGCATTCACCGCGGTCTTCGGAACCAGCTCGGTCCATTGGGTATCTTCGCCGGCGCGATTTTCGGTGAGCGCCCCCTCGATGGAGACGTGGGGCGGGTGGTTGCCGGTGAAGTGCCGGGTGTCCACGTCGAAACCTTCGATAATGCACAGGGCATCCAGCCGGATAACGCAGTAATCGTGGCCGCCGTCCCGCCGCCGCCTGGATTCCCAACCGTCCATCCACTTGCCGTGGGTGTCGTACTTGTCGGGGATGAACACCGGCTCGGCATCCTGGATAATCCGTTCCTTGGCCCCGAAAAACTCATCGGTCGCATGGATCACCTCGGCCCCCAGCCGGGGCGATGCCAGGTTGACCGTAGCGGCGGTGAATTCGGGCGGCGGGGTGTCGGGCATGTCCGAAGTCTCCTCTACTCGATGTCGCGCAGCCGCAAGAGGGCGATCCGATGCACCTGTTCGAGCGCCGTCGCGAACTCGGTTTCGGGATCATTGTTCACCCGTTCCCGGAAAATCTCCAGGATTTCGGTGCGGTGAAAGCCGCGGACGGCGAGAATGAACGGAAATCCGAACTTGTCCCTGTAGGCCTCGTTGAGCGACCGGAATGCCTCGAACTCGTCCGGGGTGCAATTGCCGAGATCGGCGCCGGCCTGTTCGGCGTCGGAGGCGGCGGTGAGTTCGCCGGCGATCGCCAGCCTGCCCGCCAGGTCGGGATGCGCCCGGAGCAGCGCCAGCTGTTTCTCCCGGCCCGCCCGGTCCACCACCGTCCGGAACGCCCGGTGAATGCCCTCGGCGGTGTCCCAGTCCGCGCCCGTATCGGGGTCGGGGCCGGGGCCGGAACCCAGCTCCCAGACCGTTTCGGCGATCCACGGCGAATGCTCGTAGACGCCGCCGAAGACCTGCACGAACTCGGGCCTGGCCATCCGGCTCGGCCGGTTAATGGCGAAGGCGTGGGTGTCCATCACCCGCCCTCGAACGGGAAGCGCTCGCGCCAGTGCCGGGCGATGTCGATCCGCCGGCAAAACCATACGTCGTCATGGGACAGGGCGTAATCCAGGAAGCGCTTCAGCGACGCCAGGCGGCCCGGCCGCCCGACGATCCGGCAATGCAGCCCGACCGACAGCATGCGGGGCGTCTCGGCGCCTTCGTCGTACAGGGTATCGAAACTGTCCTTGAGGTAGTTGAAGAACTGATCGCCGGCATTGAAGCCCTGGAAGCTGCCGAAGCGCATATCGTTGGCGTCCAGGGTATAGGGGACCACCAGGTGGGGTTTGCCCTCGACCAATGTCCAGAACGGAAGTTCGTCGCTGTAGTCGTCGGCGTCGTAGAGGAACCCGCCCTCTTCCGCCACCAGCCGCCTTGTGTTCGGGCTGGTGCGCCCGGTGTACCAGCCGAGGGGCCGCTCTCCGGCGATCGCCGTATGGATTTCGATCGCCTTTTGCATGTGTTCCCGCTCCACGTCTTCGGGAACGTATTGGTAGTCGATCCAGCGATAGCCGTGGGAACACATTTCGTGTCCGGCCTCGAGGGCGCGCTCGGTGACCAGCGGATTGCGCTCCATGGCCATGGCGACGGCGAACAAGGTGAGCGGAATATCGCGTTCCCGGAACAGCTTGAAAATCCGCCACACGCCGATGCGGCTGCCGTACTCGTAGAGCGATTCCATGCTCATGTGGCGGACGCCTTCGCGGGCGTCCGTGCCAATCATTTCGGAGAGGAAGGCTTCCGACGCCTTGTCGCCGTGAAGGATGGAGTTCTCGCCGCCCTCTTCGTAGTTGAGCACGAACTGAACGGCGATCCTCGCGCCGCCCGGCCATCCGGGGTTCGGCGGATTCGGGCCGTAGCCGATCAGATCGCGGGGGTAGTCGTCGTTGCGCATGACCTCGTCTCGGGCGGCGAAGGCTCTCGGATGGGGAATTATTGTCATCCGGTCCGGCCGGACACAACAATGATTATGCGTTGCAAGAGCGGCAAGGCCGGGCCTACCATCGTCCCGTCAACCGCCGCCCGCCGTCCCGGCGAAATCCATCTGGAAGTCCCCATGGGATATCTGACCACCCACGTTCTCGACACCGCTCATGGCTGCCCGGCCGCCGGCATGCGGATCGACCTGTTCCGGCTGGACGGCGAGGCCCGGTCGTTGGTGACGTCGGTGGAGACCAATGCCGATGGCCGATGCGACGGTCCCCTGGCCGAGGGCGAGGCGTTCGGCGCCGGGACCTACGAGATCGTATTTCACGCCGGAGCGTACTTCGAGGGCCGCGGCGTCGATTTGCCGGATCCGCCGTTCATCGATCTGGTGCCGGTCCGTTTCGGAATCGCCTCGCCCGGCGACCATTACCACGTGCCCCTGTTGGTTTCGCCCTATGGCTACGCCACCTACCGCGGGAGTTGAGGCGCTGAACATGCCGGGCATCGAAGCGACGACGACAAACGACGGACCATGGACCTAGCGCTCGCCGATTGGCTCAATCTGGTTTTCCGCTGGCTGCATCTGGTCGCCGGCATCGCCTGGATCGGCACCTCGTTCTATTTCATCTTCCTGGACCTCAGTCTGCGCAAGCGCCGCGCCCTGCCGCCGGGGGTCGGCGGGGAATCGTGGAACGTCCATGGCGGCGGCTTCTATCTGATGCAGAAGTACACCGTCGCGCCGGCGGAAATGCCGGAAGAGCTCCACTGGTTCAAATGGGAGGCCTACACCACCTTCCTGTCGGGCTTTGCGCTCATGGGGATCATCTATTACTGGGGCGCCGATACGTTCCTCATCGATCCCGACGTGGCGGACCTGTCCCGGGCCGAGGCCATCATGATCAGCATCGGCTTCCTCTGGGGCGGGTGGATCGTCTACAGCCTGCTTTGCTACACGCCGTTCCTCGCCCGGCGGCCGGTCCTGCTGTCGGCGGCGGTGTTCGCCTTCATCCTGCTCTTCACCGTCGCGCTGACCGGTCTGTTCAGCCCCCGCGCCGCCTTCGTCCACGTGGGGGCGATCATCGGCACCATCATGGTGGCCAACGTCTATTTCATCATCATTCCCAACCAGCGGGTGGTGGTCGCCGACCTGATCGCCGGACGGACGCCGGAAGCCTGGCTCGGCGACGAGGCCAAGCAGCGCTCGACCCATAACAACTACCTGACGCTTCCGGTGCTCGTGATGATGCTGATCTCGCATTACCCGATGCTGTTCAGCACCGCCCACCCGTGGCTGGTGGTGGCGCTGATCATCATCGTCGGCGGCGTCATCCGGGATTTCTTCAACCGCATGCATGCCGGCGAGAGCGGCCGCGCGCTCCAGTGGCAATGGCCTGTGAGCGCCGTGTTCATGCTGATCCTCATCGGCTTCGTGAGCTACCGTCCCGATGCGGCCATCGCCGACGGCGACGTGCCGGACGAGGGCGAGGTCTTCGCCATCGTGCAGACCCACTGCGTCGCCTGCCATGCGGTGAAGACCACCCACCCCGATTTCAAGCAGGCGCAGAAAGGCGTGATGCTCGACACCCTGGCCGATATCCGCAAGCACGGTGACGGCATCCTCAAGCAAACCGTCATGTCGCGGGCGATGCCGCTCGGCAATCAGACCAGGATGTCCGCCGAGGAACGGGAACTGCTGGGCCTTTGGATCCGCGCCGGCATGCCGTAATCCGCGCCGGCGGCGTCTTGACCCGCGCCGGCGGAAATTCGGCGGCCCGGCCACCGGAGGGGCGATTTATCCGAAAATGCAACCGACGAAAACTGACTTGAACAGAATTGCCGATGGTCCGACTATCACTGTTCGACAATAGAACTTAAAGTCCGACTACCACTGTTCCACGATAAAACTCAATGGAGGTGTCATCATGCTTACCCGGTTTACCGCGACAGCCGTTCTGGCAGCGGGTCTGGCCACCGGCCTGGCGGCCGGAATCCCGACAAGCGCCCCGGCTCAAGGTACGAAAGTTCCCTTCGCGCTCGACTGGAAGTTCGAAGGGCCCAGTGCCGCCTATTTCGCCGCCGTCGACAACGGCCACTTCAAGGCCGAGGGCCTCGACGTGGCGATTTCCGCCGGCAAGGGCTCTCTGGACGCCATTCCGAAAGTGGCGACCGGCAAGTTTCCGCTCGGTTTCGCCGACATCAACAGCCTGATCAAGTTCCTGGACAAGAACCCGGGTGCGCCGGTCACGGCGGTGATGATGATCTACGACAAGCCGCCCTTCGCGGTCGTCGGCCGGGCCTCCCAGGGGGTGAGCGCCCCGAAGGATCTGGAAGGCAGGGTGTTGGGTGCGCCGCCGCCTGACGGCGCATGGGCGCAATTCCCGGCCTTCGCCACCGCCAACGGCATCGACGTCAAAAAGGTCAAGGTTCAGCCCGTCGGTTTCCCGACCCGCGAACCGATGCTCAAGGAAGGCAAGGTGGACGCCATCACCGGCTATTCGTTTTCCAGCTTCCTCAACCTTGTGCGCCTCGGCGTGCCGGAAAAGGATATCAAGGTCCTGTTGATGGCGGATTACGGTCTCGCCCTGTACGGCAACGCGATCATCGTCAACACCAACTTCGCCAAGGCCAACGCCGGCAAGGTGACCGGATTCATCCGCGCCGTCGCCAAGGGCTGGAAAGACGTCATCGCCGATCCGGCGAAGGGCGCCGCCATGGTCGCCAAACGCAATCCGGCGGCCGACGTGGCGCTCGAGACCCGGCGCCTGAAGCTGTCCATCGACGCCAACGTGGTCACCGATTACACCAAGGCCAACGGCATCGGCGGGATCGACTCGGCACGGATGGCAAAAGCCATGAAGCAGCTGGCGCAGAACTATAAGTTCAGCAACAAGCCGGACGTATCGAAAATCTTCACCAGCGCCTACCTGCCCAAGGACGGCAGCCTGATGCTGAAGTAACCCGCTTCGGCTACCCCGTGACGCCGAGGGGCGGGCAACTCCCGCCCGCCCTTCGGTCGTCCAATAATTTCGAGCATCTGCCGCCATGTCCTCAACCCCTTCAGACGCGCTCATCCGGATATCCAACGTCAAACACGCCTATCGGACGGACGCGGGCCCGCTGCCGGTGCTGGACGGCTTCAACGTCGAGGTGCCCGAGGGCGCCTTCACGGCCGTCGTCGGTCCCTCGGGATGCGGTAAATCCACCCTGACCCGGCTGATTGCCGGTCTGTTGTTTCCCGACGAGGGTGACGTGATCCTTCACGGCGAGAAGGTCACGTCGCCGCGCAATACCGTCGGCATGGCGTTCCAGAATCCGGTGCTGCTGGAATGGCGCACCATCCTGGACAACGTCTGCCTGCCCCTGGAAATCGTGCCCAACGATCTGAGCCGCAAGCAGAAGAACGACCGGGGCTACGAGTTGCTGGCCATGGTCGGCTTGCAGGGGTTCGAGGACAAGAAGCCCTCGGAGCTCTCCGGCGGCATGCGTCAGCGGGCCTCCCTTTGCCGCGCCCTGGCGCACCGCCCGGACGTCCTCATCCTCGATGAGCCGTTCGGCGCCCTGGATGCGTTCACCCGCGAAGACCTCTGGCAGATCATGCACGAGCTCAGGCACAACGAAGCGTTCACCTGCCTCCTCATCACCCACGATCTCAGGGAATCGGTGTTTCTCGCCGACCAGGTGGTCGTGATGTCCGGACGCCCGGCCAAGACCCAGTACGTCCTGGATGTGCCCTTCGGCCGGGACCGGGTCCTGGACGATCTCTATACCCCGGAAGCCACGCAGATGCTGCTCGACCTCCGGCATCAGATCCAGGTCGCGCAGGGACGCCCGCTCGGGGAACTTGAGCACGAGCCGGAGAGCCCGGAGTCGGGTGCCGGGGAGCCGGGGTCATGAGCTCCAAACAGCGGTTTGCCACCCCCATCATCGCCCTGGTGATCTTCTCCCTGCTGTGGGAGTTCGTCGTCTGGATCAACGGCTGGCCGAACTATGTGATGGCGTCGCCGTCGGACCTCGGCCCGGCGTTCTACAAGTTCCGCTGGCTGTTCCTTGAATTCGGCTGGGACACCCTGTGGCGGACGGTCGCGGGGCTGATGCTGGCCATCGCCTTCGGCGTGGTCGTCGGCATGATCATGGGGTTCTCCCGGACCATGCGGGAGGCGCTCTATCCGCTGCTGGTCGGTTTCAACGCCATTCCCAAGGCGACGGTGGTGCCGGTCGTGGCGCTGCTGCTCGTCGGCCAGCACAATCTCAATACCGTCCTGCTGGCGTTCATGATTTCGTTCTTCCCGATCACCGTGTCGATTTCCATCGGCCTGTCGACGCTGGAGCCCGAATACAGGGACATCCTGCTTTCCCTGGGCGCCAGCCGGCTGACGATCTTCCGCAAGATCGCCCTGCCGAAGACGCTGCCGGAGTTCTTCGGCGCATTGAAGGTGGCCGTCACGCTGGCCTTCATCGGCACCAACCTGATGGAGATCGTCGAACCCCACGGCCGCGGTCTCGGCCACCTGTTCGACAGCGGCAAGATCAGCGCCGATTACCCGCTGATGTTCGCCGTGCTCATCGCCCTCGCGGTCATGGGGATCGGCCTCTACTACGTCGTGGTCATCCTGGAGAAGATCTTCGCCGGCTGGGCCGAACGGCAGGAAAGCTGATCAATTCCCGGCGACGGGCCGTGCCCCGGAGCCGACGCTAACGCCAGTCGATCAGGCTGCCGACGTCCCTGATGTCCGCAACGCCGCCGAGAATATACCGGTCCGGACGCAGAACGACCGCGGCCAGCCCGCTGGTCTCGAACCATTCCCGCAGCTCGGGCGACTCCTCTTCAATGACGGCGATGCCCTCTTCACGCGCCCGGCGGGCGATTTCGGCGGGCACCGAATTTCGATGCTCGTTCCCGACGATCAGCGCCCAACGGCCGCCGATCCGGTCATCCAGCCGTTCGCCCGACGGAAGTTTCGGCTGGGGAAACAGGTGACCGGTCATGGCCGACGTTCCCGCCTTCAATCCCGGGCCCAGGGCCGGCCGGAGCTGGGAGATTTTTTGTCGTCCTTCGCCCAACTCGACGACATTTCCCGCCGCCAGCGCGTCGGCCGTCGTGTTGATGACCTGCCCCATTTGAACCGTGAGTTCGATGAAGGCGCGGACATGGGCGTCCCGCTCGGATTGGTAGGTGTCCAGGAGGTCCAATGCCGAACCGCGATTGATCACGCGATCCAGTTTCCAGCCCAGGTTGAACGCATCGCGAATGCCGGCGCACATCCCCTGGCCCATGAACGGCGGCATCAGGTGCGCGGCATCCCCCGCGATCATCACCCGCCCCCGGCGCCAGGACATGGCGACGGCGGAACGGAAGGTATAGACCACGGCCCTCTCGAGTTCGGCTTCCCCGGGGGTTATCCAGTTCGACAGCAGGCGCCAGACGTTTTCCGGCTCGGTGATCGTCGCCGGGTCATCCTCGGGCCGCAGCCTGAATTCCCACCGCCGCCGGCCGGCGCCGATAAACACGTACGTCGCCGAGCGGGCGGGATCGCAATAGTGAATGCTCCGGGGCGTGAGGTCCGCGCGCTCCCGCTCGAGCACCAAATCCACGACCACCCAAGGCTCATTGAACCCGAGATCGTCGATCCCGGCCCCCATCGCTTCCCGGGTAAACGAATTGGCGCCGTCGCAGCCGACGACAAATGCCGCGCGGACGGCCCCGATTTCCGACCCGCCGTTCCGCGCCACCGTGAGCGTCACGCCATCAGAGTCCTGGTCGATATTCGTAACCTCGTTGCCGAGCCGTACCGACACATGAGGGTACCGCGCCATGCCGTCGCGCAGGACCTGCTCCAGCGCCGGTTGATGAAAGCGGTAGTTGACATACCAGCCGTTGGGGCTGAGTACCTTAGGCCGCGGCCAGGTCACCAGCACGTTGCCGCCGGCATCGACGAAATCGACGCCCTCGCCGACAGCCGTAATGCCGGTCATTTGGTCCGACAACCCGAGTGATTGGAAGATCCGCATGATTTCGTCATCGAAGGCGACGGCGCGCGGCAGGTGATAGGCCGCCGGCCGGCGTTCCAGCACGACGGTGCGGATGCCGTACGCGCCGAGGATATTGGCCAGTGCGCCGCCCACCGGGCCGAGCCCGATGATGGCGACATCAAAGCTGTCGTCGGCCGGGGTCAAGGATCGAGCCGATCAGCCCGTAAGAATGCCGTCGCCGAGCATCCACCGGGCGTAGGGCGGCGACTCATCCCAGTACCGCGGCTCCCAATCGTCATCCATGCGGTCCATGTCGGCGAAGTATTCGATATCGCCGCCGCACGGGTTCCTGAAATACCAGAACCAGTTGGATCCGAGCGAATGACGGCCCGGGCCGGAGACGCTGACCGCACCGTTCTTCAGCATGTGGGTGCCGCCCATCATGATGTCGTCGAACGAGTTCACTTCGAAGGCCAGGTGATTGAAATACCTTCGGGTCCCAAGCCGGTGAATCAGGAAAAGACTGTGGTGGAAGGCGGACCCTTCGCAGCGCATGAAGGTGCCGGCATCCTCCGCCCGGTCGGTGAGCCTGAAGTTGAGGCGATCGAGGTAGAACTCGGCCGCCTTCCAGTTTCCCTCCTCCTCGATGGAATAAACCGCGTGGCCGATACGGAGCGGCGTCATGCGGTCTTCCGGCCAGCTGCGTTCATTGACCCGTTCGACCTTCTCATGAAAGTTCAGCGTTTGGTCCGGCGTATCGGCCGGCGTAATGTCCGCGACCCTGAACCCGACCGCAAATCCGCTGTCGTCGTGAGAATGGAGGCCGCCGTCCGGGCCCTCCCGCACCTCCCGGTCGCTGGAGAGTTCGTCGCCGATGGCCGCCACGCCGGCCTTGTCGCTCACGCCCCAAACGATTTCCCGGACGGTGGCGCCGTCTTCCCCGGTTGCTGGCAGGGACGGGTCATCGGCATTGCGCAGCGAGATCCTCTGGTTCTCGAGCGTCCGAAATTCAGCGCCGGCGTCGTTCACCCGGACCTTTTCCAGACCCCAGTTCTCCAGGAACGCGACACACGTTTCCAGGTCGGTCACGCCGTAGGTAACGGCTTCAATTCGTTGGATGGTCATGCTGTCCTCAATTCCGGAATTTCTCTCCGAGTCCTGCTTGAGCGGCATCGACTGTATCTGTCATTGTCGGGGAGAAAAAGGAATTCACATGCTTGAGCTCTACTATTTTGAAAACTCGATCTGTTCGGAGCGGCCGAAGATGACGCTCGCCGAAAAGGGCGTCACCGACTGGGTTCCGCGCCACATCCACCTGTTCAAGGGAGAGCAGTTCGATCCCGAATATCTGAAGCTCAACCCCAAGGCCCAGGTACCCACGCTGGTCCATGACGGCGAGGTGATCCGGGAGTCGTCGCTCATATGCGACTACCTCGACGATCTCTATCCGGATCCGCCGCTCAAACCCGCCGAACCGGCGGCTGTCGCCCGCATGCGGGAATGGATCAAGGAGGCCGACGAAGCCGGGTTCGAAGGCGTTGCGTCGCTTTCGTTCGTCGCCGTTTTCAGGGCCAAACTGCTGGCCATGTCCGACCATGACCGTCAGGCCTATTGGGACGGTCAAACCGTCCTTGAACGCACCCAGCGCCAAAAATCCTGCGTGCATGAAGGCATGGACTCTCCCTATGTCATGCGCGCCATAGCGACGTGGGAACGGATATTCGCCAAGATAGACAAGACCGTCGCCGGGAATGGGCCGTGGCTGATGGGCGAACGGTTCACGCTTGCCGATCTCGACCTCTCTACCTTCATCGCCCGCCTCGACGGCATGACGCTGGTCGAGCCCTGGCTCGCGGAGCGGCCCCACGCGCGGGCCTGGTGGCGGGCCGTCAAGGCGCGGCCGAGCTATACGCAGGCCAATGTGGGGCCGTCGGGCGAAGAGACCGAACCCATGAGGGTCGAAGGCGCGAAAATCGTCGATGCGCTCAACCGCAAGCGCGCCGAGTACGTAGCGAAATACGGCGCGGGGTGATAGGAGACGCCGCCGCGTGACCGTGGCCGGCTGAAACCCGACCAGGGAACCGGACCTGAACTCGGCGGAAACTGCTCTAACGAATGCCTCAGTAGGGCAGCCCCACATAACTTTGCGCCAGCGCCGTCTGCCGGGCCCGGGATTGCGACAGAAGCCTGAGTTCGGCGATCTGGGCCTGGCGGTCGAAGGGACCGTGAGTGGGATCGGTGTGGAGGATTTGCGTCATCCAGCCGGAAAACCATTCCGTTTTCCACACTCTGTCCAGTGCCGTCGGACCATAGGCCTCCAGAAGATCGGAACGGCCGCCTTTGTAATATTCGACGAAGGCACGCGACAGGTAGTACACGTCCGAGCCCGCGAGGTTGAGTCCTTTCGCGCCGGTGGGCGGCACGATGTGGGCCGAGTCACCCGCCAGGTAGAGCCGCTCGAACCGCATCGGCTCGGCGACGAAACTCCTCATCGGGACGATGTTTCTGTCGAGGCAGGGACCGGTATCCAGCGTTTCCGCCAAATCCGGCGGCAGGCGGTCCGAAATCGTCTGCCAGATTCGATCCTCCGGCCAGTCATCCTCACTGTCTCCGGTCTCGCACTGAATGCCGTACCGGCTGAGGGTTGGTGACCGCATGCTGCAAAGTACGAAGCCTTTTGGATGATGCACGTACACCAATTCCTTATCCACCGGCCGGGACTCGCAGAGGAGAGCGATCCAATGATAGGGATATTTCCGGTCATGGCTTTTCAGTACGTCACCCGGAAGGGTCGGGCGGCTGACCCCGTGGAATCCGTCACAGCCGGCAACGAAATCACAGCGAATTTCATGCTCGCTCCCGTCCTTGCGGTATCTGATCGCGGGCCGTTCGGTGTCGAGGTCCTCGATGCGCGTATTTTCGACTTCATATACGAGTTGCCCGCCGAGCGCGGCCCGCGCGGCCATGAGATCCTCGGTAATATTCGTCTGGCCGTAGATCGTGATGTACTCGCCGCCGGTCAACTCCTCCAGATCGACGCGGAACCGCGTTCCGTCGAAGCTGATCTCGAACCCCGTATGGGGATGGCCCTCCCGGTCGAGCCGGTCTCCGACGCCGGCCTCGCGGAGGAAGCGCACCATTCCGGGCTCAAGGGCGCCTGCCCGAACCCGGCTCAGGACATGTTCGGGGCTGCGCCGCTCGACGACGATCGAGTCGACGCCCTGCAGGTGGAGGACCTGGGACAAAAGCAATCCCGCGGGACCAGCACCGACGATGCCGACCTGCGTATGCTCGGTCATTGCGTTCTCCCGGCCTTGGATACCGGATGTATTCGGCCCATGGCGGCACAGGATAATCGACCTGTTTTGCGCCGATCGGCTTGGCGGGCGAAGGTCAATTCTCTTCCAAAATCTTCTTGTATTCGGGCCATGCCTTCCGGCCGTTTTCGATCATGGCCGACCTCAGATCATCGGGCAGGTAGCTGAACAGGGCGGGTTCGAAGCTGGCTCGCGCCTTCACTTGATCGAACCATCTCGCGACATTCGGCCGATTGCGCCACATGGGGCTCAAACTCAGCATCTCCAAACGATTCAAATAGGGGGTCAAAGCGCCGTCGGCCAGCGTGTATTCGTCTCCCGTCAGCCATACCGAGCCATCCAGCGCCGTCTCCATATCACCCAGCAATTTGTCGAAGAAGCGAATTGCGATCCGTACATCCGGGGCGTCGAATCCCTGATAAATCCAACCGCGCTTGCGCTCGCGCCAGACCGGATCCGGATCGCCGGCGATGTGCCGCTCAACCTCTTCGGGAGTTCCTTTCATAATCGTGTGCCGGTGGGTAGCCACGTAGGTCACCGGACGGGTGGACGGGTGAACCTCCTCGTCAACCAGTTTCGTCCACAGCCGCATGTTGGCGAGGACAAAGGGATCGGGCGGCTTCAGATTCGGGCCGGGAAAGACATCGTCGATATATTCGCAGATTACCGAGGATTCACGGATCACCCGGCCATCGTGAACCAGCGTGGGGACGACGGCTTTGGGATTGAGTTTCAGATATTCGGGCGTGTGATGCTCACCGGCCAGAATGTCCAAATAGCGGCCTTCCCACGGTACATCCTTTTCCGCGAGAACAAGTCTCACCTTGGCGGCGCAGACCGACGAACCGTGATGGTAAAGCTCAAGAGCCATGCGGAATTATTCTGTCCCGGACCCGTGTTTTTCAAGCTGAAAAGCACGGGTCCGCCGACCGAAAGGGCGGCCGCGCCGGACATTGTCCCCTAATGACCCAAAGCGGCCAAAATCCGATATGCCGGTGAAAAACCCTAAACGGCGGCGCCAAGTTTTTTGGCGAAATCACTTTTCCAACTGTCCAATGACCTGAAAGTCGGATCATCGCCAAAGCGTTCCCTGGTTACTTTTTCAATTTCGGCGTCGCTCAACGACAAGTCCATCGGCATGAGCCTTGGTTGTTGAACGTAAAAGGGTGAGTACACGAAGGTCTCGATGCGGTTTCCGTCTATATCCAGGAAATATAGCGACCACGTCACACAATGATCGCTAATTGCCGCAATTTCGACCTCATCCTCATCCAGCCGTTTTTTGAGCGCCCGCAGGGTATCCAACGAATCCACTTCAAATGATATCTGG